>NZ_CP118747.1:680000-992452 GCF_030996345.1 Acidithiobacillus sp. AMEEHan | reverse complement strand
TCACTGGCCTTCTCCTTCGCTTCACGAAGGATCTCCGCCGCGCGCTTCTGCGCCAGATCGAGCTCTTCCTGACCCCGTTCAGCGGCAGCCAAGCCATCAGCGATCTTCGTCGACCGGTCGTCCATTACCCGACGCAGTGGACCATAAAGATACTTGTAGAGCAAAATCACCAGGATCACGAAGGTGATCAGCTGAATGATCAGCGTCCCATTGATACTTACTGGATTCATGATGTCCTCTCTTGCACGGAGGCCGGCTCAGCCGGCCAGGGGCATTAGCCGACGAAGGGGTTGGCGAAGAGGAACCAGAAGCCAAAAGCCAGAATGATGAAGGGGAAGGACTCCATCAAGCCCGCAAAGATGAAGGTGTTTACCAGCAGCTGCGGACGCATTTCCGGCTGACGGGTGATGCCTTCGATGGTTTTGGAGGTGATCAAACCCCAGCCAATGGCCGAACCGAGACCAGCGGCACCGAAGATGATACCCACGGCGATGGCAGTCGCTGCAACGATGATGGTATGTGCATCCATGGTAAAGACTCCTCAGAATGTCAAAATAAAAGCAGAAAAGTGGAATTAGTGGTCCTGCATATTGGCCATGCCCAGGTACACGACCGTCAGCACGGTGAAAATAAAGGCCTGCAACATGATGATGAGAGATTCGAACAGCGACCAGACCTCGCCCATGACCAGCGTTCCCCACCACGGCAACAGCGCCAGGAGCAGGAACACGAGTTCGCCGGCAAACATGTTGCCGAAGAGTCGTAAACCAAGACTCAGAGGTTTGGTAATCTCCTCAATCGCCGTCATGATGATGTTGACGGGCGCCAGGTACTTGCCGAATGGATGAGTGAGATAGGTCTTGAAGTATGCGAAGCCTTTGACCCGCAGACTGGTAAAAATGGTTAGTGCGAAGACCGCCAGGGCGACCGCAAAGGTGGTGTTCAGATTGACGGTAGGCGTAATGCGAAAGTGCTCGAGCCCAAACCAACTTGCCACAACTCCGGGCAGATAGGCAGGAATCACGTCCATACTGTTCATCAGCAGGATCCACACGAACACCGTCAGCGCCACCGGCGCTATCAACGGGTCACGCACCGGAAAACTATCGGTAACCAGCTTGTCGATGAATTCAACCGTCCCCTCAAGCCAGGCCTGCATCCCGGCTGGGGCTCCCCGCTGCAGGCGGGCACCGACCACCATGGAGGTAATGACCAAGATTGCGGCCATCACCCAGCCAATCAGAATGGTATCGAGATCGAAGGTCCAGAATCCCTCGCCAACCGTCCAGTTGACCAGGTGATGGGCGATGTCGCCAGATGCCACGTTTCATCTCCTTTTCTTGCTGCGCTCGCGCAACATGAAGCCTAAATATACAAAATGTGCGAGCAGAAGCCCGATGACCAGGCCGATGATCGGCAGGTGCAACCAGGCCAAAGCCAACAGCAAACCCAAGATGGTGAGCACCCAGCGCTGCAGCACCGCCGCACCCAGCCGCGCGCTGGCGGCAGCCGGTGAGGCGGGGAGCGCTAACAGGCGACTTCCCAAAATGAGCATGTTCAATACGCTCAAAAAGGCGGCGTAGAGAATGGCCCAGGCCTCTCGAGCGTTCCAGCCCCACGCACAGACGGCGGCGGCGAGCAAAGCCAACACCAAAACCCACGCAGCAACTCGACCGACATAGGCCGAAAATGCCCAGGAGGCCATCGTTGATTTTTCTGGCATCGGCCTCACCGCAAATTGGCAGGGAGTCTAAACACGCCGTCGGACGAGGTCAAGAGAGGGGCACCGAATCTTCCGTCACGCCCAGACGTTGCCACAGGGCGGCGGCCTCGGCGGCGTTGCGCCAGCGAATGCGCAGCTCCCCCCCTTCGCGACGCAGCGAGATGCGGACTTGCAGTCCGAACGTCTGTTCCAGCTGGACAAGCAACGCGGCAAGGTTAGGATCGACGTCTTCTGGAGCTCGCTTCTCGCGCTCCTGCACGTTTTTGGCCAAGAATTCCGCTTGGCGAACGCTCATCCCTTTGGCGATGATCTCCGCCGCCGCCTGCCGCTGTGCGGCGGGCGGCAGCGACAATAGCGTCCGCGCATGCCCCGCAGTCAATGCGCCAGAGCGTAGTTGTGGTGCCAAAGAGGGATCGAGACGCAGCAGGCGCAGTTGGTTGGTGATGGCCGCTCGCGAGCGCCCCAGCGCTTGGGCCAGGGCATCGTGACTCAGACGGAACTCATCGAGCAGACGCTGCAAGGCGGCGGCTTCCTCTAGGGGATCGAGATCCTGACGCTGAATATTTTCGATGATACCGATTACCAGGGCCTGCTGTTCGGAGGCCTCGCGGATCAGGGCGGGAATTTCCCTCAGTTCGGCCAACTGCGCTGCGCGCCAACGCCGCTCCCCGGCGAGCAGTTCGTAACCGCCACCACCATCGGCACGTACCAGGATCGGTTGTAATACGCCCTCCGCCCGGATGGACTCGGCCAGCTCCGCGAGCGCGGCCTCGTCAAAATGTTTACGCGCCTGCTGTGTACCCGGATGGATGAGATCGAGAGGTAGATTGCGCAGGGTGCTGATCTCCCGGTTACCGGCAAACAGGGCGTCGAGGCCACGACCCAGCGCCGCGGGCTTCTTACTCATGGGCGATGCTCCCGTTGCAAAAACTCTTGCGCCAACTGCCGGTAGGCGTCGGCACCGGCACACTGTGGATCGTAGTGGATGACTGGCTGACCAAAACTGGGGGCTTCGGCCAAGCGTACATTGCGGGGCACGATGACTCGGTACATGCGTTCGGGAAAATGGCGCTCCAGCTCACCGCTCACCTCTGCAGAGAGGCGGTTGCGGGCGTCGAACATGGTACGCAGGAGACCGTCCACCTCCAAGCCTGGATGCAATTGAGCGCGCACCCGGCGAAGGGTGTCGAGCAGCTGCGTCAAGCCTTCCAGGGCGAAATACTCACACTGCATCGGGATCAACACCCGATCGGCGGCAACCAGGGCATTCAGAGTCAGGAGACCCAGCGACGGCGGGCAGTCGATAAAAACGTAATCCCAGCCCTGCGTACCCCGCAGCGCATCGCGCAGACGCAATTCGCGCCCTTCCTGATCGGCAAGCTCTACTTCCAGAGCAGCGAGATCCGGGCTTGCGGCGAGTAAGGACACGACCCCACATTCTTGCAGCGCGGCCGACAGGTCGGCTTCACCCAAAAGCAAGTGGTAAACATTGGGCCAACGACTTTTATCGGCACCCAGACTCGTACTGGCGTTGCCCTGCGGATCCAGATCGATCAGCAGCACGCGCTTCTCCAACGCCGCCACCGCCGCCGCGAGATTCACCGCCGTGGTGGTCTTTCCGACTCCACCTTTTTGGTTGGCTATGGCCACAACCCGCATGCTCTACCTCTCTCCGCCTTGCTCCGCAAGGATACCGATTGCCAGCGGAGCCGGCTAGTGACTGGCAAGACCCGTTCCCCCCAGCTCGGCGCAGAGGGCAAAGCGTGGCGGTTGCCCAGGAACGGCCAGTGGCTGGGCCACGAAACGCGCCGCCCACTCCGCGGGCAGCGCACGCAGTTCTTCCGCCCAAGCTGGCCCCTTGGCGAGCAAGAACGCGACCCCTGGCTGCAGGCAACCCTCTACCATGACAAGGAAGTCCGCGAGCGCAGCGGTGGCGCGACTGACCAGTACCATGCGGTCGACGTAACGCAATTCCTCGGCACGCTGCGGATAGATTCGTACCTGCTCCAGGTCCAGTAGCGGCAGAACATGACGCAGAAAGGCAACCCGCTTTCCCGCGGGCTCGACCAGCACGAACGACTGCTGCGGGCGAGCAATGGCCAAAGGGATGCCCGGCAAACCGGCGCCACTGCCGATATCGTACACAGGGCGCCCAGAGGGCAAAAAGGGCAGCAAAGACAAACTATCCAGCAAATGCCGATAGATGGCTGCAGCGGGTTCTCGGATCGCGGTGAGATTATGCGTCCGGTTCCACAACATCAGCTCCTCCAGATAGCGGAGCAGTCGTTCGCGCGCCAGCGGATCGATTTCCCCGTCAAGGCCCATATCGAGCAACCCCTGATCAAGCCGCTGGCGCAGGGCGTTGTCATTCATCGAGGCAGTGGCAGGCACCTAACTTGCCGCCGCCCAGTGGTGACGTTTCACGTGAATCAACAGCAGGGAAACAGCGGCGGGCGTCACCCCGGGAATCCGACTGGCCTCGCCCACGCTGCGCGGCTGTTGCTGCTGCAAACGCTGACGCACTTCGGTCGACAGGCCCGCAATGACCGCAAAGTCGAGATCAGCCGGAATTTCCATACTCTCCCAGCGTTGATTGCGTTCCACTTCTTCTTCTTGCCGCTGCACATAGCCGGCATATTTGCAGTCAATCTCCAGCACTCCCGCCAGGGGGACCGGTAACGGATCGCTGATGCCACAATCTGCCAGCAGCTCGGCGTAACCCAGCTCTGGGCGACGCAACAACTCCCACAGGCTGTGGTCCCGGCGCAGGGGTTGAGGCAGACGCATGGCCAAGTTTCGTGCCGCCGGAGAATCTTCGCCGATACGGGTGGATTCCAAGCGCTGCCGTTCGCTGCGCAGCGCTTCCTGCTTGGCGACAAACCGCTGCCAGCGTTCCTCATCCACCAAGCCGAGCTCTCGGCCCACCGGCGTCAGTCGCTGGTCGGCATTGTCTTCCCGCAGGCGCAGTCGATATTCCGCGCGACTGGTGAACATTCGATAGGGTTCATCCAGACCCCGGGTGACCAGATCATCCACCATCACTCCCAGATACGCCTCATGCCGTGCCGGGCACCAGCCCGGCTCATCGCGCACCCAGCGGGCTGCGTTGATTCCGGCCAGGAGCCCCTGCGCTGCCGCCTCCTCGTAGCCCGTCGTACCGTTGATCTGTCCGGCGCAGAAAAGCCCCGGCAGAACTTGGCTCTGTAACTCCCGGGTCAGGGCACGAGGATCGAGATAGTCATACTCGATGGCGTAGCCCGGACGCAGCAACACGGCATCTTCGAGGCCGCGCATACTGCGCACCAGCGCCTCCTGCACGGCAAAGGGCAGACTGGTAGAAATCCCATTGGGATACACTTCCCGGGTGCGCAGCCCCTCGGGCTCGAGAAAGATCTGGTGCGACGCCTTGTCAGCAAAGCGCACGATCTTGTCTTCGATGGAGGGACAGTAGCGCGGTCCCTTGGATTGTATATGCCCCCATACATGGCCGAATGCTGCAAGTTGTCGGCGATGATGCGATGGGTCTCGGCATTGGTATAGGTGATGTGGCAGGGGCGCTGTTCGACCTCGATGCGCTCCGTCAGGAAGGAGAAGGGCGGTGCCGGGTCGTCGCCGGGCTGGATTTCGAGCACGGAGTAATCAATGCTGCGCCCGTCGATGCGCGGCGGGGTGCCGGTCTTCAGTCGGGCCACTGGAAACCCGAGGGCGCGCAGGCGTTCTGCCAGAGCATTGGCCGGGGCGTCCCCGGCGCGTCCGGCGGGATAACTTTGATCGCCGATGTGGATGCGCCCGGCAAGAAAGGTGCCGGTGGTCAGGATCACTGCGCGAGCGAAAAATTCTTGGCCATTCTCGAGCCGCACCCCTGCAATCCTGCCATCTTCTACCAACAGATCGCCCACACTGCCCTGAAACATCTGTAGCAGTGGCAGCTCTTCCAGGAGCTCTCGCACCGCCAGCTTGTATAGGCTGCGATCGGCCTGGGCGCGCGTGGCACGCACGGCTGGTCCCTTGCGCGCATTGAGGATGCGAAATTGGATGCCGGCGCGATCGATGGCACGCGCCATGATTCCACCAAGGGCATCGATTTCCTTGACCAGATGCCCCTTGCCGATACCACCAATGGCCGGATTGCAGGACATCTGGCCGATGGTATCGATATTTTGCGTGAGCAGCAGGCAGGGGCTGCCGCTGCGCGCCACCGCCGCCGCTGCCTCAATGCCCGCGTGGCCGCCTCCTACCACAATGACAGAAAAGGTATTTTTCATGTCCTGATTATCCTGTCCGCAAAGGCATCGGGCAAGTCCGCGAACCGCCCTTGGTTCCCTCGCGACATCGACCGCGCTATTCTGCACAAAAATTCTGCCAGATATTGTCTCTATGAATACGAACCGCTGCAACGAAAATGATGAACTTACGGCGCTGTTACCTGCGCGTTTTGGGCTGGATCTGCAAAACTTTCTCATCGGGATTTTCGCCGGCGATTTTGAGATGATCAGCGATCCGGACAAGGCCATTTTTCTGGCGAATGGTCCCCAGAAGGCCGTCATTTACGAAGCCGATCCCCAGGACGAAGGACGCCTTTGGGAATTCCGTGGTTGGCAGGAAGAGCTGCTCTGCTTCTCGCCGCTTTCTACAGAATTGGCAACGCCCACGGCTGGCTCGGTGCTGGTCGTCCTGGAAACTGATCGGCATATCGTCGGTTTTCTCAGCTCGCGCGTGGCTGCGTCCCAGCAGCTTGTGCATCCTCGCCAGATATTGCGACGGCTGGCGCGCGAAAAGAAACGGCTATCCGTGCGGGGGCGCGTGATCCTGCGCGGCAAACAAAATCAAACGTTGGCGGCAAGAATCCATGATTTCAGCCGCAGAGGCATCAGCTTCGTTCTCGAAGCGCAGCAGATCCGCGTTGGGGAGAGCTTTCTGTCTACCATCGAGTTGGAGGACTGTGGCAGCTGTGAGGTGATCATCGCCGTGCGCAGAATAGAACGCTTCGGCCGGAGCAGTAGCCTCGTAGCGGCTTCTTTTCAGAACACGACGGAACAAGTCGCCTGCATCCAGCGCCTCTTCCAATGCGCCATGGGTTAGGCCTCGCCGCGAATCCGCGGCAGGAGCTGGGCAAGATTGCAGGGACGCTGGCGAATATCCAGCTGGGGCACGATGATCTGGCTCACCCCCATACGCACGGCGCCGGTAGAGCCGGGTAACAAGAAAAAAAGGGTCCCGGAACAGACCGCCGCCTCGGCGCGCGATTGGATGGTACTGGTGCCGATTTCTTGGTAGGAAAGGTAACGAAAGAGCTCGCCGAATCCAGGAATGGGCTTACTGACCAAAGGCGCCATGGCCTCGGGGCAGACATCGCGGCCGGTGAGTCCGGTGCCTCCCGTGCTGACGACGACATCGATCTGCGGATCATCGATCCACGCCTGCATCTGCGCCCGCAGTGCCAGCAGATCATCAACCACGATGGCGCGTTGGACGATCCTGTGGCCCGACTCGCGCAGCAGGGTCTCGGCGGCGTCACCGGACTTGTCGGTTTCAGGTGTGCGGGTGTCCGAGGCAGTGAGGATGGCAATACCCAGGGGTTGAAACGATCGTTCTTCCATCAGTCCTCCAGTTCATCCTCGGGGCGTCGCTCGCCACGCAGCCCAATCCCCAGGTTTTTCAGTTTGCGGTAGAGATGGGTACGCTCCAGACCAGCGGCCTCCGCCGTCCGGGCAATGTTCCAGTCATTACGCGCCAGGTGATACTCGAGAAAGGCCCGCTCGAAGCGTTCGCGCGCCCGCTTCAGGGTGCCGCCAAAGTCCTCGGGGGAGGCGTTACTGAGGGGCATCAGACGCTGATCCAGTCCCAGCGCGCCCTCCACCTCATCGGCGCTGACCTCGGGACCCTCGCTGAGAATCAACAGGCGTTGTACCAGGTTCTGTAATTCCCGCACGTTTCCGGGCCAGGGATAGTGGCGCAGAACCTCCATGGCCTCCGGCAGAAACTGCCGCCGACTCAGACCATCGCGCCGGCGATACAAACTCATGAACTCCTCGACCAGCTCAGGAATATCGGCACTGCGCTGCGCCAAGCTGGGCACCTGCAGCGGCAGGGCCTGCAGGCGGTAGAACAGATCCTCGCGGAACTGCCCCGCGGCCACCAGTTTTTGCAGATCACGCGCCGTACCGGCAATGACGCGTACATCGAGATCCACCGGAGTCGTCCCCCCCACCCGGAGAATACGCCGCTCCTGCAGGGCAGAGACCAGGCGCGCCTGACTCTCGAGATTCATATCGGCAATCTCGTCGATGAAAAGGGTGCCACCGTGTGCCAACTCCAGACGCCCCCGCTGCACACGCCCATCCTGCTCGGCGCCAAACAGCTCGACCGTGACATTGGGCTGGGCGATGACCGCCGCCCGCAGGTCGATGAACGGACTGTCGGCACGGCGGCTCTGGCGGTGCAGGTAACGCGCCGCGACTTCCTTGCCGCTCCCCGCTTCTCCCTGCAGCAGGACCCAGGAGTCCACTGCAGCAACCCGTTGGAGTTGCTCCCGAAACTGCTTGATGGCCGGACTTTCACCGGTAGGTCGTTCGATCACCCCACTCTGCTCGCGCAGTTCCCGATTCTCGCGCTGTAACTGGAAGGCTTCGAGGGCATGGCCGACACTGAGCAGGGTCTTGTCCAAGGACAAGGGTTTTTCGATAAAATCATAGGCCCCTAGCTTCGTCGCCTGCACGGCGGTTTCGATGGTGCCATGACCCGACATCATCACCACCGGTTGCTCGAGGCCATTCCTCGCGAGGCGCTGGAGGAACTGCAATCCGTCCTCACCGGGCATCCAGATGTCGAGCAGAAGAAGATCGTAGACGCCGTCGCGCAGACGCGCCTCGGCCTCGGCGGCACTGGCCGCCTGGGTAACCCGGTAGCCCTCGTCTTCGAGGATATCGGCCAGCGTGCTGCGAATGTCCGGCTCATCATCGACGACCAGAATGTTGAGTCTTCCCGCTTCCTTCATACTTCCTCCGCCACCCCCGCCGCGAGGGGAAACCGCATCGCCACCCGAGCCCCGCCTGCTTCCCGATTCCCCGCCTCGATCTGTCCACCGTGCTCCTCGACGATGCGCCGTACAATGGCCAATCCCAGACCCGAGCCCTTGGGCTTACTGGTCACATAGGGCTCGAAAACGCGCGCCAGCAGATCTGCGGGGAAACCTGGACCATCGTCCTCTACCGTCCATTCTAGCATGGGTTGCTCCTGCCCGAGCAGCATCCGCGTGCGAATCCAGATGTGCTGCTGCGCCTTTGCTGCTGGTTCTGCCGCTGCAGCGATGGCATCGATGGCATTGCGCAGCAGATTGTTGAGGATCTGCCGCAAGCGATGGGCATCGGCGCGCAGAGACGGAAGGTCAGGCGCCAGATCGCAGCGGATTTCCACTCCGGCGCCCTGTCCGCGGTATAGCTCGACCACGTCGGCAATCAGGGCATTCAGATCGATGGGATGCAGGTCCAGTTTTGGCGCTCGGGCGTATTCGGAGAAGGCATCGACCAGCACCTTCAAGGCATCGACCTGCTGGATGATGGTGTGGGTCGCTCGGTCCAGCGTTTCTCCCTCGCCGCCCAGCCGTTCGAGATACTTACGGCGCAGGCGCTCTGCCGAAAGCTGGATGGGCGTAAGCGGGTTTTTGATCTCGTGCGCCAGGCGCCGAGCTACCTCGCCCCAGGCGGCGCTGCGCTGCGCTGCCACCAGAGGACTGATGTCGTCGAAGACCACAACGAAGCCCTCGGCCCCGCCCAACTCCGCAAAACGCGCCCCATGCAGCAGCAGGGTCTGGGTACCGTCACTCCGTTCGATCTGCAGCTCACGCTGCATGTCGTTGCGTGGCTGCGAAATCCAGTCCTGTGCCTGCGCCCAGAACGTGGCCAGTTGCGGCTCCTTTTCCGGATCGGGCAAGCCGCTTTCCGGCAAACGCAGAATCTGCCTTGCCGCCGCATTGATTTCCGAGATCTTCCCTTCGTTGCTGAAGATCAGGATCCCACTGGAAATCTGCGCCAGTATGGTTTCCAGATAATACCGTCGCTGATCGGCCTCTTCCTGCGCCTTGGCCGCCTGCTGCTTGGCGCGCGCGAGCTGCCGCGTCATGTTGTTGAAAGAATGGAGCAAAACGCCCAGCTCATCATTGCTTGGAATGATTTGTAGGGGAATGAACTCACCGCGCGCTACCGCCTGGGTACCCGCGGCGAGGCGGGCAATGGGGGCGGTGAGGCGCCGAGCCAGGAGGAGGGCGATCCACAGGGCACTGAGCGCGGTCAGCAAAAGGGCGACCGCAAGGGTCATTTGAAAGGCCGTCTTCATCGGCCCACGCATCAGGGTAAGCTGTCGATAGCGGTGATCGGCATTTTGCACCGCAGCGGCGGCGCGACTGAATTGCTCCGGCACCACCTGCTCCACGTAGAGCAGACGATTGCCGCGGCCAAACTGCGGGTTCATCACCGGGATGAGCACCCGTACCAAAAGCTGTCCGTTCTCGTCCGCCATTTTGACCAGCGGATGATTGGCATGGGCACCAAGCAGGAGGTCATGGGGCAGACGCGGGACCAACTCGAGGTTGTCACTGCTGGTGGCGATGATCCGGTTGCTGCTGGAAAAAAGGGTGACGCTGCTCAGGCGAAATTGGTCGCGCATCTGGATGACGGTCAGCACCGCAGCACTGTCCGGCTGCCCGGTGAGCGCCTGGGCAATCGTCTCCGCCGACAGCAAGGTGCTGCTGCGATAGCGATCTACCCCGGCCTTGGCCACGTCTACCGCCTGCTCGAGGGCACTCTCCACCGCCGCGCTCAACCAGGAGTCGATGCCTTGATTGAGGTAACGCCAGGAGAAGGCAAACACCACTGCCGCCGGCGTCAGGCTGAGAATGGTGATGATCACGACCAGACGGGTAGCCAACTGACTGCCCACCTCACCGCGCCGCAAACGCAGCAGCAAGCGGGCGACAGCGACCATTACCAGCACCAGCAGGAGCAGAACGATGGCCGCCGAGGCGAGGAGCATGGGGATGAAAAAGGGACTCAACGGTCCTGCGGCACTGACAAAAAAAGTGAACGCGAGGAAGCCCAGGACCACGAGGATCAACAGCACGGCCCACCAGCGGAGGAAGCCGACATTCCCCTCTTCGCCGTCATTCTGGCGCAGTGCACGAAGCCAGTAGCGGCGCGGTGAGGGGTGTTGGCGTTCGCTCATGCCTGCGTACCGACCTTGCGCAGCAGCGCGTAGAAGAAGCCATCCATGTCGTCCTGCCCGGGGAGGCGTTGCCCGCAGCGCGGATCTGCCACCCGCATGGCGTCGCCGTGCCCGGCGAGGAAATCCTGCACCTGGGCTTCATTTTCTTCCGGCAGAAGGGAGCAGGTGCAGTAGAGCAGGCGGCCCCCGGGTCGCAACTGTCGCCAAAGACCGCGCAGCAAACGCGCCTGTTCTTCGCGCAAGGCGACGAGGTCCGGCTCGCGGTGCAGGATATCGGGGTGGCGACGAATGATACCTGTGGCACTGCAAGGCGCGTCGAGGAGAATGGCATCAAAAAGTTGCCCGGTGCTCCAGGTATCCGGCAGGGCCGCATCGGCCTCCCGTAGCTCGGCGTGGAGGCCTTGCCTTTGCAAAGCCGCCTGCAAGCGGCCTAGGCGTGTGGCGGAACGGTCCAGGGCCAGTACATTCGTGGCCCCCAAGGCAAGCAGATGCGCGGTTTTGCCGCCGGGCGCGGCGCAGGCGTCGAGAATCCGCTCCCCCGGCTGGGGCGCGAGAATCTCTGCGGCCAGTTGCGCAGCACCGTCCTGCACTGTGACCCAGCCGGCATCCCAACCCGGCAGTTCGCGTACCGGCAAACTGCCGGGGAGGATCAGGGCATCCGGCAGTTGGGCATCCGTGCGGCTGGGATGACCGCATTCTTGCAAGTGCTGTTGGTACGCATCGCGACTGAGCTGCTGACGATTGACACGCAACCACAGCGGCGCGGGCTGGAGATTGGCAGCGACAATGGCGGGCCAGTCCTCCGGGTAGGCCGCTTGCAGGCGCCGCAGCAGCCACGCGGGATGCGACTCCGACGACATCAGCACCTTGTCGAGGGTCGTGCGCTCGCGCAGGTAGCGGCGCAGCACGGCATTGATCAGTCCTTTGGCCCAGGTCTTGCCGAGGGACTGGCTGGCCTCCACCCAGTCGTTGACGACGGCAAAATCCGGGCGCTGCCCGTGGCGCAATTCGTACAGAGCCAGTTGCAGCAAGGCAAGTACCTGCTCGTCCTGCTTACCGGGGCGCAGCAGGCCCTGCAACAGATCCCGCAGGGACTGGCTCTCGCGCAAGGCGCCACTGAGTAACCACTGCAAACTGGCGCGCTCCGTCCTCTGCAGTCCGGAACGATCAAGGAGAAAGTCCAGGCGTTCGCCGGCCAATGCTGCGGGGTAAGCAAGCAGTGCGGCGCGGCGCAGGCGCTTCCCCTGCACGGCCTCGCTCAAGCGCAAACCTCGCCCGCTTGCGGACGGTAGCCGCGCACAAAATCACCGCCGGAAAGTTGGGCCTTACCCGCGGGTTGTACCTGGGTCAGCACCAGACTCCCCTGCCCGCAGGCGATTTCCGGCCCTTCCGGGATATTGGCGAGCAGCGTGCCCGGCACGCCGGTAGTGCTGCCAAGACGCGCCGACCAGACACGCAACGGTTGCTCCCGAAAACTCGTGTGCGCCACCGGATAGGGATGATAGGCACGTACCAGGCGTTCGATGGTCGCGGCGTCCTGTGACCAGTCGATGCGCGCCTCCTCCTTGCGCAACTTTTTGGCATAGGTCGCCCGTTCATGATCCTGTGGCCGGGGTCGAAGCTCTCCCAACCACAGGCGGTCGAGGGCTTCGCAGAGGGCCTCGGCACCGAGTTCCGCCAGCCGATCGTGCAGGCTGGCCCCGGTATCCGTGTCCAGAATCGGCGTGCGGCGCGTCCACAGCACCGGGCCGCTGTCCAGCCCGGCTTCCATCTGCATGATGCAGATCCCGGTTTCCCGATCGCCGGCAGCCAGTGCGCGGACGATGGGAGCGGCACCGCGCCACGCCGGCAGGAGACTGGCGTGGACATTGATGGCGCCGAGGCGCGGCAGATCGAGCACCGCCTGCGGAAGTATCTGGCCAAAGGCGACCACGATAAGCAAATCGGGGGCCAACTGGCCCAACCAGTCGAGGGTTTCCGGGCTGCGGCTGGATTCCGGCTGCAATATCGGCAGCCCCGCCTGCGTCGCCAGGGTCTTGACCGGACTCGCCTGGAGTTTGCGCCCGCGACCCGCAGGGCGGTCCGGCTGCGTCAAAACGCCTACCACATTGTCCCGACGCGTCAACAAGCGGGTCAGCACGATCTGCGCAAAGTCCGGAGTTCCGGCAAAGACGATGCGCCGCTCCTCAGCCATGCTGGCGCACCCGCTTCTCCGCCTTCCGACGAATCAGGTTTTGTTTCAGGCGGGAAAGGTGATCAACAAAGAGTACACCATTGAGGTGGTCGATTTCATGCTGCAGACAGACCGCCAGCAGGCCGTCGGCCTCCAGTTCCAGAGTCTTGCCTTGGACATCCTGAGCGCGCACCTTGACCCGCTCAGCGCGACGCACGGTTTCCAGCACACCGGGCACCGAAAGGCAACCCTCCTTCATTTCCTCTTCACCAAACTTTTCGATGATCTCCGGATTGATCAAGGTTAGCAGCTCATTGCGTCCATCGGAGACGTCGACGACGATCAATCGCTGCTCTGCCGCCACCTGCGGTGCCGCCAGGCCAATGCCCGGGGCGTCGTACATGGTTTCCGCCATATCATCCGCCAATTGACGGATTTCCCGATCGATGCGCGCCACCGGCTGAGCCAGGCCTTTGAGGCGGGTATCGGGATATTCGACAATTTTCAAAAGCGCCATAACCGGTCCGTTCTCGCAAAAATTGGTATCTTGGACTAATACTATGGGGCGCGGAAGTCCCAAGGAGAAGAAATCATGCGGAAACGTGTTGTGCCCCTGGCTATTGCCTGCGCCCTGTTGGGCCCTATCGCCCCTGGCCTGGCACTCGCCGAGCCAGCAGTTGTCAGCCAGCAGTTGGGCAGTTATGTCGTACGACCCGGTGATACCCTATGGGGCATCGCCGCCCATTTCCTCAAAAATCCCTGGGAATGGCAAAAGATTTGGCACGCCAACCCGCAGATCCGCAACCCCAACCTGATCTACCCAGGCGATCGCATCGTCCTCTATCGGATGCCCAATGGCGAACCCGCCGTCGAGGTCGTTCCCCTGCAACCCCAACTGCAGGTAACGGCCATTCCCAGTTACCATACCGGCATCATCATGCCCTTTCTGCATAGCCCGGCCATCATCGCCAACAAGCAGGAGTACGAAAAACTGCCCTATCTCGCTGCGGCACTGCATGAGCGTCCCGCCTATACCGCCGGGGACCGGGTTTTCGTCAGCGGCCTCGACCAGGCTGCGGTGGGAACCCGCTACAGCATCGTGCGTCTGGGTACCGAGCTGCATCGTCTGGCCGATCCCAAGCCGCTGGGCTATAGCATGATCAATCTGGGCACGGCAGAGTTACTGCACAACGGTGGCGAGGCGGAAATTCGGATTCTCTCAGCGCGGCGGGAAATCAGTCTGGGCGACCGTCTGGTGCCGATCACCCCAAGCCCGACGCCGCACTACTTCCCGAGCGCACCCAAACGCGCCGTTGCTGCACAAATCGTCGCCAAAGCCAACAATGCCGAGGAACTCACAGTGGGTCAGGTGGTCATTCTCGACCAAGGCGCAAACGCCCAACTACAACCGGGCAACGTCATGGAAATCGACGATTCCGCACGGATGGGCAAGAATGCCGTCACCGGCAAGGACTTCCCCCTACCTCCGGAAAAAATTGGTACCCTGATGATTTTCCGGGTCTTTCCCCAGGTCTCCTATGCCGTCATCACTGCGGCAACGCGCGGCATTCCCCTCGGAGCCGACGTCTATTATCCTACTGCCGGACCCGCAAAATTGCAGCAGGAGGCTGAACTCACTCCTTGAAACACTCCGCTTGGCTAGCCCTCCTGCGCTGCCCCGGTCTCGGCCCACGACGGCAGCGCATCTTGCTACAGCAATGGGGCTCTGCGGAGGCTTGTTTTGGCGTGCGCCATCCCGAGCTGGCAGCGGCAAGTCAGGAATGGCTGCGCCGGGACCCCGACGACTGCCTGACGGACGCCGATCGTCAATGGTTGGCGAGTGCCGGGCAGGATCTCTGTACCTGGTTCGATGACGACTATCCCCCCTTGCTGCGGGAAATTGCCGATCCGCCCATGGCGCTATTTCTGCGTGGTCAGCGCGCCCGCCTGCGCGACCCGCTCATGGCCATCGTTGGCAGTCGCAACCCGACCCCAGTGGGAAACGCCACAGCGCGCGCCTTTGCCGAGGAATTGGGCAACCAGGGTCTGGTGATTGTCAGCGGCCTGGCCATCGGCATCGACGCCGCCGCGCACCAGGGTGCTCTGCATTCGGGTACCATTGGGGTATTGGGCACCGGCATCGATCTGATCTATCCGCGCGAAAATCTGGACCTCGCCCGCGCCATTCCGGCGACCGGCCTCATCATCAGCGAGCAGCCACCCGGCACCCGCATCCATCGCGGACTCTTTCCCCGCCGCAATCGCCTGATCAGCGGGCTCTGCCTGGGAACTCTAGTGGTCGAGGCAGCGGAAAACAGCGGCTCGCTGATCACCGCGCGCTTGGCCATGGAACAGGGCCGCGAGGTTTTTGCCATCCCTGGCTCGATCCACAGTCCACTGGCGCGCGGACCGCATCGCCTGATCCGAGACGGGGCCAAGCTGGTAGAGACGGCACAAGATATTCTCGAGGAGTTGGGACCTCTCTTTGCCGCCAGCCGGACCGTGGCGAAGGTATCGCGCGAGCCGGAAGATAGCGCCGAGCGTCAGGTGTGGGCGGCACTGGGACAGGAAACCCTGAGCAGTGAGGAGATCGCCAGTCGCTGCGGATTGACGCTTCCGGCGCTTTCGTCCATCCTCTTGCACATGGAAATCCAAGGATATATCGCCTCCTGCCCTGGGGGGCGCTTCTGCCGCCTTCCCAATACCAACTAGGGGTCTGCCATGGAAGACGTCATCGATATCATCAGCTACCTGCTCGACCACCTCGACGAGGACGAGGAAAACAGCGAGATCGAGGAGCAACTACTCGCCGCAGGGTACCCGGAGGAGGGAATTCAACGTGCCCTCGACTGGATGGACGGCTTCGACGAAGACCACAGCCCCGAAAACAGCCGCTCTGCCATCCGTGGCTATCAACCCTGGGAAAATCTGCAGTTATCCGTGGCAACGCGCGGGCAGCTGGCGGAATGGGAATACCTGGGCGTCATCAACAGCAGTATTCGGGAGCGCATTATCGACCGTCTTCTGGCTCTGGAACTGGAAGAAACGGACTTGGAAACCCTCGACTGGGTCGCGTTTCTGGTGATGGTCAACGAGGACGGGCCCGATGGCTACTGGATGGACCACCTTCTCAGCCCCGATGGCCGTCGTATCCTGCACTGACGCATGACCCACTTGCTGATCGTCGAGTCGCCAGCGAAGGCGAAGACCATCCAGAAGTATCTGGGCGGCGACTTTACCGTGCTTGCCTCCTACGGCCATGTGCGCGATCTGCTGCCGAAGGAAGGGGCCGTCGATACCGAACACGATTTTGCCATGCGCTATGCCGAAATCGCACGCAACGGCAAACATGTCGATGCCATTGCCAGTGCATTGCGCAAGGCCGATAGTCTCTGGCTCGCCACCGACCCGGATCGCGAGGGCGAAGCGATCTCGTGGCATCTGGTAGAGCTGTTGCGCGACAAGAAGCTGCTCGAGGGCAAACCGGTGCAGCGGGTGGTTTTCCATGAAATCACCCCACGTGCGGTGCAGGACGCCGTGGCGCATCCGCGCGCTATAGCCATGGATCTGGTCAATGCCCAGCAGGCGCGCCGCGCACTCGATTATCTCGTCGGTTTCAATCTCTCGCCGCTGCTCTGGCGCAAGGTGCGCCCTGGCCTTTCCGCCGGTCGCGTGCAGAGCGCAGCGCTGCGCATGATCTGCGAGCGCGAGGCCGAAATCCGCGCCTTCGTTGCGCGCGAATACTGGACCCTGAGCGCAGAGCTGGAGCAGGAGGGAAATCGTTTTCCCGCGCGCCTCACCCAGTGGCAGGGGAAGAAGCTCGAGCAATTCGACATTCCCGATGCAGCGGCTGCCGGGGCGATACGCGGCGAGATCCTTGCCGACCTCGAGCGCCAGCCGCTGCGGGTGGTCAAAGTCGAGCGCAAACAGCGCCAGCGGCAACCGGCAGCGCCGTTTACTACCTCTACCCTGCAGCAAGAGGCGTCGCGCAAACTCGGCTTCAATGCCAGTCGCACCATGCGTGTCGCCCAGCAACTCTACGAAGGCATCAGCATCGGTAACGAGACCGCTGGTCTGATCACCTACATGCGTACCGATGCAGTAAATCTCTCGGAAGATGCCATTGCCGCCATGCGCGACTTCGTGCAACAACACTTCGGCAACGAATATCTCCCCAAAGAGGCGCGTCGTTTCAGGACCAAGGCCAAGAATGCCCAGGAGGCGCACGAGGCGATCCGCCCCACCGACATCCGCCGTCACCCCGATAGTCTGCAGGGCCGCCTCGATAAGGACCAATGGCGCTTGTACGACTTGATTTGGAAACGCGCCGTCGCTTGCCAAATGGCTGCCGCACAGCTGGATCTGGTGGCTGTCGATTTTGCTGCGGGGAGCCACTGGCAACTGCGCGCCAACGGTTCGACGATCACTTTTCCCGGTTTCCTCTTGGTCTATCAGGAGGGCAAGGACGAGCAGGACGAAAACGACGAGCAACGCTTGCTGCCTGCCCTGCAAGAGGGCGATCAACCCGCTTTCCACGGGATCGAAGCCGAACAGCATTTTACCGAGCCACCACCGCGTTACAGCGATGCAAGCTTGGTCAAGACCCTCGAAGCCCACGGCATTGGTCGTCCTTCCACCTACGCAAGCATCATTCAGACCCTGCAGAACCGGGAGTATGTTGCCGTGGAGCAGCGCCGCTTTCTTCCCACTGACCTGGGGGAAGTTGTCAATCAGTTCCTGGTGCAGCATTTTGACCAATATGTCGACTATGGCTTCACCGCCGAGCTCGAGGATCAGCTCGATGCCATATCGCGCGGCGAAAAGGACTGGCAGCCGGTACTGAAGGACTTCTGGCAGCCTTTTCATCAGCGTCTGGAAGAAAAAGCCAATATCAGTCGCTCCGAGGCAACGAGCGAGGCGATCGACGAAAACTGCCCGGAATGTGGTAAACCGCTGCGGCTCAAGCTGGGACGCTACGGTCGCTTCATTTCCTGTAGTGGTTACCCCGACTGCAATTACGCCCGCCCCATCGACGGCCCGCGTGAGGCGCCGGAGCCGGTCGGACGCGACTGTCCCGACTGCGGCAAAGCCCTGGTCTATCGCCAGGGGCGCTATGGTCGCTTCATTTCCTGCAGTGGTTACCCGAGCTGCAAATATCTGGAGAGCCTGAGCACGCCCAAATCCACCGGCGTCACCTGCCCCGACTGTGGCAGCGGCGAGTTGGTGGAGAAGCGCAGCCGTTACGGTAAGGTCTTCTACTCTTGCAACACCTACCCCAAATGCAAATACGCCGTTTGGGGAGAGCCAATTGCCCGTTCTTGTCCACGCTGCGCTTGGCCGGTGCTATACAGGAAGAGCACCAAGCGTCGCGGTGAAGAATTGGTCTGTCCTCAGGCCGACTGCGCCTTCCATTTTCCGGAAGCGACGGAGGCAAGCGAAATCGCGGAATTGTTGCGCGACTACCTACCGCCGGAGCCCAAAGCAGAGAAGGAACGGGCCGACAGCAGCGCGAAAAAGGGCGCGCGCCGAAGCTCATCCGCTGCGAAAAAAGCGAGTAGCGGCAAGAAGCCTGCCAGCGCCCGGGCTGCCCAGAAGAAATCCAGTCCAGCCAAGGTTTGAAGTATGACCTACGTCGTCACCGAAAATTGTATCGAATGCAAATACACGGATTGTGCCGAAGTCTGCCCGGTCGAATGCTTTCACGAGGGGCCCAATTTTTTGGTCATCGATCCCGCCGAATGTATAGACTGTGCTGCCTGTATTCCCGAGTGTCCTGCCGATGCGATCTATGCCGAAGATGACGTACCGGAGGACCAGAAACATTTCACCGCCCTGAATGCCGAGCTTACCCGCCACTGGCCCGTCATACTGCGTAAAAAAGCGGCGCTGCCCCAGGCAGAAGAATTCAAGGGGAAGAAGAACAAGCTGCCGCTGCTGCGGCGAGATCGTCCCTGACCGGTTTCACGTGAAACATGAATTCTACCCCGACAAAATCGACCCTGCGCCTTAGTGGTGGGGTATTCACCCTCGGTATCCTGCGCCTGACGGACGCCTCTGCCGAGACCTTGCGGACGGAACTTGCGGCCCAGGGGGCCGCGTTGCGCCTGGTGCAGGGGGCAGCCGTCGTCCTCGACCTGACCGACCTCGATCCATCACTCTCTCTGCCGTTCACCGACTGGCTGGGGATTCTGCGAGAAGCTGGCTGTTTTCCCATCGCTGTGCGCAATGCCAGCGACGGGCAAGCGGAGTCCGCGGCAGCTCTCGGGCTACCGCACCTGCGCGGCAGCGACGCCAAGGCGGCGGCCGCCAGCGCGAATCCGCAAAAGCCTGCCGCTTCGGGTAGCGTGTTCAGCCAGCCGCTGCGCTCCGGTCAGCGCCAGTATGCGCGGGGTGGCGATCTGGTCTGCCTGGGTGCCGTCAACGCTGGCGCCGAAGTCCTGGCCGACGGGCATATCCATGTCTATGGCCCTTTGCGCGGTCGGGCCCTGGCTGGCGTCCAGGGAGACGAATCGGCGCGCATTTTCTGTCAACGGCTGGAGGCAGAACTGGTAGCCATTGCTGGCGTCTATATGATCCTCGACGCGGAACATCCCCTCTGGGGCAAAGCCGCCCAGGTTTCCCTCGATGGCGAACAACTGCATATAATCCCGTTGGACAATTAGAGGAGAGAAACACTGTGGCCCAAACTGTCGTCGTCACCTCCGGTAAAGGAGGGGTAGGCAAAACCACTACCAGCGCCGCGTTCGCCAGCGGCCTTGCCCAACGCGGGTATCGTACCGTCGTCATCGATTTCGATGTGGGCCTGCGCAACCTCGACCTGGTCATGGGTTGTGAACGCCGGGTCGTCTATGACTTCATCAACGTCATTCATGGAGAGGCACGCCTGCAGCAGGCGCTGATCCGCGACAAGATGCTGGAAAATCTCTACATCCTGCCGACCTCGCAAACCCGCGACAAAGACGCCCTGACGACCGATGGCGTGGCTCGGGTGATGGAGGAGTTGCAGACACAGTTCGATTACATCGTCTGTGACTCGCCCGCCGGCATCGAGAGCGGCGCCTTGCGGGCGCTGTACCATGCCGATGCGGCAATCGTCGTCACCAATCCCGAGGTTTCTTCGGTCCGCGATTCCGACCGGATCCTGGGCATTCTCGCCGCCCGCTCGAAGCGCGCCGAAGAAGGCGCCGAGCCCATTCGCGAACATCTCCTGTTGACCCGCTACGCGCCCAAGCGGGTCCAGGGTGGCGAAATGCTCTCCCTGGACGACGTGCAGGAGCTGCTACGCATTCCCTTGCTTGGCGTGATCCCGGAATCCGAGGTCATTCTGCAGGCCTCCAACCAAGGCATCCCCGCTATCCATATGCAGGGTTCGGATGTCGCCTTGGCCTATGAAGATGTAGTAGCGCGGTTTTTGGGTGAGGAGCGGCCACTGCGTTTTGTACAGCCCGAAAAAGCCGGCTTCTTCAAGCGGCTTTTTGGAGGTTGAGATGTCCTTCCTCGATTATTTTCTCGGATCGCGAAAGAAAACAGCAGCGGTCGCCAAGGATCGCTTGAAGCTGATCCTAGCACATGAGCGCAGTGCCGATACCCCTGATTTCCTTCCCGCCTTGCAGGAAGAGTTACTGGCGGTCATCAGCAAGTACATGCCCGTCGAAAAGGATCGGATTTCCGTACATATGGAGCGCCGTGGAGATTTTGAGGTACTGGAGCTCAACATTCTCTTTCCGGAGCAACATTCGCCGGGCTAACGAGGGAACAGATGGCCAAACGTCGCCGCGTTTCACGTGAAACCAAGGTTGCCGGACAAGTGCAGCGCAGCGGCCTACCGCCAGGGACGTTGATCGACAAACCGGGCAGCGTTCCGGCTGAACTCCGCCTAGTAATCTACAGTCCGCAGAACTACTCCCTGGACAAGGAGGCAAGCATTGCTGGCGCCGCTGCTAGTACCGAGGCAAATCGCGGGGTAATCTGGCTGCACTTTCACGGTACGCCAAGCCGGGCGCAACTAGAGGAATTGGGCGCGCGTTTCGAAATCCATCCCCTGACCCTGGAAGACATTCAAAGCGCACAGCAGCAGGCGAAGCTCGAGCCTTTCGAGAACTACGTCCACCTGCAGTGTCAGCAGATATCGCGGCATGGTCACGAGTTCCTAGTCACCCCTTTCCACATCATTCTACGAGAAGGCCTGGTGATCAGCGTCGCAGCTGGCCGGCAAGAGCTGACCGGAGTGCTGCTGGACCGCATACAGAATGAGCAATCGCGGCTTCGCCGCAGCGGGGCGGAATACCTCGTCTATGCCTTGCTCGATCTGGTGGTGGATCAGGCCTTTCCGGCTTTACAAGGCTTCACCGATGGAGTGGAACGCCTGGAGGAAGAGCTTCTGCAGCGCACCCATAAAGGGCAACTTGCCGAAATACAGCAGAGCAAAAGAGACCTGATCCTGTTCAACCACGTCCTCTGGCCCATGCAGGAAATGGTTTCCCGCCTGAACCACAGCATCGGCGAGCACCGCCTGCTGCCCGACCGGTTACGTCCCTTTTTGAATGACCTCTACGACCACACCATTCAACTCATGAGCCTGCTCAACAGCGAGCGTGATGTGGTCAGTGGTCTCATGGATATCTACCTGTCAATGGTCAACAATCGCTTGAGCGACATCATGCGTGTGCTGACCATCATCTCTACCATTTTCATCCCCCTCACCTTCATCACCGGCATCTATGGAATGAATATCGACGGGATCCCGTTGTTGCACTTCCGCTACGGCTTCGCAATCGTCGTGGCTGCGATGTGGCTCGTCGCCCTCGCTATGATCGTGTACTTTGCCAAGCGCGGCTGGATCTTTCAGCGCAACAAGCACGAATCATAAGTGGATTTCAGGGCCCTCCTCTCCCCCTCAGCGCGCCTGCGCGACGCCCTGCTCTTCCAAAGGCTGCTATCCTGATAGGGGATCTCTCGGCAGATCGCCGGGTCCCGAATGCAAAAAAAGAGACCGACCAATGACTGGACAGACGCCACGCTCCCTGCGCTTTCTGATTGCGCCCGATCATTACAAAGGCACTATGAGCGCCCCTGCCGCCGCGCAGATCATTCAGCAAGCATTTGCCGAGGTATTTCCTGCTGCGATTTTTGACCTCCTACCCCTCGCCGATGGCGGAGAAGGGACCGCCGAAGCGTTCCTGCAGGCCCAAGAGGGAAGCAGCGAAAGAGTCGCGGCGCGCGATCCTTTGGGGCGATGGTGCCAGGCCAATCTTGTCCTCATCGACGCGGGAAAAACGGCGGTGGTGGAAATGGCCCAGGCGAGCGGCCTCCTGCAACTGCAGCCAGAGGAACGCGACCCCCTGCAAACGAGCAGCCAAGGTACCGGCGATCTGATCCGCGCGGCCCTGGATCATGGCGCGGAGACGATTCTCATCGGCCTCGGTGGCAGCGCCACCAACGACGGGGGGATGGGCATGCTCAGCGCTCTCGGTGCCCGTTTTTACGACGCGCAGGGCAGACAACTAGATCCCGCCGGCAAGCATCTTACCCGCGTTAGCGCGGTAGACCTTAGCGAGCTCGATCCGCGCCTTGCGCGGGTGCGGCTGGAGGCGATCTGCGACGTGGACAATCCCCTTCTTGGTCCCACGGGGGCGGCCCAAATCTACGGCCCACAGAAGGGGGCAGATGCCGACGCCGTCCGCACTCTGGAGATGGGCATGACCAACTACGCTCGTCAGCTCGAGAAAGCGTCTGGTCGGACCCTTGCTGCCTTGCCGGGTGCCGGTGCCGCGGGCGGTCTTGGCTTCGCCTGCCTCTTCCTGGGTGCACGCCTGCGCCCAGGAATCGAGATCATCGCCGAACTGCTGCACCTGGAGCAACGTATTGCTGCAGCAGACTTGGTCGTGACCGGCGAAGGCTGTGTCGATGAACAGACCCTGCACGGCAAGACCGTAGCTGGGGTGCTGCGCCTCGCCCAACGCCAAGGGCGACCGGTAATCATTCTTGGCGGTGCCCTGCAAGGTGCTGCGGAGACTTGGCGAAAGCTAGGGGCGACGGCGATCTTCAGCACCGTCGCCGCGCCCCTCAGTGAGTCCGAAATTCTCGCCGCTGGTCCCGAGAACCTGCGGCGAACCGCCCGCGGCGTTGCCGCCACCCTAAGCTGCGCCTTCCGTCTCGCTGGCGAGGGTACCGCGTCTTAGCCGACCGCCGCACCCACATCGCCGCTGGGCGCGACGCTGCGCTTTGCTTCGAGGTCGATGGGCAGCGGGGTGCGCATGGCCCAAAGGTTGATGAGCATCCCCAATCCGGCCAAAACCGCCATCACCCAAAAGACCCCGGACCAGCCGACGGTACCAATCAGGATCGACGAAGAAACCGGGCCGATCGCGCTGACCGAATTGGAGATCAGACCAATCGCGAAGGCACCGGCCCCCATGGTTGCCACGGGAAAGCAATTGCAGGGCGATGCCCAGTAGTTGGGAGGCGTCGCCATGGTACAGGCGACCACCAGGGCGGAAATCAGAAACCAGGTGTAGGACACCGGTGCAACGTACAGAATCATCAAGGCGCCGAGGATTACCGCACCGTTGGCGAGACTGATGACCCGAAGCCTGGCGTTGATGACACTACGATGGGAACTATCGCGCCGGGCCCAAAGATCGCCGAGCAGGGCACCGAAAATGGCAGCAACAAAGCCCATCAAGCCCCAAATGAACATCACATTGCCGGTCTGTGTCGGATGGTAGCCCAGGTGGTAGGCATAGAGAGGCAGGAAGCCGCCAATGGTGAACAGTGCCCAGTTGTTGGGGATCTGGACGATGCCCATGATCCAAGTCATCGGATAGGACCAGGCACTGCGATGGTGGGAGGACTTGGATTGTTTGATGTCGGCGGCATGGCTTGCGGCATCCTTGGCAAACAGAAAATAAATCACCGCACCCAGCACCATGATCCCGGCGGTGATGAAATAGACATTCTGCCAGCCCAGGGATGCCAGGCTACCCGTGACGATGCCACCCACAGCCCCGCCGAGGGTGATGGCGCCGAGCATCGCCGCCAGGGAGATGCCCCGTTGGCTGGACCGGAACCATCCGCCGAGTTGCAGGGAAAAAAGGGCGATCATCATGATCATCAAACCCTGACAAAAGCGCAGGACCACCAACAGGAGCAGGGATTTGGTGAGCGGGATGAGAATGGGTAACAGAATTTGCGGCACGATCAGAAACACCTGGGCCAACAGCACGCCCAGCTTGATGCGCGTATCAAAGATGCCTCCATGCCCAAGAAAAAAGGCCACGAAGAGGCCCACGGAAAAGGCGTCCACGCCGGCGGTGGCGAGCGTCGACGCGGAAACCCCCATGGCCTGCGCCATGGCCGGTGCGGCCACCCCAAAGGCGGTCAAGGACATGAAACTGGTGGTCATGATGATCCCCGCCACCGCTGCCATTACCCAGCGATACGGCGATGAGTACTCCGGCAATTCTCGAATATCCATGGCTTACTCTCCTCTCAGTAATACATCCTCCGCACCTGCGAAGGTAAGGCGGAATTTCGGGCGGCTGGGATATAAGAGAATAATAATTTGACAATACATGGAGTTAGCGCCCTATTCACCGCTAGTTCAGGCTAGTTCCGAGAATTTTTTTCCGCAATGTTCCGTTATTCCACGATGCGGAACTTTCATCACCCTTTGGCAGCCCAGGTCCGTGCTACGGGTTTGCTTTTGTCAGCGAGACAGGGGCCTGTAATCGGGGTGCTCCGGATAATGCACATTGAGGGTGACCTTGCGCCCGCGCAGGTTGCGAACGATACGCCGCCCTGCCTCGTGCAGAAGCTTGCTCCAGGCGAGTTGTCGTCGCTCGATGGGGGCCGAGATGCTCAGACCCACCCGCCATGGCAGCTTTGCTTCGAGAAGCACGGCAAGGCAGCCGACACCCTCCTCGGCCTCTTCATTATCGAGGGCAAAGCCGCGTTCGCGGGTTGCCTGCAATTCTGCGAGCAGGGCGGGAAGGGAGCGCAGCGAATGCCGGGTGAGGGCGGGAAGGCCGGAGCGGCGTGCGTAGGCAGCAATAGCCTCGGCATCGCCACGGGCGAGCATGAGCTTGCCCACGGCAGTGCAATGCAGGGGCGCGCGACTGCCGATGATCTGCTCCACCCGCATCAGACGACGGGGTGAAACGCGTGCCACGTACAGCACCTCATCCTGCTCCTGGATACTCAGATTTACCGTCTCCTGCACCTGGTCGCGCAACCAAAGCATGGTCGGTCTCGCCAAGGTGCAGAGGTCGTTGCGCCCGGCAATGAGTTCTGCCCAGTCTGCGAGCTGTGCTGCAAACAGGTAATGCCCTTGCGCGTCGCGGGTCAGCAACCCATTCGCCTGCGCCGCCGCGAGGATGCGAAAGGCAGTGGAACTGGCAAGGCCGGTTTCCGCGGCAAGGACTTTGAGACTCGCCTCTCCGCCTTCGGCTGCGAGGGCGTCGAGAAGCGCGCGCAAGCGGTCAATGACCTGTATTCCCGAGGAAACCTGTGCCTTGGCCATATGTTTATCCCGTATCATGGAAAATAATCTTCATTGCGGAATAGTAAGTTTCTTCCTAGAGTGAAAACAAGATTTCTGCCGATGGACCAAACGATGCAAACTTCTACCCCCGAGCACCGTGAATTTTCCGATTTTCGCCACGGTATCCAGCAGTTCGGCATGCCTTGGAGCATCGATGCCGACTGTGGCCACGCAGCCGTGGTAGCGAAGGACAGCGGTTGCATAGCCGATCCCACCAGCCGGACTGCTGCCTATCAAGCGCTTTTGCTGGCGGATGCGCTGCGTTACTGCACCTTGCAGGTTTGTGCCGCGAAGTCCTCGGGACATCCCGGCGGCTTCGCCTCCAGCGCCGAGGCTTATGCCGCCTTAGTCCTCCTCGGGCACACCAATATCGTGACCGAGGTAGGCCACCATGCCCCCGGCTTCTACAGCGCCATGTTCCTGGATCGCTCCCTGGAGAGCATGGGGATCCGGAACATGCAGGACTTCATGGAGCGCTACCGGGAGCGTCACGGCCTGCTCGGGCATCTCTCCGGTGCCATTCCTGGCCTCCTCGCTCCCGCCGGTCCCCTGGGCCAAGGGCAACATTTCGCCATGGCCGGGGCCTTACTGCATCCTGGCGTCCTGTTTCCGGTGACCATCGGCGATGGTGGCCTCGGCGAGCCCTATGTGCTGAGCAGCATGAAGCATTTCCACTTTGCCTACCCCCAAGTCACCAATTACCTGCCCATACTGGTCTGGAATGGCTTCAGCCAGGAGCATCATTCGATGATCTCGCGCATGAGCAATGCAGAGATGATCGCCTACTGGCGTGCCCACGACTTCGACGAGGTGATTCTGGTCGATGCCAAGGACTACGACGATGCCGGGCAGGCTGGTCCCTACGTCGACTCCACCCGTTTCTCCGAAGCTGGCCGCATGGCCTTCATGCAAGCGGTGCTGACCGGCATGGCCAAGGCAGCGGCGAGTGCCCTCGCCGGTCGTCATACGGCATTCCTGCTCAAGCAACTCAAGGGTGCCGGGGTACACACGACGGGCGCCAAGGCACACAACCTCCATCCCCAAGACACCCTGGAATCCCCGGAAATCCGTAGCGCTTTGGCCCAACGTGCCCTGTCCCCCGAAGCTTGGGCACTGGTGCGCGAAAACTGCGTGCGTGCCGGCGGTGGGCCAGCGGCGCGGACGGTGGTCACGGAACGGGAACTGGAACTTCCCGCCCTGGGCGAATTTCCTCTGCATGCGTATCCCCTCGGTGAGACGGCGGTGCCCGCCACGGCCATGGCGGCTTTGGTCGCCTGGCTCGGCACCAGGGATCGCCACTTTGTGGTCAGCAACGCCGATGGTACCGAGGCCTCGAACATGAAAGCCATCAACGAGGCCTTGAAGATACGCCATCCGACTCCCGATCCGCTCTACCACCAGGAACCAGGCGGGCAGGTCTATGAACCGCTGAGCGAAGACGCCTGCGCCGGCCTAGCGGCGGGTCTTGCCCTCTTTGGTGGGCGCGCGTTGTGGTTGTCGTATGAGTCCTTTGCCATCAACGGTTGGCCCATCGTCCAAACCGTGGGCCAGGCCATGGCCGAGCTGCGTCGGCGCACCCCTTCCTTGGTCTGCATGTTCACCGCTGGGGCCCTGGAACAGGGCCGTAACGGCTGGACCCATCAGCGCCCGGAAATCGAGAGTTACATCGCTGCACAGATGCGTAACGGCAATGTCTTTCTGCTCTATCCGCCTGATGCCAACAGCATCCAAGTCGCCTATGAGATGGCGGTAAACAGTCACAACAAGATCATGACCATTATCGCCTCGAAGAGCCCGCTGCCGGTGCGCTTGAGTTTGGCCGATGCCCGCCGTGGCCTGCATGAGGGGGCAATCACCCTCGCGGAGGCGGGAGAGGGTGAGCGGGGGAGCATCGTCTTTGCCGTCCTTGGCGACATGGTCCTACTGCCCGTTTTTGCGGTGCAGGACGATCTCGTGGCGGCGGGCTATCGCGTGCGTATTGTATCCGTCATCAACCCGCGCCAGCTCTATCGGCCGGAAGATGTGGCGCAGGAGGATATTGCCGAGCTCGATCGCGGCTTCCTCGACGATGCCGCATTCCACGCCCTCTTCGATGCCGATCTCCTGGTGGGCTTTAGTGGCGGGCCGGCAACCGCCCTCGAACCCGTGCTCCTGCGCAGTCGCCATCGCGCCCGCGAGATTTTTGCCTGGCAACGGGGCGATACCACCGCCTCCGCCGGGCAGCTCCTGGGCCTGAATGGCCTCGCCCGCGAACAGATTCGCGAGCGGCTGCAGAAACGTCTGGCGACCCTGGAGTAACGGCATGAGCAAGATCATCGTCATCGACGACGATCCGACGGGATCGCAAACCGTGCATAGCTGTCTCCTCCTGACTCGTTGGGATGCTGCCAGCCTGCGGAGCGCCCTCGACGATCCCGCACCGCTCTTTTTCCTGCTCGCCAACACCCGCGCCCTGCCCGCCGCTGCCGCTGCCCACCGTATGCGGGAGATCTGTAGTGGCCTGCGCGCGGTTCTCGCAGCGAGGCCGGCGCTGCAGCCCCTCATCGTCAGTCGTTCCGATTCCACTCTGCGCGGTCACTATCCCCTGGAAACCGATATCCTTAGCGAAGAGCTCGGACCTTTCGACGCACTCTTCCTGGTGCCGGCTTTCTTCGAAGGTGGCCGCATCACCCGGGGGGGAACCCAGTACCTGCTTCAGGATGGGCGCTTGCTGCCGGTGCACGAAACGGAATTTGCCAAGGATTCGGTCTTTTCTTTTCATCACAGTTACTTGCCGGATTACGTGGAAGAAAAGACGGGCGGACGCATTCCCGCCGCAGCGGTTCGCGTTCTCCGCCCCGCTGATCTGGCGCAGCAGGGCAAGGAAATCCTCCGTACCCTGACGGGTAATGTCTGCGTCGTAGTGGATGCCGAGACCCCTGCCGATCTCGTACGCTTCGCAAACACCGTGCGCGCCGCTCAGCAGGCTGGCAAGCGTTTTCTCTTTCGCAGCGCTGCCAGTCTGCTCACTGCCTTGGCCGATCTACCGCCGCAACCGGTCGCCCCAGAGGCGATGGGACGGTTTCGTAGAGGGAACACTCCCGGCGTCGTCCTCGTGGGTTCCCATGTGCGCAAAAGCAGCGAACAGCTTGAAGTCCTCCTCCAAGAGGAGGGGGTCGCCGCCATCATGGTAGACGTCGACCGCTGTCAGGGGGCGTCGCGAGCCGCCTATCGCGAGGAACTGCTTGGACAGTCTCGGGCGTTCTTCGACAGAGGTCTTGATTTGGTCATCTATACCAGTCGCGAGGAGCGCCGTTTTACCAGCGATGCCGAACGATTGGCCTTTGGCGAGGCAGTATCACGCTTTCTCATGGAACTCCTGCAAGGCCTGCCGCGAGAGATCAGCTTCCTCATCGCCAAGGGCGGCATAACCTCCAACGACACCTTGAGCGAGGGCCTGGCACTGGCAATGGTACGCAGTATGGGGCAGATCCTACCGGGTTGTAGTCTGGTCCTCTGCCCACCGGAGCACCCGCGTTTTCCCGCGCTACCGGTGGTGATTTTTCCCGGCAATGTCGGCAACCGCGACGCCCTCGCCCTGGTGCGACGGCGGTTGCGTGGAGAGGCAGCATGAGCACGAATACCCTCGCCGAAGAAGAGTTCTTCCCTGCCCTGGCAGCGCTCCTCCCCGAGGACGGGCTGCTGCGGGATGCCGAAAGCCTGCGCCCCTACGAATGCGATGGGCTTTCTGCCCTGCGCGCCTTGCCTTGGTGTGTCGCCTTGCCGGAAACCCCGGCGGCAGTGCAAGAAATCCTGCGCCTCTGCCATGCCCATGGTGTCGCCGTAGTGCCACGCGGAGCGGGCACCGGACTCTCCGGCGGGGCGCGGCCCACGTCCTCCGCTTTGCTTCTCTGTCTCGCCCGGCTGCGCGACCTGGAAGAACCGGATTTGCGCAGTCGTTCCATCCGCGTCGGCCCTGGGGTGCGGAATCTCGCGGTGAGCGAGAAGGTGCGCCCCCACGGCCTTTACTATGCTCCCGATCCTTCCTCGCAGATCGCCTGCAGTATTGGTGGCAATGTGGCGGAGAACTCCGGCGGCGTGCATTGTCTGAAGTACGGTCTCACCACGCACAACGTATTTGCCGTGGAGCTCTGCGACAGTAGCGGCCAGACCCTGCAGATTGGCAGCCTTGCGCCTGATGAGCCGGGCTACAATCTGCTTTCCCTGGTCATCGGCAGCGAGGGGCTCCTCGGCGTGGTCACCCGCTGCCAACTGCGCCTACTGCCCATCCCTCCCCAGACCCTCGTGCTGCTTGCCTCTTTTCCCTCGGTACGGCAAGCGGCGGAAAGCGTCGGCGCCATCATTGCCGCCGGCATCCTCCCTGCCGGCCTGGAAATGATGGATCAACTGGCGATTCAGGCCGCCGAGGACTTCGTTCATGTCGGCTATCCACGGGAGGCGGCGGCCATCCTTTTGTGCGAATTGGACGGCGAGGAAGATGAACTGCAAGAACAACTGCAACAGGTGGAGGAGATCCTGCGCGCCCAAGGGGCAGAAGAACTCCGTGTCGCCCGCGACGAGGCTACCCGCATGGCTCTCTGGAAGGGACGCAAGGCGGCCTTTCCGGCGGTGGGTCGCATCGGTCCCGATTACTACTGTATGGATGGCTCCATTCCCCGGCAAAAACTGGCCGAAGTGCTCGAGCAGATCAAGCTCCTGGCCCGCGACTACGGCTTGCGCGTGGCCAATGTATTCCATGCTGGCGACGGCAACCTGCACCCGCTCATCCTCTACGACGCCAATGAGGAGGGGCAGCAGGAACGTGCCGAGGCCCTCGGTACGCGCATTCTCGAACTCTGTGTGGCCGTTGGCGGTACGGTGACGGGCGAACACGGGGTCGGCGTGGAAAAGCTCGACGGTATGTGCGTGCAATTTTCGGCGGCGGAACTCGCGCAATTGCATCGCATCAAGGAGGCCTTCGATCCCGCGGGTCTGCTCAATCCCGGCAAAGCCGTGCCCAGCCTGCATCATTGCGCCGAACTCGGCGCCATGCATGTGCATGGCGGCAAGCTTCCTTTTCCCGAGCTGGAGCGTTTCTGACATGGATCGCAGCGACGAAATACAACAACAGGTCGTCGCTGCCTTTGAGAGCCGCACGCCTCTGGCAATACGCGGCGGCGGCAGCAAAGATTTTTACGGTCGGCGGCCGGCAGCCGCAACCGTCCTCGAATTGCGCGGGCACCAAGGCATCCTCGAATATGAACCCCGAGAACTCTTTCTCCGCGCCCGCGCCGGAACGCCGTTGCGGGAGATCGAGACCACGCTGGCGGAACGGGGGCAGATGCTGGCCTTCGAACCGCCGTACTTCTCCCCCCATGCCACCTTTGGTGGCTGTGTAGCCAGTGGCCTTGCCGGCCCGCGCCGACCCTACGCCGGCGCCGTTCGTGACCATGTCCTGGGGGTCCGCCTGCTCAACGGTCGCGGTGAGGATCTGCGCTTCGGCGGCAAAGTGATGAAGAATGTGGCGGGTTACGATGTCTCGCGTCTCCTGGTCGGCTCCCTCGGCAGCCTGGGCGTGCTCCTGGAAATCACCTGCAAGGTCCTGCCGCTTCCCGCTTCCACCTGCAGTGTCGCGCTGGATCTTTCCACCGGCGACGCCCTCGAGCAACTCGCGACCTGGTCCCTGCGCGCCACCCCCATCAGCGCCGCGGCGCACGACGGGGAGCGCCTGTACCTGCGCCTTGCCGGCGCCACCAGCCGCGTACGCAACTTTGCCGCCAGCGTCGCTGGGGAAGTTCTCGAGGACGAAACGGGAAATCGTTTCTGGGAGGATTTGCGTGAGCAACGCTTGCCCTTCTTTGCCGGCGACGCCCCCCTCTGGCGCCTGGCCCTGCCAGCTGGACGCCCTCCGACGCCGGACGCCTTCGGCCCTGCCTTTCTCGATTGGGGCGGGCAACAACGCTGGCTGCGCGGCCCCCTCGATGCCCAAGCCCTGCGTGCCTGGGCCGCGGCCCAAGGCGGCCATGCCACGGTCTTCCGAAACGCGCAGCAGGGCGTCGAGATCTTTCCCGACTTTCCGCCAGCGCTCCTCGCCCTGCAGCAGCGGCTCAAAGCGGCCTTCGACCCTGCCGGCATTCTCAATCCTGGCCGGTTCAAGCCGAGCCTATAGGAAAGACCGATGCAAACTCGACTCGCTCCGCGCTATCAAGGCAACCCCATCGCTCAGGAGGCAGAGGCGATTCTGCGCAGCTGCGTCCATTGCGGCTTTTGCAACGCTACCTGCCCCACCTACCAGGTCCTCGGAGACGAGCTCGATGGCCCGCGCGGACGCATCTACCTCCTCAAGGAGTTGCTCGCGGGGGAAGAGGCGCGGGAGACCACCCGTTTGCACCTGGATCGCTGCCTCTCCTGTCGCGCCTGCGAAACCACCTGCCCTTCAGGGGTGCGCTATGGTCGCCTCCTCGAGCTTGGGCGTCATCTGCAAAATTCTGCGCTGCCCCGCTCCCCGGATGCGGTACTCAAACGACGACTGATCCGCGCCATCATCAGTCAACTGCAACGCTTGCGTCCCCTCCTGGGGGTCGCGCAGGCTCTGCGGCCAATCCTTCGTGATCCTGTCGCCCGCACCCTGCCGGCCCCGACGCCTGTCCCCAGGCCCATCCCGGTCACTAGCCCTCGGCGCGGAAAGGTCCTTGCCCTCGCGGGTTGCGTGCAGAGTGTGGCAACCCCGCGTACCGAAGCGGCCTTGCAGGCGATTCTCGCCAAGCTGGGCTACACCTTGCTGCATGGCACCGGCGCGGGTTGTTGTGGGGCCCTGAGTCTACACCTGGACGCCTGGGAGGAGGCGCATGCGCAGATCCGGCGCAACATCGATGCCTGGTGGCCCGCCATCGAGGCTGGGGTGGATACCATCCTCATCAGCGCCAGCGGCTGTGGCAGTGTCGTCAAGGACTACGGCGAAATTCTCCGGAACGATTCGCACTATGCCGCCAAGGCTGCCCGCGTCGCTGCCCTGGCTCGCGATCCCTCGGAGTGGCTCTACGCCCATCGCGACGAACTCTCGCAGGCAACCGCGGAACAGGCACGGATCGCCTTCCATTCCCCTTGCTCCCTGCAACATGGCCAACGCATCCAGGGCCTCGCCGAAGCCATCCTGCAACGCCTGGGCTACCGCCTGTTGCCCGTGGCAGACAGCCACCTTTGCTGCGGCTCCGCCGGCAGCTACTCCCTCTTGCAACCGCAGCTGGCGCAGGAACTGCGGCGGCGCAAGCTGAAAAATCTCGAGGCAGAAAAGCCGCAGTGGATTGCCACCGCCAATGTCGGCTGCCAACTCTTCCTTGCCCAAGCGACGCAGACGCCCCTGCGCCATTGGTTGGAGCTGGTCGCCGAGCTTTTGTGAAAGCTGTCGCATTCCAGTGCTAACATGGCATTCCAAGCAAGCTGTTTACGGAAGCGCCCGATATGGGGCAAATATGGGCGGCGTCGCTCCCTACAGCAACTCTACGGCGATGTTCGCCTCGCTCATCTGCGCTCCTCGGCGTGCAGCGCCTGGAGAACCCCTGCGAAACGGTGGGGACTCATCGATAGGCGGCGTATGCCCAGCCGTACCAGCATCAAGGCGAGTCGGGGATCTCCCGCGGCCTCTCCGCAAACGGAAACGGGGGCATCGAGCTCTGCCAGAAGTCGCGCAATCAGACTGAGAACGGCATGCTCCCCGGCGTCAACGAGCGAACGCAGGCGGTCATCACCACGATCGGCAGCCAAAACATATTGGGTGAGGTCGTTGGTGCCCACCGACACGAAGTCCGTAATGCCACGGAAGCTGGAGGCCTCGAGCAACATCGCTGGCACTTCGGCCATGATGCCCACCGGCACGGGCCAGGCGTGTTCATGGCCCTGCGCTTGCAATTCCCCATGAACGGATGCCAGCAGCGATCGGATTTCGACGACTTCCTGCGGATTACTCACCATGGGAAGCATGATGGCAATCGCCTGACGGTAACCCGCGCGAAGAATCGCGGTTAGCTGCATTCGCAAAAAATCAGGACGCGCAAGCAAGGCACGAATGCCGCGCAATCCGAGGGCAGGATTTTGCTCTGCAGGCAAGTCGAGGAAAGGCAATGCCTTGTCGGCACCGGCGTCGAGAAGCCGGATGACCGACTGGCGCCCCGTCATGGCGAGAAGTATTTGCTGCAACTGACGGATCTGCTCTTCTTCACTCGGCATCTGCCATCGGTCCAGATAGAGAAACTCCGTGCGCAACAGTCCTATGCCGAATGCCCGCAAACGCTGGGCTTCGCGGGCCTCTGCCAGCGATCCGACATTCGCCCAGAATTCGATCTGCGTCGCATCGTCAACGCGCAAGGTGCCGGAAAAATCTGCCGGCAAAGCAAGGGGTTCGCCCTGTGCGTGGCGTGCTCGCAGCGCCTGAATCTGCTCTTCCTGAGGGGCGATGAGGATTTCTCCCGTAGCCCCATCCATCGCTGCCCAGACTCCGCTGCGCAAAGCGGAGTCACGGGCGTTGATGACGTAGGGAATTCCTGCAGCGCGAAGCAGGATTGCGGCATGGCTGTTCGCTGCACCCCGTCGATCGAGCACACCCAGCACCTGCGCCGGATCGAGATTGGCGGCCTGGGACGGCAACAAATCGTCCACCAACAGAAGGTGTGGGGTGTCCGTCGCGGTCTCCGCCTCCCTGACCCCAAGCAGTTCTTGCAATACTCGCCTGCCGAGATCACGCCAATCCGCCGCACGCGCGCGCAAGAGCGGCTGGTGCAGGGATTCGATTTCCTGCACGAGGGCTTCCACCGCCGCCACCCAGGCGTGGGCAGGTCCTTCGCCCTTTGCGAGTTCGGCGTCGATCAACTGCAGTAAACGCGGGTCTGCAAGTAAGGCGCGCTGGGCAGCGAGGATATCGTTCCCTTGTTCTTCCCCGGACACGACGCTGATTGCCTGCCGGATCCGTGCGGCCCCGTGGGCATCGGCAGGCTCTGCCTTTGGCAGGAAGTCCCGCAATCCATTCTGCGCTGCGAAGACCTGGCCCACGGCAATGCCGGGCACGACGCCCCGCGCGTGCGTTTCCTGGGCATCCTCGGCGGGGCCGCCAAACAGTGCATCCAGCCGCGCCGCCACACTCGGAGCAAGAGGCTCTTGACTGTATACGCAAAGCGTCTCGCCGCGCCGCAGCTCCAAGGCCAGTAGGGCGCTGAGGCTTCTGGCAGGCGCCAAGTTTGGTTCCGCGTTCGCCCGACCGATCCAGAGATCCACTCCCGCATCCCCCGCAAGCAGCACCAGATCGGCTGCGGGACGCAGATGCAGGCCAGCAGGGTCTTTCAGGGAATAACAGCGCTTGTGCAACGCTGCTGGCGCCGGCGTTGGCAGCCCCGAGCCCGCAGGACTGGTAGCACCTGGCAACGCACGCTGTTTTGCAGCCAGGGCATTTTCTGCTTCCTGCGCGACCACCGCGAGCTCCGCGCCAGCCTGGGCTGCCAATGCCCCAGCCATGGCGCCTTCCACGAATGGCGCCGAGCAAAGCGCCACGTTTTCCTGTTGTTCGGGCGGCAGAAATTCCAGGGCCATCTGCGCACTCAACAGGGCACTCCCCAAATCCATGAGGATCAGCACCGGCCGTGGAACGAGCGTCGCCAATGCCGCCGCGATGTGTGTGGCGTCGGTGCCGAGCTCCCGGCCATCGTCCCCCGCTCCCGCCGCCAGCACGATCGGCACGGAATCGCCCGTCACTTGCCGCAGCAGAGCTTCCGTTGCCTCGGCGAGGTCCTGGCTGTGGGAGACGAGCAACAGTGCAACCGGCAGCGAAGTTGCCACGCTCAGTCCCCCGCACGCGCCAGGCAGGTAAAGAGCAGGGCGGCGGAGGCAGCACCGGGGTCGGCATGGCCGATGGAGCGTGCGCCAAGATAACTGGCGCGACCCTTACGCGCCTGCAGGGGGATCGTCGCCGCGAGCCCGGCCTCTGCCGCCCGCGCCGCATCGGCAAAGCTGCCGCGCGCGACAAGTACCTCGACCGCAGGCATCAGCGCATCCAGCATGGTCTTGTCGCCAGCGCTGGCCTTGCCCAGGCGTTGTATGCCGGCGATACCACTCTGCAAACAATGTCCGAGATCCTCGGGTTGGAAGGTCGCCGCCGAACCCATGGCCTTGGCGGTCTCGAGGAAGAAGGTGCCATACAGTGGCCCAGAGGCGCCGCCCACGGATCCGATCAAGGTCATCGCCACTCCCTTCAGCAACTCTCCAGGGGTGCCCGAAGTGACGCTCGCCAATTTCTCCACTACCTTGCTGAAGCCACGGGAAAGATTGCTACCGTGATCGCCATCCCCGATTGCCGTATCCAACTGATCGAGGCTACTCCTTTCCTGCAACAGCCGCTCGTGAACGCAGCGCATCCACGCCATCAGGGCCTTGCTATCAAAGTCCATGGCACACTCCTCAAACACCCCAACGCAGCGCCGCGGTATGGACCGGAGCATCCCACCATCGCTGCAGATCGGGTTCCAGGCGCAGGACCGTGATCGCCACCCCGGCCATGTCCAGGCTGGTCATGTACGATCCCACCAAGCGCCGCTGGACATGCAGGCCGTAGTCACGCGCGATTGCTTCGGCCGCCCGGTACACGATGTAGAGCTCGAGCAAAGGCGTGGCCCCGAGGCCATCCACGAAAAGGAGCACGGGATCCCCTGGATGAAACGGTAGATCGCTCAGGATCGGCTCCATCAGCATCCGCGTCAGCTGATCCGCCGATGCCATGGGAATCCGTTGTCGCCCGGGTTCGCCATGGATGCCCACACCGAATTCGATCTCCTGGTCACCGAGCTGAAAGCCTTCCTGACCCGTGCTCGGATTGTGGCAGGGCCCGAGCGCCAGGCCCATGGAGCGCGCCTGCCCATTCACCCGTTTGCCGAGCGATGCCAAGTCCGCCAGCTTCATGCCCGCGGCCGCCGCGGCACCGCAGATCTTTTCCGCCAGTACCGTTGCCCCGACACCGCGTCGTCCCGCGGTGTAGAGCGAATTCTCGACGGCGACGTCATCATCGATCAGCACCTGCTCCACTGCCACACCCTCTTCCTGCAGGATATCCGCGGCCATCTGAAAGTTCAGTACATCGCCGGTGTAGTTCTTGACCAGATGCAGCACCCCGGCGCCGCCATGGGCGGCAAGGGACGCGGCCGCAATCTGGTCCGGGGTAGGACTGGTAAATACCGCCCCTGGACAAGCGGCATCCAGCATCCCTGCTCCCACGAAGCCGGCGTGCATGGGCTCATGGCCCGAACCGCCACCGGAGATGATCGCCACCTTGCCAGATATCGGCGCATCCTTACGCAAGACATAACTGGGGTCCGTGTGTACCTGCAGCAGATCCCCATGGGCGAGGGCCATCCCGGCAAGGGATTCGCTGACCACGGCCTCTGGATCATTGATCAATGCCTTCATTGTTTTGCCTCCTCTGCTTCGATTTGCGTGCGCACCTCATCCAGCGCTTTTTGCAACTTTTCCAGCTTGAAACCCAGACCCTTCTGTTCGACGCGCGGCTGCTTCTCCTGCAAGAGCTTGGCCCGAGCGCAGAGAGTGCGACTGATCATCCACTCGTAAGCATAGACGGCAATCGCCGCCCCGATGAGGGGGCCGACGATGGGTACCCACCAGTAGCCATGCGGACCGGGAAAGGCGTTGGCGCCCCAGCCCTGCAGCCAGCAAAAAAAGCGGGGACCAAAGTCACGGGCAGGGTTGATGGCGTAGCCGGTACCCACCCCAAAGGACATACCGATGGCCGCCACCGCGAAGCCGATCATCAGCGGCGCCAGATTGGCGCCGGGTCCGACATTCATGTTGTCGATGATGGCGAGAACAAAGAGCAAGAGAAAGAAGGTCGCCACTACCTGATCGAGCAGGGCGAGACCCATCTGATTGCCGTAGTACGCGGCCGGAAAGGTGGCAAAGATGCTGAAAGTGGTCAGCCCGCCGGGTGCCGCCCGCGACAGGACGTCATGGGTCAGATTCCACTTGTCGATAGCGAGAAAATAGTCGTAATAGACGATGGCGGCGCCAGCAAAGCAGCCGACCACCTGGGCAATCCAGTAAGGTGCGACCTTGCGCCAGGGAAAATTGCCGCGCAAGGCAAAGGCTAGGGTGACCGCCGGGTTGATGTGCGCCCCGGAGACTCCGCCTGCTACATAGACTGCCATGGCGACCGCCATCGCCCAACCCCAGGTGATCAGGAGCCAACCCCCGGCTCCCTGGAAAATCACCAGAGTACGATGCGACTCCGTCAAACCAACCACCGCCACCGCCACACAACCGGCGCCGAAGGCGAGCAGCACAAAACAACCCAGAAACTCGGCGATCATCTCCGCCCAGATGGAGTGCGCCCGCCAACCCGTTTTCACGCCCACAGCCACTGATGTATTCATCTCAGTTTCCCTCCACCCAAGCAAAGGAACGCTCTACCGCCTTCTTCCAGGAGTGATACAGGCGACCCCGATCGCCGTCTTCCATCTGCGGATTCCAGACATGGTCAACGCCCCAATTGGCGCGGAGATCCTCCGTGCTTTGCCACAGGCCCGTAGCCAGGCCGGCGGCATAGGCGGATCCCAGGGCGGTGGTTTCGACGATACGGGGACGTTGCACCGGCACGGCGAGCATATCGGCCTGGAACTGCATCAGCAGCTCATTCACGACCATACCGCCGTCGCTGCGCAAAGCTCGCAAACGGATACCACTATCCACTTCCATCGCCTCGACGACATCGCGCACCTGATAGGCCGTCGCCTCGAGGGCGGCGCGCGCCAGATGGGCCTTGGTGGCGAAGCGGGTCAGGCCAGCGATCACCCCACGGGCATCTTCCCGCCAATAGGGTGCGTACAGGCCGGCAAAAGCGGGAACGATGTAGACATCACCGTTATCCGGCACACTGCGCGCCAGCGCCTCGATCTGCTCGGCCAGGTCAAAAAAGTGCAGGTTATCGCGTAACCATTGGACCAATGCCCCGGCGATGGCGATGGAGCCTTCCAGGGCATAGTGGGTCGGCTCCTGGCCAAAGCGATAGGCCACCGTGCTCAACAAGCCGGCCTTGGAATGGACCGCTTCCGATCCCGTGTTCATCAGCAGAAAGCAACCGGTGCCGTAGGTATTCTTTGCCTCGCCGGGCGCAAAGCAGGTCTGCCCGACCAAGGCCGCTTGCTGATCGCCGAGCATGCCTGCCAGAGGCGCACCGCGCAGAGGGGCGGTGCGGATTTCACCATAGATCTCACTCGCAGAAACGATCCGTGGCAGACAGGAGGCGGGTATGCCGAACTCGGTGAGGAGCTCCTCATCCCAGCGGCAAAGCCGCAGATCCATGAGCAGGGTCCGGCTGGCATTGCTGACGTCGGTGATATGCAAACCGCCATCTTTGCCTCCGGTCAGGTTCCAGGCCAGCCAGGTGTTGATATTCCCAAACAGAGCGTCACCCTGCTCAGCCTTGCGCCGCGCTCCAGGAACGTTCTCCAGTAGCCAGAGTAACTTGAGCGCCGAAAAATACGTGGTGAGGGGCAAGCCAGTCTTCTCGCGAAACCACGCCTGATCCCGCTTTTGCAAGAAGCGACGCATCAACTGATCGGTGCGGGTATCCATCCAGACGATGGCCGGAGCGAGCGGCTCGCCACTGTGTCGGTCCCAAAGGACGGTGGTTTCCCGCTGGTTGGTGATTCCCACCGCAGACAGGTCGCCCGCCGTGAGGTTGGCGCGGGCCAAAGCGGCACCGACCACTTCATTGCTGTTGTTGAGGATCTCCAGAGGGTCGTGCTCCACCCAGCCTGGGTGCGGGTAGATCTGCCGGTGTTCCTTTTGCGACTGGGAAATGATCTTGCCGGCGTGGTCAAAAATGATGAAACGGGTACTGGTGGTCCCCTGATCGATGGCTCCGACGTAATTGGACATGTTATGTACTCCTTCTCGCGTTGCTCAGCGCTTGCTGATGGTTTTCTCCAGATATTGGCGCAGCCGTTGCTCGGTCCCGGAAGGTACGTGCAGGGAAAGCTTGGAACGTCGCCAAAGGATGTCCTCGGGGGTATTCGCCCATTCCTGCGCGACGAGATACTGTACTTCTGCCTCGTACAGCCCCCCGCCCAAATCCTCACCCAGTTCCTCCGGTCGCTGGTGGCCTGCCAGAATCCTCTCTGCGCGGGTGCCATAGGCGCGGGCATAGCGACGCAGCAAGGCGACCGGAAATCCGGCATATCGACTCGACAGCTGCTGCAGGAAACGGTCGAAGTCCGCGCCCGGGAAATCCCCGCCGGGCAGCGCCGCCGTCGCCGTCCAGGACTGACCCGTGGCCTTACCCAGCTCCGGCTCCAAAAGTTGCAGGGCATGTTCGGCCAGGCGCCGATAGGTGGTGATCTTGCCGCCGAAAACCGAGAGCACCGGCGCGCCGGGTCCTTTCTCAAGATCAAGGACATAATCCCGGGTCACCGCCGAAGCATTGGCCGCATGATCGTCATACAGGGGGCGCACGCCGGAATAGCTACGCACCACGTCTGCAGGAACGACGGGTTTTCGCAGATAACGGGAAGCACAGGCACAGAGGTATGCGGTCTCCTCGGGAGTGATCTGTACCTGCGCGGGGTCGCCGTCGTAGGGGATATCGGTGGTGCCGATGAGGCTGAAGGCACCCTCGTAGGGAATGACAAAAATGATCCGCCCGTCGGGATTCTGCAGGATGAAGGCAAAGTCCTCGTCATAGAGGCGGGGAACGATAATGTGGCTGCCCTTTACCTTGCGCACGCTTTTGTGGGTGGGTAGATGGAGCACCGTACCCAGGATGTCGCCCACCCAAGGACCGGCGGCATTGACCAGACAACGCCCAAGCAGTGTTTCCCGTTGGCCGCTGGCCGACTCGATTTCCGCATGCCAGACTCCATCGACGACGGCTGCCTTGCTCAGCGACGTGTGCAGCCGAATCTCCGCCCCCCGTTCCCGCGCGTCCATGGCATTGAGGATCACCAGCCGACTGTCCTCCACCCAGCAGTCGGAATAGCTGAAACCGCGCCGTATATTGTCCGCCAGAATCTCTCCCGCCGGATGTCGGGCAAAACGCAACGCCTGGGACGCGGGAAGACTCTGTCGTGGGGCGAGATGGTCATAGAGCCAGAGACCCGCGCGGAGCTTCCACCCGGCGCGGCTCCTTGGCCCTTCCGGCAGGATGAAGGTCAACGGCCAGATGATGTGTGGGGCGATGTGCAGGAGCCGCTCCCGTTCCATGAGCGCCTCGCGCACCAGGCGAAATTCATAATATTCGAGGTACCGCAATCCGCCGTGGATGAGTTTGGTACTGGCGGAAGAAGTGTGGGCGGCGAGGTCGTCCCGCTCGATCAGGGTAACGCTAAGTCCCCTTCCGGCAGCATCACGGGCTATACCCACGCCATTGATACCGCCACCGATGACCAGAATATCTTTTATATCGTTCATATCGACCCCTGGTTTTTTACTGCGGAAGCGTCCCGTCATTACGACGGGTATATTTATTGTAGAACAAAAAATAATGCGTACAGTTGGCAACTTATTTATATTCTGATAAGCACGATTGCCCCTTGTTATCCTATACTGTCAAGGATTGCGCAACGGCGCTTGGTGGAATAGCAATGACATCGGCAATGAGTCTGCTTTGGCCCGAGGGAGAGGCAAAACCGACCTCGACACCGGAAGCGGCAATTTTCCATGATCTCCATCTGCAGGAGATCTTTGACGCCGTCTGCGCGCCGGTAACGGATTTTGCGCTGGCTGATTGGTATCATGCCTTTCCCGGTAAATCGGCGGTCATTCGCCATCGCCAGGCCATTCTGCGCGATCTTTTACAGCCTTCGATGCGCAGCGTGTGGAGCAGCTTCACCCGGCGCATGCAGACCCTGCGCCGCCAGCTTGGGCAAGCGCAAAAACTCTACCATGATCGCCAGCGGCAACGCGTTCTTCTGGATGCCGTTTGCACGTATCAGACGGTCCTCCTTTCCTTGCGGGACGCTTTGGACGACGCCGCGCCAAAATCCGCTGCACTACGCAATGTACAGGAGGCGTTGCATCACGAATTACAGGCCCCGCAACGGCGGGAGATGCACGCTACTGCAACGGCGCTGCACGAGGAGCTGAATGCCCTGCGCTATGACCTGCAAATCTCCGGCAGTCACGTCAGCCTCTGGCGCCAATGTCTGCAACGCAATGTCGACCAGGAAATCATTCATACTTTTTCTCGTTTTCTGGCCACGCAAACGGACGAAGAGGACGAGCGGGAGGAACCAGGAAGCGGATGCATGGACCTCGATCCGGTGCAGGCTCGCGTCCTCGACGCCGTCGCCGAGCTGTTTCCCGAGCTGTTTGCTCGCCTGGCCAGCTTTTCTGAGCGTTGGGCACGGGCGAACCCGCAGGTTCCGTCGCAGGCCATCCCCGCCCTGGAAATGGCGCGCTACCCCTTCGTCTTTGTACCGCTTCTGCATTGGGAACGAGAGCTGCAATTCTATCTCGCCTTTCTGGACTTTCTCAGCCCCTTGGCAAGCGCGGGCCTCCCAAGCTGTGTCCCCGCACTCTGCGAGGAAGTAAAGCAGAGCCATGCCCAGGCTGCCTACGATTTGGCACTGGCTGCGCGCCTACGCGAGGAAGGACAAGAAATCCCTGTCCTGAATGATATCGACCTGTACGAGGGCGAGCGTATCCTGTTGGTCAGTGGCCCCAATCAGGGTGGCAAAACGACCTATGCCCGTTGTTTTGGGCAACTGCACTACCTTGCTGGCATCGGTCTACCAGTGCCCGCGCAGCACGCTGAACTCTTCGTTTGCGACGCTATTTATACCCATTTTGAACGCCGCGAAGACGCGGCAAGCCCGCGCAGCAAGCTCGAAGCAGACCTGCTTCGTTTACGTCACCATCTGGAGCGGGCGACGCCGCGCAGTATCTTCGTCCTCAATGAGCTGTTTCACTCCACCACCCTGGACGATGCCCGCTTTCTCAGTCAGGAATTGTTGCAGCGCCTGCGGCATCTCGACGCGCTGGTACTTTGGGTCAGTTTTCTCGATGAGCTCAGTCGCTCGGGTGCCGACGTCGTCAGCATTCTGAGCATGGTCGATGGCGAGGATGAGGACAAGCGCACCTTTCGCCTCCTGCGCAAGCCCGCCGACGGTCTGGCTCATGCCCTCTCTCTGGCCAGAAAATACGGCCTGGACTACCCACAACTCCTGGCAAGGATTGCCCATGCTGCCCCATCTTCTTGATCCGCAACTGAGTCTTTCTGCGCTTCCCACCAGCGCGCAGGAGCAGCGCCTGGTCGAGGATCTGGGACTTGCTGCCCTGTTTGCTGCCATGGCCGAGGACGATGAAGAACGCCGGGAGATCGTAGAGCGGGTGATCCTCCGCTGGCGCTCTCGCGATGCGGCAACATTACGCTACCGGCAAGATGTCTTGACCGACTTGAGCGCGCAGCCAGAACGCGCCGAAGCCATTTTCGCCATCGCCCAGAACAGTCTGGACTTACCCGGACAAAGTCATCAATTTCTGCTCTTCAGCAAATCTCCCAGTCGCCGATTACGGGCCAACACTGAGCTCCTGCAGGAATTGCTGCGCCAACTGCAAGCCTTGCGTGACCTGGGCAGAGAAGAAGGTACCTTCCATTCGGACGCCCTACGCAAGCTTTTCTCCCACCTGCAGCAAGAGATTGACGAGGGTTTTCTGCAAGCAGCGCAGGAAGCGCTGGCCGCGTTGCAACTGGACGAAGGCCTGCGCAGTGCCGCAGGGGTGGACGCCTTGGGACGCTGTGTCCCAGAGGCCTTACACGGTGGCATTGGCAGCCAGGGCTGGTTGGGAAAACTCTGGCACACCCAACACGAGGACGCCGGCTTCAGCATCGCTGACCGCGATGAGGCGGGTCAGACAGCGCTCGGCAAACTGCGAGAAGGCCTTCTTACGCAAACGGCGCAGGTTCTCGATGATGCAGTCGCGCGGGTGCTGCAGTTTTTTCGCCTGCTCCGCGACGAACTGCATTTCTATCTTGCCGCCATCACGCTACAGCAAAAACTTCAGCAACGAGAGATGTCCTGTTGTCTGCCGGAACTGCGGGATGGTGGCGGGCTGCTGAGCGTCACAGGCCTCTATTCGCCGGTCCTGCCTCTGCGCGGGGAAGACGCGGTGACCAACGACATCGATGCCAGCCATAGCTCCTTGATCATCATCACGGGTGCCAATCGCGGCGGCAAATCGACGCTACTGCGCGCCATCGCTATCGCCCAGCTCTATGCAGAAAGTGGGCTCTACACTTTCGCGAAAACCATGCAGATCAGCCTGTGCCGAGGAATTTTCAGTCATTTTCCCCAGGAGGAGGATGCTAAGCTGCAACACGGAAAATTTGCCGAGGAACTGCAACGCATGCAGGACATCGTACCCCATCTCCAGAGCGGAAGTCTGGTACTGTTCAATGAATCTTTTGCTGCAACCAACGAGCAGGAGGGAGCAGAAATTGCCAGGCAGATCACCTTGGCCCTGCGCGACGCCGGCGTCCGCCTGATCTTCGTTACCCATCTGTATCGCTTTGCCAAAAGGCTTTTTGATGAAGAAGGAGAGAATATTCTATTTTTACGCGCCAGCGGGGAGCCGGAACAACAGCGCTTCCAATTGCTTCCCGGCGCCCCGCAGGCGAGCAGCTTTGCCCAGGAGATCTATCAAAAAATTTTCTGAAGCGAAGAACTATCGCAATCAATCAATATAATTCATTGTTAACTTTATTACTCGGCAAAAATCATCAATTATTTCTATAATTGTTTTTCTTGCGCAACATCTTGCTGTGTCCTATACCTAAAAAGCCGTAAAGAAGTCGAAAAACAGGATATCGGGGAGATAATAGTGCGGATGACTCATTCCGTAGAGGATTTTTTACGCAATAATTGGCAGCAAGAAAATGTTGGCCGTTATTGGTAGTTGTAATGTTGATCTGGTGTTCCGGATCGACCGGGTACCGGGACCTGGGGAAACGCGAATTGCCAGTAATTACAGTCGGCATCATGGCGGCAAAGGCGCAAATCAAGCCGTGGCCGCGCGCCGTGCGGGAGCGGCGGTTCGGCTTATCGCCCAACTCGGCGAAGACGAGGCGGGGGAGCTTTTCTACCAATCCTTGGCTGCCGAGGGAATCGATCTCAGCGGCGTGCACCGCAGTTCGTTGCCTACGGGCTCCGCGTGTATCCTGCTGGAGGATTCCGGCGAAAACCGCATCACCGTCTACCCGGGCGCCAACCGCGACCGTCTCCAGCATGATCTCCAAACGCAGCTGCGCGATGCGGTTTTCGTGCTGGCGCAGCTCGAAATCGACCCGGAATTGGTTCTGCATGCGGCTCGGATCTGCCGCGCCCGAGGAATCCCCTTCGTACTCAATGCATCCCCGGTACAGGATCTTTCTTCAGAACTCCTGTCTTTGACCGATTTGCTCGTCATCAACGCCCAGGAGGCGGCGCAGATCGTGAATCAAGCGCTCGACCCGGGCAACGCCATGGACGCCGCCAGAGAACTGGCGCATGCACGCATGGGCGCGGTCATTACCCTTGGCGAGTACGGACTGGTGTGGGCCAGCGGCACCGAAGCTGCCCGCCTGCCCGCCTATTCGGTAGAAATAAGCGACAGCACAGGCTGTGGCGATGCCTTTGCCGGTGTTTTCGTTGCCAGCCTGGCAGCCGGGGCATCCTTGTCGGCCAGCGCTCAGCGGGCGAACGCCGCTGCTGCCCTCACAGCCACCGTCATCGGCGCGCAAGACGCCCTGCCACGACAACCCGAAATCGAACAGTTTCTCGCTTCCCACACCCCGCTAACGGAGGATCGATCATGAAAGCCAAAAAACCCGCCGCCCTGCTCCTTGCCACCCTCGGCAGTCTCGCTCTGCTTGGCACCGCCACCGCTGCGCCGCAGTACACCTTCGGTCTGCTGCTCTCGGCCATGACCCCCTATTTCGCTACCATCAAAAGTGGTGCCGAAACTGAGGCAAAAAAACTGGGAGTGCAGCTCCTGGTCGAAAACGGCAACAATGACTCCGCCACCCAGTCCAACCAGGTCGACACCCTCATCGCGCGTAAGGTCAACCTGCTACTGATCAACCCTACCGACGCCAAGGCCCTCATTCCCGCCGTGGAAAAGGCCAACGCAGCACATATTCCGGTGGTGTTCATCGATCGCAAGGCAGACGGCGGCCATGCCATCGCCTACTTTGCCTCAGATAATACCCAAGCCGGCGCCCAAGCCTGCCAATTTCTCGCCAATCGCCTGCATGGCAAGGGAAACCTGTTCCTGTTGCTAGGTATTTCCGGCGCCTCGGCCACCAATGAACGCACCGCCGGCTGTGACTCCGTGCTGCAACGCTATCCCAATATCCATGTCGTTGCCCGGCAATCTGGTCACTTCAGTAGGCGAGGCGGCCTGACGGTAACGCGCGAGGTCCTGATCGCGCATCCCAATCTGAATGCCATCTATGCCGAGAACGGTCAGATGGCCATTGGCGCCGTGCGCGCCGCCGAGGCGGCTGGACACCTCAAAAACCTCAGCATCGCCATGATCGGCAGCGGCAGTGCCGGTGAAACGCAGTTGGTCAAGGAAGGAAAAATCGCGCTCAGCGTCGCACAGCAACCGGCGGTCATGGGCGCCTTGGGGGTCGAGGCCGGATACAACTACCTGAAAACCGGTACGGTCTTCGTGCCCGTCCCGCTCCACATGGACTACGCGCCCGGCCAGCGTCCGTGAGCGCGGCGGTCATGACCGACAGTGTACCGCTCCTGGAGTTGAGAAACATCGGCAAACGCTTTGGTGCCGTGTACGCGCTGCGCGGCATCGATCTGCAGATCGCCCCGGGAGAGGTTCTCGCCCTACTCGGCGACAATGGCGCCGGCAAATCGACTTTGGTGAAAGTCATCGCCGGCGCTCACGCTCCCAGCAGCGGGGAAATGTTCCTGCAAGGGGAGCGGGTGTCGTTGTTCGATCCGCGACACGCCCACGACCTGGGGATTGAGACGATCTACCAGGATCTGGCGGTTGCCGAGAATCTCGATGTCGCAACCAACATCTTTCTGGGTCGCGAGCGTAAATCGCAGGTTCTCGGATTTCTGCCGGTCCTCGCACGGCGGGAAATGCGTCGCGAGGCGGCAAAGGCCCTGCAAAACTTGGCCATTGAGCTACCGCTGCGGCAGGTGGTGGGGGAACTGTCCGGCGGGCAGCGGCAGGCAGTCGCCATTGCCCGCGCGGCATACTGGCAGGCACGTCTGGTCATCATGGATGAACCCACGGCGGCGATCGGCGTTGGCGAGCACGAGGCCATTCTGAAACTCATTCAGAACCTTGCGCAGTCCGGGGTGGCGGTCATTCTGGTTACCCATACCATGCCCGACGTCTGGCAGGTGGCGACGCGCATCGTCGTGCTGACCCGCGGTGAAAAGGCCTTGGAAGGCAGAACCGAAGAGTTGACGGAGGAGCGCGTCGTGCGCGCCATGCTCGTCGGGAGAGAAGCTCGTGCCTAACGAACTGCGCCACCATCCCATTGTGCAGACCATTGTCGACCAGGGTGTGTTGATCGCCTTCGTGCTCCTGGTGGTATTTCTCGCCTTCGTGGCACCGCACTTCGTATCCACGGCCAACGCCTTCAGCATCCTCATCGATGCCGCGCCCCTGGTCCTTCTCGCCCTTTGCGAACTGGTCGTCATGCTGGTGGCGGGCATCGATCTCGCCGTAGGAGCCATCGCCGGATTCACCGGAGCCATCGCCGCCACCATGATGCTGCAGGGGATTCCCTGGCCCATTGCCACCCTTCTGGCGCTCCTCGCAGCGACGCTTGCCGGCACCCTGCAAGGACTCATCATCAATTACCTGCGGGTGACCGATTTCATTACCACCCTGGCGGGCTTGTCCATCTTCTCCAGCCTGACCCTGATCATCACCGATGGCGAGCCGATGAATATCAACGCCAATGGATTCAACGCCCTCGGTGAGGGGCACCTGCTCGGGGTTCCCACACAAATATGGATTGCCGCGTTCATCGTGGTTCTGGTGGCGCTTTGGCTGGGCCTCACGGCATCCGGGATGCACCTCTATGCCATTGGCGGCAACCGTACCGCTGCCTACCGCGCCGGCATCCGCGTGCGCCGTCTGCGCAGCCTCGCCTATGCTTTCTCCGGTGTCTCGGCAGGCATTGCCGGGGTGATTCTGGCGGCACAACTTGCTACCGCGGATCCCAACGCCGGACGCGGGCAGGAACTACCAGCGATCGCCGCAGTGGTCATCGGCGGCGTTTCCCTCTTTGGTGGTCGCGGTTCAGTCTGGGGCGCCGTACTCGGCGCCCTGATTTTGAGCACCATCCTCGACGGTCTGGTGCTTCTCAACATTTCTCCCTTCTACACCGAGCTGGTGGAGGGAATCGTCATTCTTCTGGCGGTCATGATGGGCCACCTGAGAAAAAGAAGCAGCAACTGATCGCTGCTCAGGAGGGGAAAACCCCTCGCGCAAAACGGAGGAGTACACCATGAACACAAAAAACCCTGCATACCCAGACTACGGCCCCGTGCCGCTCTCGTCAGCGCGACGCTGGCAGCCACCTTACTGCTGGGCGGCTTTGCCCTGCCTGCCTGCGCGGCCGATGACAGCCACTCCCTGATTCCCAGCAACAAGGTCCTGGAAAGTGATCTCGGCGGTACCAAGATCTCGGCCATGCTGGGGCTGATCAATTTCAGCTACCTCAACCATGGACACACCACGCAGGACACTCATTCCATGGCGTTGGGCGGACACCTGTACCTGCATAGTCCATCCTACGTAGGCTTGAGTCTGGGCGTGGGCGGCGATTTTGCCACCTGGACCGGCTTTTATCAGCATGAAGATCCCGAGCTCACGGGCCCCTATCCAAGCCACGGCATCGCCATCCTGCGTCTTGGCTACCTGCAGTACCATTACGGACCAGTGGTGGTACGTGGCGGGCGGGAATTCATCAACACCCCCTATGCCAACATGGACTACTACACGTTCAATCCGCGCGCCTTTACCGGGGTCGCGGCGGTCTGGGACGTTCTCGGACATCCGCAGGATGCCAATTGGGCCGGTAATGGGCCATTGACCCTGAGTGGCTCGCCCGCCACCGTCAGCGTGATGTTTGCCCGGGAGTTCAGTTATGCCAGTCGTTACAGCGCGACTTTCACTACTGGTAACCGCTATACCGACGCCCATACCAATGGCTTCTATACCGTAGGGCTACGCTATCAGTCGCCGTTCTTGGGCAATCATATCGCCGTGCAATTGTGGGACTATAATTTCTACGGCTTTGCCAACATGTTCTACGGTCAGGCGAATTTTTCCGCGCCCATTGAGCAGAATCTGGCTCTTCTGGCCGGTTTTCAGATGATAGCCGAGGGCAATTCCGGCGCCGGAACCAACTTTCTCCATGCCCTCAATGCCAATTCCGTCGACGCGCACATCTATGGCGGCCGGCTCGGGGTGGAATTTGGTACCGAACATGACACGGTGGCGTTAGTGGGTAATTACAGTCCCATCAATTACGATTCCTTTCGCCATGGCGGTCTGATCCATCCCTACAATGATCTGAGCGGGACGGAATACACCACCACCATGCAAACCGGGATCTCCGACTTTGGACCCGGATATGCCTATGGAATTGCCAGCAATTTTGGCTTTTTGCAACACAAACTGCTGGTCAATGCCAGCTTCATCCGCTACGTGGCACGCTACGGCTATGGCGGCAGCGCCTACAGTTATAATGGTGCCTATGGCTTCCCCACCGGCGAGGCGGTGCCCAACCAGAAGCTCTGGTCCATGGACGTGGGCTTCTCTTACAATCTGGCGAGCGTGCTGCGCGGCTTGACCGTGGCCGACTACACTGACATCTCTGTCGCCCAGAATGAGGCCAACTATCCGCAATACCACAATCCGTATTTCAGCAACCGTTTCTACCTGAAATACCACTTCTAAAACGAGCAGAGGAGAATACGATCATGAAACAACCTACAAAGAGATTGCTCACCCTGGCCATCCTGGGCATTGCCGCCCTCGCGGCAGAGCCGGCCCTGGCCGACCAGACTTCCCTCAGCGTCATCAATTGGTGGACGGCCGGCTCGGAAGCCAAGGCAATGAACGTGCTGGTGCAGATGATGAAAGCACAGGGGGTGAACATCAAAAACGACGCCATCGCCGGCGGCGGCGGCGCGCAGGCGCGTACCATCCTGAAAACCCGTTTGATGGAGGGAGAGACGCCCGGAGCTGCGCAGATCAAGGGTGTGGAGATCCAACAGTGGGGCCATACGGGTCTGCTTGCCAATGTCGATGCCGCGGCAAAGGCTGGTGATTGGGACAAAAACATCCCCACGGAAATCGACAATTACATGAAATATAAAGGTAACTATGTAGCGGCGCCGATGGATCTGCATCGTCTGAACTGGCTCTGGTACAACCGCGCGGTACTTGCCAAGGCGGGCATCAAGACCCCCCCCAAGGATTGGGATGAGCTGATTGCCGACCTCGCCAAGGTACAGGCCAAAGGGATGATACCGATGGCCGGAGGCGGCAATGGCTGGATGATTGCCACGGAATTTGACCCCATCGCTCTGGAAACCGGGGGACCTGCGTGGTACCGCGACGTCTTCGTCAAACTCGATGCCAAGGCCATCGACAGCCCGACCATGGTCAAGGCCTTGGAGCGCCTGCGCCAAATCGAGCAATACACCCCGAAGTCGCTGGCAGGACGCACCTGGAACTATGACACTGGCCTCGTTGCACACGGCCAGGCAGCCTTCCAGATCATGGGCGATTGGGCCAATGGCCAATTCGAGTTCCTTGGGGTGACCCCCGGCGGTCCCAAAGTCGGCTGTGTCGCTTTCCCCGGCACCGCCAACGACTTCATCTACAATGTCGACAGCTTCATCTTCTTCCGCCAGCATAGTGCCGCCGGACGGGAAGCGACGATCAAACTGGCGGAAACCATGACCAGCCCCAAGTTCCAGCTCTTGTTCAACAAATACAAGGGCTCGATTCCCGATTTGATGAACGTATCACTCAAGGGCTACAACCCCTGTCAATTGAAGTCACGTGCGCAGTTTCTCACGGCAAGCAAGGAGCACAACCTCGTTCCGAGCTTCTCGCAGAACATGTCGACCTACGGCCCGCCCACTGGCGCTTTCATCGACTCTCTCGATCAGTTCTATACTTCGAACGAGAGCCCCCAGGCGGCAGCCGCGTCGATGGCAAAGCGTGTAGAGGTGGCCAAGAGCCAGGACTAGGAAACGCAGTAGAGGGCAGGCATCCCGACCAAAACGGACGGGATGCCGTTTTGTCTCAAACAAAGGGAGCTTCATGGCACATTCAATGATGCAGCGTAGCGGTGGCAAGGACCAGGTCATAGCGGGTCTGATGCTGTCGCCTACCGTACTGGCGGCGATTTTTTTCATCTACGCCTTTATCCTGTGGACCATCTGGCTGTCGCTGACGCGATCCACGATCCTGCCCAGCAATCATTTTGTGGGTCTTGCCAACTATCGAGATCTCTTCGGCAGCAGCCGCTGGTGGCGCTCGTTGAGTAACCTGGGGATCTTTGGCGGACTGTATGTCGCTATATCCATGGCTATTGGTTTATTTCTGGCCATCCTCCTCGACCAGCGGATCCGCGGAGAACGTCTATTTCAGGTGATCTTTCTCTACCCCATGGCCATCTCCGCGGTGGTGACCGGCGTCGCCTGGCGTTGGCTGCTCGATCCCAATTTTGGTGTCCAGGCGATCGTTCGCTCCCTGGGTTTCAGTCACTTTCAGTTTGCCTGGATCGATGATCCCGACTTTGCCATCTATACCGTGGTCATTGCCGCCGTCTGGCAGACTTCGGGCTTCATGATGGCAATCTTTCTGGCCGGCTTGCGCGGCATCAGTCCGGATATCGTCAAGGCGGCGCGCATCGACGGTGCCGGCACGCTGCGCATTTATCGGCGGGTCATCCTGCCCAATCTGGCCCCCACCTTTTTCGTCGCCTTCATTCTCAGCGCCGGATTGGCCATCAAGGCCTTCGGTCTGATCATTGCCCTCACCGGCGGCGGCCCTGGCTACAGCACCAATGTTCCGACGATTTTCATGTATGTTTTTTCCTTTGAGCGCGGCGAGATGGGGGTGGGGGCGGCCAGCGCCTTGATCATGCTGGCGATCATGATGGTGGTGGTGGTTCCCTTTGTGATCCTCGATGCACGGAGGAAAGTCTGATGCGCCGTTTGTCGATCTACTTCCTGCTGACGCTTGCCGCCCTGTTCTTTCTCTTACCGCTCTACATCATGCTGGTGACGTCCTTCAAAACCATGCCGGAAATCTACAGTCAGGGCATCCTCGCCCTGCCCCGGCAATTTGATCTCTACGCCTGGCGCCATGCCTGGAGCGGGGCCACCATCGGCGCCAGCGATCAGGGCATTCATCCGTTTTTCATCAACTCGTTTGAGCTGGTGATTCCGGCGGTCATCATCTCCACCGCAATCGGCGCCATCAACGGGTACATCCTCACCCACTGGCGTTTTCGTGGCGCCAACATCATTTTCTATCTGCTTCTTCTCGGCACCGTATTTCCCTTTCAGATCATCTTGTTGCCGATGGCCTGGGTGCAGGGAAAATTGCATATTGCCGGCACCCTGATCCCTGGTTTGGTCATGGTCCATATCATCTATGGTTTGGCCTTTACCACCCTCTTTTTCCGCAATTATTACGTCAGTATTCCGCACGATCTGGTACGTGCGGCACGGGTCGATGGAGCCGGATTCTTCCGGATCTTCTGGCGCGTCATGTTGCCCCTGAGCACGCCCATCATCATGGTGACGGCAATCTGGCAGTTCACCATGATCTGGAACAATTTCCTCTTTGGCGTGGTATTTACCAACAGCGACCAGCAGCCGGTTACGGTTGCCATCAACGATTTGGTGGATACCGTCACCAGCGTGCATATGTGGAATGTCGATATGGCGGCAGCGCTGATTGCTGCCATACCCACTCTGGTGGTCTATTTATTGGCCGGAAAATATTTCGTGCGCGGCCTGACCGGCGGCGCGGTAAAAGGATAACCCATGGGTAAGCTCATTTTGCAGGACATTCACAAAAGCTATGGTAAGGATGAAGTCCTGCATGGCATCAATATCGAAACCGGAGAAAATCAGTTTCTGGTGCTGATTGGCCCTTCCGGCTGCGGCAAGACGACCCTGCTCAACATCATTGCCGGTCTGGAACAGGAAAGTGGCGGTGACATCCTGCTCAACGATCGCCACCTGAATGGACTTAGTCCCAAGGACCGGGACATTGCCATGGTCTTTCAGTCCTACGCCCTCTATCCATCGATGAGCGTGCGCAACAACATCCTTTTCGCCCTGGAAAATCGCAAAGTGCCCAAGGCGGAGCGAGAGCAGATCCTGATGGATGTCGCGCGCATGCTGCAAATCGAACATCTGCTTGGCCGCCGGCCCCGCCAGCTTTCCGGGGGGCAGCAGCAACGGGTCGCCATCGGCCGCGCCATCGCACGTCGTCCCACTCTCTTTCTCTTCGATGAGCCCCTGTCCAACCTCGACGCCAAATTGCGGGTGGAAATGCGTAGCGAGATCAAGCGCCTGCACCAGCAACTGCAAACCAGCATGGTCTACGTCACCCATGATCAGATCGAAGCGATGACCATGGGCGATCTCATCGCCGTGATGAATGAGGGCGTCATTCAACAACTGGGGAGTCCCGAGAGTATCTACAACGATCCGGCCAACCGCTTCGTGGCGGGTTTCATGGGCTCTCCGTCCATGAACTTCCTCCCCGTGGTGCCGCGAGAAGAGGCGTCGGGGCTGTGCCTGCGAGTGGCTGGCAGCGATGGCGATGGCAACGTCCTTCCCCTCCCGGCAAAAATGCAGGGGGCCCTGCGCGGCCAGTTGGGACGGCGCATTACCCTGGGCATTCGCCCCGAGCAGATCACCGATCCTGGCAGTGCGCGGGAAGGCGAGTCCTTGCACAGCATCGAGCTCGGCGTCGAGCTGCTCGAGCCCACCGGTCCCGATACCCTGGTCTTTACCCGCCTGGATGGCCACAGCCTGGTGGCACGGGTGCATCCGAGTACCCGGTTACAGGTCGGATCGCGCTGTACGCTGAGTTTTCATATGGAGCGAGCGGTCTTTTTCGATCCCGATAACGGCTCCCGGCTGGCGTAACCATCCTCGCAACAGGGCATAGGTATGCAACGCGGCGCTACTTCCTTTGCCCTGATTGCCGGAATTACCGGGCTTGGTGGCCTGCTCTTTGGCTATGGCACAGCCATCGTTGCCGGAGCCCTGCTTTTTCTGCGCCAGGTCTTTTCCCTGGATGCCCGCAGTGCTGGCCTGTTTGTCGCCATCGCCCTGGCCGCCGCAGCCCTAGGGGCTGCCCTCGCTGGCGTGCTGGCCGATCGCTTTGGGCGACGACGGGTCATTGCCCTCGCAGCCCTGCTCTTCGCTGTGGGCTCCCTGCTGGCGGCCCTCGCCGACAGCATCCCGCTGCTCTTTCTGGGGCGCGCTTGTCTTGGTCTCGGGATCGGACTCAGCTCGACCGTCACCCCGCTCTATCTGGCAGAAATCACGCCGGCCAGACAGCGTGGCGCCATCGTCACCATCAATCAGCTCCTCATTACCGTCGGCATCCTCGTCGCCTATCTGGTCAATCTGGCCTTTGCCCACAGTAGCGCCGGGTGGCGCTGGATGTTCGGGCTGGGAGCGGTACCGGCCGTGATATTGTTATTGGGCGTTCTGTTGTTGCCGGAAAGTCCACGCTGGCTGCTGCAGATGGGTCGCTCCGAGGCGGCCATGCGGGCTCTGCAGGGGCTGCGCCTCGACCCCGCCGCCGTGCAGTGGCAGGAACTGGCCGCCAATAACGCCGGGCAGCGGAGTCTGCCGTGGCGAGCGCTGCTGGAACATCGGCGACCCTTGCAGATCGCCCTGTTGCTGGCCATCTTTCAGCAGATCACGGGCATCAACGTGGTGCTTTACTTCGCCCCCATCATCTTTCATGCCGCTGGCTTCGCCTCGACCGACGGCGAGATCCTGGCCACGGTGGGGATAGGTACGATCAACTTTTTCGCGACCCTGCTCGCGCTGCGCTGGCTGGACCGGATTGGACGACGGCCGCTGCTGTTGACCAGCTTTCTGGGCATGTTCGGGAGTTTATTGACCCTTGCCAGTTGTATGCTGGCACAGGCGCAGGGGGCCTTTCTGTATCTGCTGGCCTTTGCCGTGGCGGCCTATGTGGCCTTCTTTGCCATTGGCATCGGTCCGGTGTTCTGGCTCCTGATCAGCGAGATCTTCCCCACCGGCCTGCGCGGGCGGGCCATGGGTCTGGCGACCATCGTCAACTGGCTCAGCAACATGCTGGTCACCGGGGTATTCCTCAGTTTGATGCACTGGTTGGGGGAGGGCCAGACCTTTTTCCTCTATGCCTTGGCCTCCCTCATTGCCGCCTGGTACACCTGGCGCCGGGTACCGGAAACCCGCGGCCTGACCCTGGAAGAGATCAGCGCCTCGTTGCTGCGGGACTGAAGCTCAGGCGTCGGCGCGCTCCAGTACATGGTCCAGCCAATGGCTGGAAAGACGCTCAAGCAGGCGGTTCTGTCCTTGCCGGGCGGTGAGGTTATCGAGATCGACCCAGGCCAGGGGTTGATCCTGACCGGCACAGGTGAACACGGCCTTGGTACGTTTGCCGGTTTCCGGATCGACCTGCCACTGCAGGCATTGGGCGCAAACGCCCTTGAGCATGCACTGCATGGGGCTGCCGACAGTCGCCACGGCTTCCAAGTGCGGCGGGAAAACTTCTGCCAAATCGCCGCGCAGGGCCGACTGGAAGCCCTTGAGAAGGCCCGTGGAGCCCATGACCATGAGACGGTCGACCTCCTTCAGGGAGATACCGGCAGCTTCACCCGCCAGCTTGCCGGCAGCGTAATCGCGCAGCAACTGCACCATGTCACTGGCTTCGACGCTGCGGTCCTGGGGACGCCGCGCGGCGATCAACGGACCTTTGGCGGTGCACCAGAGAATCTGATCCGCCGCCGCCTCCAGTTCCTCCTGATGGTCGAGCTCGCTCGCCTGGGTGAAGGCGGCCACATAGAGCACCCGGTTACCCGCAGCCCGCAGGGCGGGGCCGATGTCGAGCATCACTGCCGCTCCCCAGCGCCCGGCAACGATAGCGATGGTCTTGCCTTGGGGAATATCCGTCGGCGCTCCCGTCGGTCCCATGAGCAGGACCGGGTCACCTTCTTGCAAGCGACCGGCGATGCGCGGCGCCGTACCCCATTGCAGGACCATCAGCCGGATCAAGTCGCCTTCCACTCCAGCACCGCTGACGGTGAGGACCGGGATCTGCAAGCGGGTTTTGTCGACCACGGGGCTGCCGGTTTCAAAGGTCTGCAGACGGAAAAACTGCCCGGGGGCAAAGTTCTTGGCCGCCGCGGGCGCCTCGACCCAGAGTTCGCATACCGCTGGGTTGCTGCGATCGATGCGACGAATCCGGGCGCTGAGCCGAGAACGCAGGCGCTCCTGAAAAGCAGAGAGATCATTCCTGGGAGCCGGAGGGAGGATTTCCATTGCGGCCAGCACATCGGGATAGCTACGCTTGGCGGAGGCGATGGCCTTGACCACACTGCCGTGATACACCGGATGGGTATCGCCGATAAAGCTCACCCGATGCCCAAGCGCATCGTGGTAGGAAGTGAAGGGACCCGGCTCCGGCGCCTTACAGTGCTCTGCCACCTGCACCGCCTGCATACTGCGGTCGCCATGGGCGAGATAGGGCTGGAAATGGTCGCCATCGAGCTGCAGCGTACCCGGATATTCCCGCTCGTAGATGGTATTTGGCACCGTTCCGGCGGCAACGAAAACCCCGCGCGCAGGCAGACAGAGCTCTTCACCCGTCGCCACCCAACGGCCCTCTTCCTCCCGCAGCTTGCGAAAGACCATGCTTTGCACATGCCCGTAGGAATCGAGCTCGGCGCGCAGGGGATCGACGCCTTCCTGATAGAAGAGTCCTTCCTGCATCGCCTTGATGAGTTCTTCGTGGTTACGGGTATAGGCCGGGGACTGGCGCATGCCCTTGCGGTAGGCCAGGGTGACACCACCCCAGGCGTGCAGCAGGGGAATGAAATTGGGCGCCTCACCAGCAGCGGCAGCGCGCTGCCGCTCGGCCCGTACCGCGCGTCCGTGGGCGAGGAATTCGTCGAGGATGCCGGCATCTTCCGCGGATAACCCCGCACGCAGCTTCTCCTCACCCATTTCCGCCAACAGGACTTCGTAACGGGCCAGGACTTTTTCCACCTGGCGGATATAGTAGGCCTGGACTTCGGTGGCGGTATCCACTGCCGTCAGACCACCGCCAATGACCACCGCGGGCAGACGCACCTGCAGGTTGGCGAGACTGCTTTCCTTCCCCGCCCCGGTGAGCTGCAAGGCCATGAGAAAATCGCTGGCCTGACGCATACCGCGGGCGAGGCTGCCGGGCAGGGACAGGACACGGGGCAGGCCAGCGCCGGTAGCCAGGCAGACATGATCGAAGCCCAGGTCCCAGGCATCTTCCAGACGTAGGGTGCCGCCAAGGCGCACGCCGCCAAAAATCTGGAAGCCCGGGCGGCGCAGCAGGCTCAGGTAGATCAGTTTGAGGAAATTCTTGTCCCAGCGCACGGTGATGCCGTACTCGGCAACGCCGCCAAAACCCAGGAGGATGCGCTCGTCGAGGTCTTCCTGCAGGGCATCCCAATCCCGCACCGGCGCCGTCAACAAGGACTCCGGCAAGGGCTCGATCTTGAGCCCATCGACCCCGACCACGGTACACCCCGCCTGCAGGAGGTGGTGCGCCATGGTGAAGCCGGCCGGCCCCATGCCGGCTACCAGGACCTTGCGACCGTTGTCGCTGGCCGCGCTGTACTGTTCCCGGCGCAAGGGATTCCAACGCGTCAGCAGATCATAGATCTCCACGCCCAGGGGCAGCTCCAGCACATCGGTGAGGATGCGGGTTTCCACCTGGGGAATGTTGACCGGGTCCTGTTTCTGGTAGACGCAACCCTTCATGCAGTCATTACAGATGCGATGGCCGGTGGCCGGCACCATGGGATTGTCGACCATGATCATTGCCAGCGCCGCAATACTGAAGCCATCCCGGCGCAGGATCTGCATCTCGGAGATCTTTTCTTCCAGCGGGCAGCCGGTCAGGGTCACGCCGAGGGGATCGACCTTGAAGCCCAACTCCGGCACGCCCTTTTTCTCGGGGAAGCCACGGGAGCAGAAGTCGCCATCGTGGTCGTGACAGTAGAGGCAGTAATGCACCTCGCTCTGCGCGCTGCGCAGGTCCATGCGCAGATCGGTGAGATGGAAGGCATCGCGCCGGCGCCACTGCGCGGGATCAGCCGCCAGGGGATGATCGGGACGTTCGGCAAAGTGCTGCAGCGGGACGAGATGCTCGTGATCCATGCGTTCCGGCAAGCGAAAACTCGACCAGCCCTGTACTGCAAGCTTGGCCAATGGATCGCTCAGGGCCAGGGCACACCACTGGGTGAGGCGCTCGATGGACTCGGCATATGCGGCCTCGTCAGCCAACCAGCCCATGCCCAGGCGGGCAATCGACCACTCGCGGTCGTCGGCGGGCAGACCGCTGGCATGAATCTGCTGATCCAGCCAAGTCTGGAGATCGGCAAAGCTGGCGGAGAATTCACCGCGAAAGCGGCGACCCCGGCGCAGTACGAACTGCTTTTTGAAGTCCATGACCACATCCTGATCACGGATCTTGCTCTGCAGGGCTTGGTTGGCATCGGCAATGGCAAAAAACTCGACGAGGAAATTTTCCAGATGCGGTGCAAGCGCAAGCAACAATTCACTGCGTTCTTGGCCGTCCTGTGCGGTGCGCCCGGCGCGATGATCGAGCAGGCGTTGCGCCAGATTCGCGTCCCGTTGCCGCAGTGCATCGAGAAAGGCGGCATCCAGCGCTTGCGTCGTCTCCGCCTGCAGATAGTTTGAAAATGCGAAATCACTCAGCTTCAAAAAAGGTACTCCCTGCTTTCCCCGCCGGCCGAAGCCGGACATTTTGCCTTTCCCTGTGCTTAGATGTCGAGTCGCGAGACATAGCGGGCATTCTCTTCGATGAAGCGTCGGCGCGGCTCGACGGCATCCCCCATGAGCATGGAAAAGACCTCGTCGGCGGCAATGGCATCTTCCACATCCACCCGCACCAGGCGCCGATTCTCGGCATTCATGGTGGTTTCCCAGAGCTGCTCCGGGTTCATCTCTCCCAGACCTTTGTAACGCTGAATCTCGACACCGCGGCGGGCGTCTGCGAGCAACCATTGCATGGCTTCCCGGAAACGCCGCACGCCAGTGCCTTTTTCCCCACGCTCGATGCGCGCTCCCCGCCCCAGGCCGGCTTCGACCTCAATGGCATATTTGCGCAGTTGCCGAAAATCGTGGCTCGCAAAAAATTGCGGATCCAGATAGCGCTGTTCACGGCTGCCATGCAGCTTGCGACTGACCAGCAAGCGCGGTTCCTCGGCGCTACCCAGCCATTCGATCTGCCAGTTTTCCCCCGCCAGGGCGGTTTCTCCCATCTCCATTGCCAGGGCTTGGGCATAGGCTGCCCACTGCGCGTCGCTGGCGTCCTCCAGTGGTGCAGGCACACTGGCCATCGCCCAAAGCAGCGCTTGCGGGTAGCGACGCTCCAGTCGGGTCACCAGGGCATCGATCGTCTGATACTGGCGCATCATGGCAGCGAGGGTCTCTTCCGTGACGCTGCGCCCCGCCTCGGCATGGAAGGTCGCACCCTGCATGGCCAGTTCCCGCAGATAGCTGGCCAGCTCGGCATCGTCCTTGATATAGCGTTCGTCACGGCCCTTTTTCACCTTGTACAGCGGTGGCTGGGCAATGTAGACATGGCCGCGCTCCACCAGCTCTGCCATTTGCCGGTAAAAGAAGGTGAGCAGCAGGGTGCGAATGTGACTGCCATCGACGTCGGCGTCAGTCATGATGATGACCCGGTGATAGCGCAGTTTGGCAACGTCGAAATCTTCCTTGCCGATACCGGTACCGAGGGCGGTGATCAGGGTACCGATCTCATCCGAGGAGAGCATGCGATCGAAGCGCGCCCTTTCGACGTTGAGGATCTTGCCCTTGAGGGGCAGGATGGCCTGGTGACGACGGTCACGACCTTGCTTGGCCGAGCCACCAGCGGAGTCACCCTCGACCAGATAGATCTCGCACTTGGCTGGATCCTTTTCCTGACAGTCGGCCAGTTTGCCCGGCAGATTGGCGACATCCAACGCGCCTTTACGGCGGGTCAGTTCCCGTGCCTTGCGCGCCGCTTCCCGCGCCCGCGCCGCTTCGATGATCTTGGCGGCGATGGCCTGGGCCTCCTTGGGGTGCTCATCGAGGAAGATGGTCAACGCCTCGGTCATCGACGACTCGACAATCGGTTTGACCTCGCTGGAAACCAGCTTGTCCTTGGTCTGCGAGGAAAACTTGGGATCCGGCACTTTGACCGAAAGCACCGCCGTCAGACCCTCGCGGGCGTCGTCCCCGCTGGCGGCAATCTTTGCCTTGGCCAGCAGTCCTTCGCGCTCCATGTACTGGTTCAAGGTGCGGGTCAGGGCACCGCGCAGGCCGGCGAGATGGGTGCCGCCATCCGCCTGCGGGATGTTATTGGTAAAGCAGAGCACCGTCTCGCTGTAACTGTCGCTCCATTGCAGCGCCGCTTCGACGGTGACCCCATCGCGCTCTCCGCTCAGGGTGATGATGGAGGGATGGATGGCAGTACGGTTGCGATTGAGATGTTCGACAAAGGCGCGGATGCCCCCCTCGTAATGAAAATTTTCTTCGCGCCCTTCGCCGCGCTCGTCGACCAGACGGATGCGCACTCCGGAGTTCAGAAAGGCCAGTTCGCGCAGGCGCTTGGCGAGGATATCGAAGTGAAAACGGGTTTGCGCAAAGATCTCCGGCGAAGGCAGGAAACGGATCTCGGTGCCATGTTTGCGCGAAGCCTCTCCCTGCGCCAGCGGCGCCAGAGGCTCGCCATCGCGGTATTCCTGGGTCCAGACATGACCATCACGCTGAATGCGCAGACGCAACCAGCTCGACAGGGCATTGACCACCGACACACCGACGCCATGCAGACCACCGGAAACCTTGTAGGCATTGTCGTCGAATTTTCCGCCGGCATGCAGTACCGTCATGATCACCTCTGCGGCCGAGCGCCCTTCCTCGGCGTGGATGTCTACGGGGATGCCGCGCCCGTTGTCGGTCACACTCAGCGACTCATCCTCGTGGATGGTGACGACGATCTGGTCACAATAGCCTGCCAGGGATTCATCGATGGCATTGTCGACGACTTCAAACACCATGTGATGCAGACCGCTACCATCGTCGGTATCACCGATGTACATGCCCGGACGCTTGCGCACGGCCTCCAGCCCGCGCAGAACCTGAATGCTGGAAGAATCGTAGTTTTTCGTCATTGCATTTCCTCGATCAATCGACCTGCGTGCAGGTGAAAAATGGTGCCGCCGGGCTCGGCGGGTGACTCGGTGCCGGCAGCGAAAATTTGCGTCTGCAGCGCCTGGAGTTCCTGCATCCACCAGCGGCGCGCGCAGGAATCGAGTTCTGCGGCAAAATCATCGATGAGAATCACCGGCAGGGCGGCGCCGGCGTCGCGTTGCACGGCAATCTGGGCCAACCGAAAGGCAATCCCCAGCAGACGCAACTGACCCCGCGACAATTGCTCCGCCGCCACCTGGCGCTGGACACGAAATTGCAGGCGGGCGCGATGCGCTCCACTATGGGTATAGGCGAACTGCTGATCGATACTACGATCCCGTTCCAGAGCCTCGGCGAGGTCGCCAGTCCATCCGGGATGCAGCACGAAATCCACTGGCTGATCTGCTTGTGGGCTGGCGGCCCAGATGCGCTGGAATTGGGCCTGCAAAGCCGCAATGTGGCTGCTACGTTGCTCCTGAATGTGGTTGCCGAGGCGAATCAGGGCCGTATTCCATGCCTCTGGGGGAAGCCCCTGACGCAAGGCCGCATTACGCTGGCGCAACGCTTGGCGATACTCGCGTAGAGACACGCCGTAGCGGCGATCGGCATAGTACAGACCCCAGTCGAGGATGCGACGACGCTCTTCGGCAGTACCGGAGACAAAGTGCGCATTACCTTCGTGCCATGCCTGCAGCGGCAGGGCGTCGAGCAATTCCCAGGCACTGCGAATGCGTTCACCGTCGCGGGCGATTTCCCGTTCCTCCCCCTGCCAACGCATCCCGATAAACGCTGCGAGGCTGTCACTCAGGCGAGCACCTAGGCGATAATGCGCCGCTCCATCACGAATCAACTGCCGCTGTCCGCGGCGCCAGCTTTGACCAGTGGCGAGCAAATGCAGGGCTTCCAGTACCGTGCTCTTCCCAACGCCATTGGCGCCGATCAGCCAGTTCCAGCCGGGCTGAGGCCGCAGCGAGAGATGGCAGATGCTGCGTAAATTTTCGATCTGCAGCTCCACGATGGGCATTACAAGCGGATGGGCATGACGATATACAGGGGATTATCGCTTTCCTGAGAGCGGATCAATGCGCTGCTGCTACTGTCTCGAACCTGGATCAGCAATTCGTCGCTGGCAAAGATGTTCTGTGCATCCAGCAGGTAGCGGGTGTTGAAGGCGATCTCCGTGGCTTCGCCATGCAGCACTGCCGGGACACTGATTTCTCCTTCCTCCTGCTCTTCATTGCGACTGCGTAGCACAAGATTTTCGGGTTGAAATTGCAAGGTGCAGACCGGGTTCTTGTCGCTGGCGATGACGTCGATCTGCTGCAGGGCGGTTTTCAGCGTTGGCCGGTCGATGATGCACTGAGTGAATTGGCCAACCGGGATGACCCGACGGTAGTCCGGATAGTTGGCATCCACCAGGCGGCTGGCGAACTCCTGTGCCTCCTGCTGCATGCGGCAACCTTGTTCATCAAAGCTCCAGGCAACATCGCCACTACCGACGATCCGTAACAGTTCCAGCACCGTTTTGCGCGGCAGGATGCCTTGGTAAGGCGCGGCATCGGAGCTGTGGGCAAAGGGAATTTCCACTCGCGCCAAGCGGTGTCCGTCGGTGGCAACAAGGCGCATCTTCTGCTCGCCAATTTCAACAAAAACACCGTTGAGAAAGTAGCGAGTATCGTTATGTGCCATGGCTGTGGCGGCTGCCGCCAGGGCTTGTTGGAAATCTTCGCCATCGCAGTTACCGGAGATACGCGCCGCGCGCTCTTCCATGATGGGGAAGTCCTGCGCAGGCAGGGTAGGCAGGGTGAAACGGGCGGAACCGGAACGCAGGGTCAGGCGTTCTCCGTCTTTGTGCAGGAAAATCTCACTGCCATCCACCAGGGTACGACAGATATCATACAATTTGCGGGCGGGAATTGCGGTTTGCCCGCCTTCTTCCACCTTCAGTTCCAGTTCTGTCCGAAGCTGGATTTCCCCGTCGCTGGCAATCAGCTGCAGTCCTCTTTCCGTGCTCCGCAGCAACAGATGCGACAGGATCGGCTGAACCGGCCGGCGATTGGCAATGTTGGCCGTAGCCGCGAGGAGGGGCAGGATCTCGTCTTTCTGCACACGAAGCTTCATCGGGTCTTCTCCCAAGAGAATAATAATAAATTTTCTTTCTTTTTCTTATAGTGATTATTAATGACAAACTTATCTGTGGATAACCGCTTTATCCCTTTGATCGGTATACTACCTGCAGGATGGCAAGCCAGGCTGACAGCCTGTGGACAAGTCGGTATGTTCGGGGGTGATTTTACCCGTGGATTCCGTCCCCAGGCCAGTACCGGTCTTGTTCCGGGGGTTACCCACAGCTTGTTCCGGATTCTCATCCGCCCAGTACCCGCAGGATGTTGTTGTAATCCTCGGCGACCTGGGGGTCGCTCTGGCGCAATTTTTCGATCTGCCGACAGGCATGCAGTACCGTGGTGTGGTCGCGGCCACCGAAGGCCTCGCCGATCTCCGGCAGGCTGTGCGAGGTGAGTTCCTTGGTCAGGGCCATGGCCATCTGTCGTGGGCGGGCGATATTGCGACTGCGCCGTTTCGACTGCATCTCCGAGCCGCGAATGTGAAAATAGTCGGCGACCACCTTCTGGATGTTGTCGAGGCTGATCATGCGCTTTTGCACGTCGATGAGATCGCGCAGCGCCGCCTTGGCCGTCTCCACACTGTAGGGCTTGCGGGTGAAATTGACGTGAGCGATGACGCGGCGCAGCGCACCCTCCAGCTCGCGTACATGCGAGCGAATCTTCTCGGCAATGAAAAAGGCAACTTCCTGGGGCAATTCGATTCCGGCCTCCTCGGCCTTGCACAAGACGATGGCCATGCGGGTTTCCAGATCGTGGGGTTCGATAGCCACCGTCAAGCCCCAACCGAAGCGTGATTGCAGACGCTCTTCCAGACCCTCGACTTCTTTGGGATAGCGATCGCAGGTGATGATGATCTGGTGGCCACTGTCGAAGAGGGCATTGAAGGTGTGGAAGAATTCTTCCTGGGTACGGTCCTTGTTGGCGAAGAACTGGATGTCGTCAATGAGCAGGGCGTCGAGCTTGCGGTAGCGCTGCTTGAATTCGGCGGTGCTGTTGTGCTGCAGGGCGCGCACCATGTCCATGATGAAGCCTTCAGAGCTGATATAGAGGATCTTGGCTTGCGGATTGTTGCGCAGGATCTCGTTGCCGACGGCATGCATCAGGTGGGTTTTGCCAAGACCGACACCACCATAGATGTACAGCGGATTGTAGGATTTTCCCGGATGTTCAGCCACCTGGCGCGCTGCCGCCACCGCGAGCTGGTTCGATTTCCCTTCGACGTAGGCCTGAAAGGTGAAACCGCTGTTGAGATGATGACCGTGTGCGCGACGCTCCGGCGCGGATGCCGGCTTTTCTTCGCTTATGGGCGCAGGCGACTGATGCAGGGCGACGCGCAGGCACAGACCTGGGAGGATTTCATTCAGCTCTTTTTCCAGCAGTTCGCGGTAATGATTCTGCACGCGATCACGGACAAAGCTGTTGGGCGCCAGAAGCAACAGTTCTTCGGCGTGCAATTCGGCCTGCAAAGGCCGCAGCCAAGTGTTGTACTGCTGGGGGGACAGCAACATTTCCATGCGGACGCTGAGGGCGCTCCATAGTGCTACACCATCCTGGCTTGCGGTTTCCTTACTCATGGGGTCCTTGTCGCAGGTACAGAATCCATTTTCATGCAGTGTTCGGCGCGCTAGGCTAGCCGCCATTGCATGCGCCGGAGTATACGTCATGGCCCTCTTGGCTGCCAGTGAAGCGCCGGGAGACAGCGCTTAGGAGATTGTTTCATGAACCCTTTTTCTGCGTCCCGGCGACCCGCAGGCGCCATTGTCATCACCGGCGCCGGTAGCGGTATCGGCGCCGCGCTGGCGCGCTGCTACGCGCGGCCAGGTCAGTCGTTTCTGCTTCTGGGGCGACGCCAGGCATCGCTGGCGCAGGTGGCGTCCGAGTTGCGCCAGCAGGGGGCTGATGTGGAGCTGGCGACGGTCGACGTGCGCGACCCTGAGGCCCTGGCGCGAATTGCCGCGGATTTTGCCAAACGGCACGGACCCATCGCGCTGCTGATCGCCAATGCCGGCATCAGTGTGGGGAGCTCGTGTGAGCTGGCGGAAGATTGCGCCATATTTGCCGATGTCATTGGCACCAACCTCCTCGGGATGCACTACAGTATCGCCGCTTTTTTGCCGTATCTGCCCGCGCAGGCGCAGGTCGTGGGTATCGGCAGCGTGGCAGGGTTTCGCGGTCTGCCCGGGGCGGCGGCCTATGCGGCGTCCAAGGCCGCAGTGGCGGTCTATCTGGAGAGCCTGCGCCTGGATTTGCGCGCGCGGCGGATTTCGGTCACTTGCATTGCGCCGGGCTTCATTGACACCCCAATGACCGCCGACAATCCCTATCCCATGCCCTGGCTCATGGATGTTCAACGCGCTGCACGAAAGATGCGGCGCAGCATCGACCGGCGCCGGCGTTTGGTCGTGATGCCTTGGCAGATGGCTTGCCTGAGTCTGGCGTTACGGATCATGCCGAGCTTCCTTTACGAGCGGCTGTGGCCGCAGCGCCTGGCATCCAAGCCACGCCGCTCGGATTCGTTTTCCACAAAGAAAGAATGACTGGCTTGCATGACGTTCTTTGAGACAGTTCTGCGAGATGTTTCATATCTTATTGTTTTATATAGTTCAGTTTATGAAATAATCCGTAATCCTGAAAGGTTCGGTCAAAAAACCATCATTGACAGCCTTGTCATACAGATTTTGTCCACAAAGTTATCCACAAGAAAACGCCCTCAGCGAGGAGGGCGTGGCAAGACGGATACGTCGCGCGTCAGGCGGCAAGTCTGGGCTTGAGCAACCAGAGTTGGATCAGGCTCAGAAACATCTCCAGCAGCGCGATCGGGCAGGAGAGCGCACCACCAATCAATACCAGCCAGACGAAGGCGGGATTCTGATGGGTGAGAAACCAGCCGGCGAAATCGACCGTCATGGCAATGAAAGGCAGGATGATCAGCACATACTTCGGTGCTGCCGGAAAACGGGCCTTGCTGAAGATCCAGCCGGCAATCCAGAAGATCACCCCGAGCATGGTGAGGTGGATCATGCCATTGAGCAGCATGGTATTGATGCTCATGCCTGTATCGACCTGTGCCACTTTCTTCACGTCGTCATAGGTCGCCAGAGGCGGATTGTGCAGCACCTTGCTCATGGCAACGCTGTGGCATTTCAGGCAGTTGCCGGCGATCAGCGGTTTTATGCTGCTTTCGTACTCCTGCTGGCTCTCCCCATGGGCAATCCAGTGATTGACTGCCTCGGTCATCTTTGGCTGTTCGCTGGCCGGCATCCCGGCAAAGCTCATCATCCGCGGTAAAACCGACTGTATGGTAGAAGAGCTTCGATTGCCGTAATAGTGTTGCGTTACCGCCTGTACGGTCAGCCCCTGCTTGCCACCCACGGTGACATAGACGTATGCCTCCGCCACCAGTAGTCCCAAACCGACCAGGAAAATGAAGCCGGTATGGACCAGTTTTTCTGCTATACTCAGTTCCGGCAATTGCCGCATAGTGAAACCCTCCCGTTTTTGCTTTTCGCCGAAGATAGCAAGCAAATATCTTGCCGAGACCCATGCCCTGTCCAGCCCCTCTCTCTCGTCCCGTAGTCCTCAGTATTGCTGGCGCTGACCCGAGTTCGGGGGCGGGGCTGCAGGCAGACCTACTGACGGGCGCCGCCATGGGCGTGCATGTCTGTACCGCCCTGACCGCCTGGACGGTACAGGACTCGCGCGGGGTGCTGCGGGTGCAGACCCTGGATGCCAGCGACACGCGTGCCCAAGTGGAGACCCTGCTGGCAGATTTTTCCGTTGCCGCGGTCAAGATCGGCCTGATTGGCTCACTACCCATGGCGGAAATGCTGCGCGATGTTCTTCTCGTTCGGAGCGATCTGCCCCTGGTGATCGATCCGATCTGGCGTGCCGGTGGCGGCCAGGAGCTCGCCGATGCTGCCTTGCGGGACTTCCTGCGCGAAGAACTCCTGCCCCTGGCGCGGATTGCCACCCCCAACCTTCCCGAGGCACTGCAGTTGACAGGAGCGGACACGGCGGACAGGGCCGCGCGCGACTGGCCGGGCGACTGGCTCCTGATCAGCGATGGCCACGGCGCCGCCGCGCAGCTCGACAATCGCCTGTATCTGCGCGGCAAGCTCGCCGCCTGCTACCCGCAGCCGCGACTGCCGGGCAGCTATCATGGCACAGGTTGCACCCTCTCTACCGGGATCGCGGCGGGTCTTGCGTGCGGCCAGTCGGTGCCCGACGCCGTGGCCGTCAGCCTTGCCTTTACCCATGCGGCGGTCGCGAAGGCCTATCGGGCAGGGCACGGCCAATTCTTCCCCGACCGCTGGGCAGCGCGACCATGACGCGGGAGCGGATACGCGGCCTCTATGGCATTACCGATGGCCGTCTGCAGGGCGAGGCGCTATTGGAAACGACCGAGATCGCGCTGCGCGCCGGCCTGCGTTTGCTGCAGTATCGGGACAAGACACTGGAGGATGCGCGGCGGATACAGGAGGCCGCCGCCCTGCTGGCGCTCTGTCGGGCCTATGATGCGCTGCTGGTCATCAACGACGATCCCCGGCTCACGCGCCGCGTCGGGGCGACCGCGATCCATGTGGGGGAGGAGGACCCGGGGATTGATGACTTGCGCGCCTTTCTGGGGCCAAAGGTGCTCATTGGCGTGTCTTGTTACAACGATCTCGAGCGCGCCCGCCGGCTCGCTGCCACCGGCGCCGACTATCTCGCCTTCGGCGCAGTCTACCCTTCCCCGACCAAGCCCAAGGCGCGCCACGCTGATCTTTCTCTATTTCGGGCCGCGAGGCCACTCGGCTTGCCCCTGGTAGCCATTGGCGGCATCACGCAGGATACTATGGCAGAGGTTGCTGCCGCCGGTGCTGATGCCGCCGCCGTCATCTCTGCCCTCTTTGGGGCAGCCGACGTTGCTGCTGCGGTCCAGTGTTTGCAGGCCCCTTTTCTCTGGCACCGCGAGGAGAGACATCATGACCAGTAACGCCGAGCTGTTTTCTGCTTCGCAACGCCGCATTCCCGGTGGTGTCAATTCGCCTGTGCGCGCCTTTCGTGGCGTGGGCGGCGATCCCCTCTTCATCGCTCGGGCCGAAGGGCCCTACCTCTGGGATGTCGAGGGACATCGCTACATCGATTATGTCGGTTCCTGGGGACCGATGATCCATGGTCATGCACATCCGGAAATCCTTGCTGCGGTGGCAGCGGAAATGCAAAAGGGTCTGAGTTTTGGGGCCCCTACGGCGATCGAGCTGGAACTGGCGGAAACCGTCTGCGCCCTGATGCCCAATATCGAGATGCTGCGCATGACCTGCAGTGGCACCGAGGCGGTGATGACCGCCATTCGCCTGGCCCGCGGGTACAGCGGACGGGAACGCATCATCAAGTTCGAGGGCAATTACCACGGTCACAGCGACAGTCTGCTGGTGAAGGCGGGATCCGGCGCCCTCACCCTGGGGCAACCCTCCAGCGCCGGGGTCCCGGTAGAGTTGAGCCGCGAGACTCTGGTCCTGCCCTACAACGATCTCGATGCTGTCGCGGCGGTGATGAGGGAGCAGGGAGATCAGATTGCAACGATCATCGTCGAGCCGATTGCCGGTAACATGGGCTGTGTTCCACCGCTGCCGGGATTCCTGGAGGGCCTGCGCAGTCTCTGCGATACCCATGGCAGTCTACTGATACTGGATGAGGTGATGACCGGCTTTCGCGTCGCCCCTGGCGGCGCCCAGGAGCTGTACGGTATTCGCCCGGACATCACCACCCTCGGCAAGATCATCGGCGGTGGCTTGCCGGTAGGCGCCGTTGGCGGCAGTCGCAAGATCATGGAAACCCTGGCGCCCAATGGCCCGGTCTATCAAGCCGGTACCCTGGCCGGCAATCCGCTGGCGATGGCGGCCGGGCTGCGTACCTTGCAACTGCTGCAGGAGCCGGGTTTCCACCATCGTCTGGCGACGCAGACGGAAAAGCTCTGCAGCGGTCTGGCACGCGTGGCGGCGGAGGCGGAAATCCCCCTCTTCATCACCCAGGTGCCAGGTATGCTGGGTCTGTTCTTCACGGAAGGACCCGTGCAGACCTTCCAGGATGTCATGGCCGCCGACCGGGAACGCTATGGGCGTTTTTTCCACTTTCTCCTCGCCGAAGGCGTCTATCTCGCTCCCAGCGCGTACGAAGCCGGCTTTCTTTCGTCTGCCCACGACGACCCTATCATCGACAGCACCATCAGCGCCGCGCGCAAGGCGCTGCAGCAACTATAGGAGCCCTGCATGACCACCCTGTTCAGCAAGATCATCCGCGGCGAGATTCCCGCCGAAAAGATTCTGGAAGACGACCAGTATTTGGCCTTTCTCGATATTCGTCCGATCCGCCCCGGCCACACCCTGGTGATCCCCAAGATCGAGCACGACTATATCTTTACCCTGGACGACGAGACCTTGGCCGGTCTCCTGCCCTTCGCCAAGCGCATCGTGCCCGCTCTCGAACGGGTCACCGGCTGTCTGCGCGTGGGAGTGATGGTGGCTGGCCTGGAGGTGCCGCATACCCACGTGCACCTGATCCCGATGACCGCCATCAGCGATCTCAACTTTGCCCTGGCGCGCGAAAGCAGCGCAACAGAGCGCGCCGAGCTGGGAGCCAGGATCCGCGCCGCCCTCTGAGCTCGGCATGCGCTCGCGCATCGTCTTTCTGGTCTTGAGCCTATGCTTCCTCGGCTCTGCCGAGGCGCGGGACAAGCTCGACTGTCCGCAGCAGATCAACATCAACACGGCAGATTTCAATGGCTTCCGTTGCCTCAAAGGTGTGGGCAAGAAGCGCGCCGAAGCCCTGCTCCAATATCGTGCCCAGCACGGCCCTTTCGCGAGCCCCATGGGTGTAGCGGCGGTGCTGGGAGAAAAACTGGCGCTGCGCTTGCGCTACCGTCTGCAAGTCGGCAACTAAAGAAAAACGATGTCGTATTGTTCCTGGGTGTAGGTGCTCTCGGCCTGCACCTTGATCGGTCGCCCGATGAATTCCTCCAGCGCGGCGAGGCTGGTGCTTTCTTCGTCCAGCAATTTGTCGACCACCTGCGGTGAGGCCAGGACGATGAAGCGCTCGGTGGGATAGGCGCGGGTCTCGCGCACGATCTCGCGCAGAATTTCGTAACACAGGGTCTCTGCGGTCTTCAGGAAACCGCGTCCCTGGCAGTAGGGACAAGGCTCGCAGAGGATCTGCCGCAGGCTTTCCCGGGTGCGTTTGCGGGTCATCTCCACCAGTCCAAGGGCGGAAATCTGGGTAATGGTGCAGCGCGTGCGATCACTTTGCAGGGCCCTTTCCAGGGTGCGGTGGACGCGGCGCTTGTGCTCCTCGTTGTCCATATCGATGAAATCGATGATCACCATGCCACCGATATTCCGCAGCCGCAGTTGGCGGGCGATGGCCGCGGCGGCCTCGAGATTGGTCTTGAGAATGGTTTCTTCCTGGTTGCGCCGACCGACGAAGGCCCCAGTATTGACGTCTACCGTGGTCAGCGCCTCGGTCTGATCGATGATCAGGTAGGCGCCGGATTTGAGGGTGACCCGACTTTCCAGGGCGCGGTCGATTTCGTCCTCGACATTGTAAAGATCGAAGATCGGTCGCTCGCCGGCGTAATGCTCGATACGATCGGTAACCTCGGGGATGACTTCGCGGCAGAATTGCCGCGCCGCCTCATAGGCCTCGCGGCTGTCGATGCGCACCCGTTGGATGTTGTCGGACATGACATCGCGCATGACGCGCAGGGCGAGGTTGAGGTCCGCGTGGATGAGCTGCGGCGCCCGACTCTGAGCGAGATCCTCCCGGACGTTTTGCCAGAGACGCTGCAAGAATTTGAGATCGGTTTCGAAATCTTCGGCGCCCACCCCTTCGGCGAGGGTGCGGATGATAAAACCTCCGGCCTCTTCTTCCGGCAGCAGGGACTTTAGTAAATCCTTGAGACGACTCCGCTCTTCCGGTGACTCGATGCGGCTGGAGACGCCAATGCGCGGCGAGTAAGGCATGTACACCAGATAGCGCCCAGGCAGGGTAATGCGGGTCGATAGACGCGCACCTTTGCTGCCCAGAGGATCCTTGATTACTTGGACGAGGATTTCCTGCCCCTCGTGCAACAGGGTGGATACGCTGCGCAAGTCGTGGAGATTGACACTGCGGGTTTCGATATCGGTCTCCCCCTCCTGCTGCAGCGCCTCCTCGTTTTCCGCCCCCTGAATGTCGGCGGCATGCAGGAAGGCCGTGCGTTCCAGTCCGACATCGATGAATGCCGCCTGCATGCCCGGCAGCACGCGGCGCACGATGCCCTTGTAGATGTTGCCAACCAACCCCCGATGGCTGCTACGTTCTACCTGCAGCTCCTGCAGTACACCATTGTCGACTAGGGCAACGCGGATTTCCTGCGGGGTGACATTGATCAGTAGTTCTTCACTCATGCCGTACCTGCAAATGGGGGCGGAGGAAGGCCGAGCTGGCTGAGCAAGGCCGCGGTTTCCGCCAAGGGCAGGCCCATCACGCCGGAATAAGAACCGCGCAGACTGCGCACGAAGACCGCCCCCAGACCCTGGATGGCGTAGGCTCCGGCTTTGTCCTGTGGTTCGCCACTGGCCCAGTAGCTGTCTGCCTCAGCGGCGGAAATTCTGCGTAGAAAGACGCCATTGCGCGATAAGGTCTGCCATACACGCTGACCGTCGGTGATGGCGACGGCGGTAAGAACCCGATGCCAGCGCCCTGCGAGGGCGGCGTAGATTTCTCGCGCCTCGGCGGCATCAGTGGGCTTGCCGAACACCCGATCCCCCAGGCAGACCAGGGTATCGGCCCCTAAGACCAGGGCGGTTTCACCACTGTGCAGGGCAGCGCGGGCCTTTTCCCGCGCCAGACGGCGAACGAACTGCACGGGGGGCTCGCCGTCCCTCCGGGACTCGTCGATGCTTGTGGGCCGGAGTTCGGGCGCGTAGCCCAACTGCGCGAGAAGCTCGCGTCGGCGCGGCGAAGCCGACGCAAGGATCAATTGCGGCATGCGCTCAGGCGCCGCTGGGTAGGAGAATCTGAGCCATGCCGCTGGCCACCCCGGCACCGGAAGCCAGGGCCAGCCGAGAGTCGGGGATGCCCGCTTGGCGCAATCCCTGGAGAATGGCCTCTGCCCGTTGGGTCGCCAGATTGAGCCCCCCCGGTTGCCCGGAGACCCGCACCAGGATCTGTGCCGCCGTGATCCCTTTCAGCGTTTCAGCGACGGCGCGCAGGCGCTGCTTCCCGTTGGCGGACAGTCCTTGATCCGAAGAAAAGAGGGCAGAAACCGGCATATTCAGCTCGGTGCCATATTTTCCCTGCCGCAGGTCACCGTAGGCGGCCAACGCCTGCAATGGGGCCGGCGCTGCGGCGGGCGCCGCCAGCGCCGAGCTGACACTCGTCGAGTTACTCGTACTCGCTGCCGTGCTGGGTTGCATCGTCGCCAGACTCTGTTCCTCTTGCTGTAACAGTTGTTTCTGCTGCTGAATCTCCTGTTTCAGGCGGGCGCTGCGGGCACCCTGCATGGTCCGGTTCGCCAATTGCTGGCGAAGCTGCGCATATTCCGCCTGGAGGGACTGGTATTTTTTGGTTCAGGGTCGCCAGTTGCCGGGTCAGAACTTCCTTTTCCTGACCACTGTTGGTGCTTGCCTGTGCTTCCCGCAGACCATGCAGGCGGGCTTCGAAGATGGCCTTGTCGACGGCAAAAAGGGGCGGATTGACCTGATCGGCGGTCATCTGTTGCAGATCTCGCTGCAGACCGGCCGACTGCTGCGGGGTAAGATGCGCGGATTTCTGCAGGTTTTGGAATTGCGCATAGGCATGTTGCAGGGCTGCTGTGGTGTTTGCATCGGCCCAGGCGAGGGCAGGCAGGAGAAGCAGGGTGCTGGCGAGCAGGCTACGGCGAATCATGGGTTCGTCTCCTGAAGCTGCTGACGGGTGGCGGCGATTTTTTCTTCTAGACTGGCGATTCTCCCTTGCAGATCGCGTATCTGCCCCTTGAGCTCCTGGTTGCTGTCGCTCGTCGGGCTCTGATCGAGACGCTGCTGGATGTTGTCGAGACGAATGCGGGTCAGCTCGGTCTGGCGTTCGGCATAGAGATAGTCGCCCCGCTGCTGCGCTGCTTCGGCCGCTGCCAGGGCTTTCCGCGCAGGCTCCAGCTGTTGCGCGGGCACCTGCGGAGATAGGGAAAAGATGCGGATGCGCGCGGCCTGCACGGCGATGGCATTACTGCTGCTCTGTTGCGGCGTGGGCACGACCATCTGCGCGCAGGCACTCAATCCCAAAGACAGGGCCGCGACCACTCCCAGTCGGGGCAAGACTCGTTGATAACACTTCACCATCCACTCTCCTCTCCGCCACGATGATAGGGCAGGCCTGTGCGGATACTCCAGGCACGATACAGCTGCTCGGCAAGGACCACGCGCACCACCGGGTGCGCCAAGGTCAATGCCGAAAGGGACCAGCGCCAGTGAGGTCGCAGCGCCGGATCGATGCCGTCCGGGCCGCCGATCCACAGGGTGACGTCCTGCTGATCGTTGATCCAAGCGTCCATTTTCTGCGCCAGCTCTTCACTGCGCAAGGCACGACCCGTAACCTCCAGGGCCACGATCTCACTGTTTTTGAGGCTGCTGGCAAGCAGACGTTCACCTTCTTCCCGGCGCCAGCGTGCCGGATCGTTCTGCCGCCCCCGTGGGGCCAGAGGCAGGCTGCGCCATTCCAACTGCACCGGGGGTGGGATGCGTCGCCGATATTCTTCGACCGCCGCATCCACCCAATTCGGCATGCGGGTCCCCAGCGCGAGGACCAACAGGCGCACGTCAGCCCTCGTGGCCTTGGCTGCGCACCTTGGGCAATTCGCCCCACAGCCGCTCTATCTGATAGAAGTCGCGGGTCTCCGGTCGCATCAGGTGAACCACGACATCGCCCAGATCGACCAACATCCAGTCGCTGCCGGACGCTCCTTCCTTGCCCAGAGGGCGCACTCCCTCGCCACGTGCCCTGTCGATCACGGCGTCGGCGAGGGCGCGAAGCTGGCGGTCGGAGTTGCCAGAGGCAACGATCAGATAATCGGTGATATCGGTTTGTTGACGAACGTCGATGCTTTGGATGTCGATGGCCTTGTGTTCATCGAGGGCGGCGATACTGAGATCGCGCAGCATTTCGGGCGTGATGGGCAAGGTCGGTGTTCCTCCAGGTTACGCTTCGTGGTAGAGCCGGTGCTCAGCAATATAATCCAAGACCGCTTCGGGTAATAGAAAGCGCGCACTGCGTTCGCCGGCGAGAAGACTGCGGATCTGGGTCGCCGAGATCTCCAGGGCGGTGACCGTGTGAAAGGCGATCTTCCCCAGAGAATGCTGGTGCAGCTCGCCGAGACTCTGCACTCGCCTCTCATACAGCACCTGCCGCAGGGCCTCGGGCAGCTCGGCCATGGGCCAGCCGGGCCGGCCGATGACCACCAAATGCGTCAGATCGAGGATTTCCTGCCAGTCTTTCCAGGTATCGAAGCGCAGAAAGGCGTCCATTCCGATCACCATCGCCAGGAAACCGTGAGGATCGTTGGCGCGGAGGTGGCGCAGGGTGTCGACGGTGTAGGACGGACCGCTTTTTTCGACCTCGTAAGCCAGCACCTCCAAGCCCGGAGCCTGCTGCGCGGCGATACGGGTCATGGCCAAACGGTGCTCCGCAGGTGCCCAAGGGCTGTTCCGGTGCGGTGGATGGCCGGCAGGAACCAGAGTCGCCTCCGCCATGCCCAAGGCTTCGCGGACTTCTTCCAGCGCGCGCAGATGCCCGTAGTGAATGGGATCGAAAGTACCACCCAGAATCAGCCGTTTCTTCTGCATGAATCCAGTGTAGTGGATGGCTCTACGTGAAGAAAGTGGTTTTTATGGCTTGATCACACTGGGGAACGGCTCTCTTTGTGGCGGGAAGAAAGATTTCGTCTATTTGACCGACGAGAAGCCCTAAGAGATGACAGCCACGTGAGGTCAACACCATGTCACATTCTTTCCGCAGAAACCGTCAAAGGTCCACTATAGAAGATCTTTTACAAGTTGCGAGTCGATTGCCTTGGTGGATAAATATCCTACTGATTCCTATATCTTATGTCGGGCTTCATCTGTGGCATTTACACTTTGAAGGACTGATGCACAACGTCGTCGCGCCCCTGCATTTGCCAAAAGGAGCCAATCCTGCAGATGACATCAATGTGGCGGTGCAAAACAGCATACACAGCGCGGTCATCTTTGTCGGATCGCTGTTTACCGAAGTGTTTCAGTATCTTTTCCCGGTCATATTCCTGCTGGGCGGCTTGGTCTCCTTTCTCCGGGCGAGGAAAGCGCCCTTGTAGCTTGCCGGTGATCGACAATTTTGTCGTCGGAGCGCCGGGCATCGGTGGCTGAAGCAAAGCCCGGCCATGACAACAAATAGGAATGAGAAGCGTTATTGACTAGGGTCAGGGACTGCGGCATAGTGGCGCCGTCTTTCCTGATCTGAGCGTGTCATGAAATACAAGTCTTTTTCTTTTCTGATGGTGCTGTGGAGCGGCGCAAGCGTTGCGGCGGGATTGCCCGGACCCGGAGCCGACTCGCCGATACCCTATCAAAGCGGATTGGCGCCGCGCTATCTGACCGATTTCCAGCACATCGGCGAGGGTTTCTCCTGGTCGGCACACCTAGACACAGAGCTCTTTGCCAGTCTCGCTGGCGGAGTTCGCCGGGGCACGGCGAACACCACGGCAGGCCAGCTGGGGCTGCAATGGGACAGCGCCAAGGCCGGCGCCTGGCGTGGCGGGCTCTTCACAGCGTCGGTGTTCGGTATCTACAGCTCTGCCGAAGACACGGCCTACAGCGGCGATCTGCAGACCGCGAGCAATATCTATGCGCCTTCCGCAGTGCGGCTCTATGAGGCCAACTACCGGCAGCAATGGACGGACTGGCTGGCCACCCGCGTGGGCTACACCGATTTCAATCTCTATTTCGACGTGGCCAGCAACGCCTTGCAACTCTTGAATGGTTCCTTTGGTCTCGACCCCAGCCTTTCCGGCAATGTGCCGGCACTACCGACCTATCCCTACTCTGGCCTGGGGTTCATCGTTCATACCCATGGAACGAACTGGAGCAGCAAGGCAGGGGTGTTTCAGGGCGATGCCATACATCAGTATCGTGGCGTCTTTGACCGCGGCTATCTGGCGATCTGGGAGGGGGCCTTGCACTGGGGGCAGGAAGAAGGCGAAGACCCGGATGATGGTACGGACGAATATGGAAAGTACGTTTTCAAGGTCGGCGCCTGGCACTACGATCAGCCGCGTGCCCCCGACTTTAACCTGAGTCCGACGACGAACGGCATCTACGGTATCGTGGAAGCGCACTGGCGGCTTGCCGATGCCGAGCTGGCGCCCTTCATCCAGTGGGGCAAGGCCTTTGGACGGGAGAATCTGGTTCCTTGGTACCTGGGGCTGGGGGCGCGGCTCAGTCATTTTCTTGCCGCCCGACCGGACGATACCCTTTCCGTGGGCATGGCCCGGGCAGCGCTGCGACCCGGCGTGGTGGCAGCCGGCTTCGAGGACGAAGCGCAGCCAGCGGCGATCTATCCGGCCGAGACCAGTTATGAGATCACCTACGTCGCGAAGATCAATGAGTACCTGAGTCTGCAGCCCGATCTGCAATATATCACCAAACCAAACGGCGTATACCCTAACGCTACTGTTGGATTGTTGCGTTTGCACCTGGAGTTTTTCTGATCAGATTGACAAGGAGGGATTGGCGCGCGAATATTATGCAACCAAGTTGCATTTATGGAGAATGCCGCAATGTCTGTCGTCTCGTCGCTTCTGTCCCCTCGCCATCTCCTCGGCGTTGCCTTGGCCGGCAGCGCCCTCTTTGCTGGTACTGCCCAAGCTGCCGATCTGCTGCGTGCCGTTGGCGTGGAAAATGAGTATGCCAACGTCATTTCCCAAATTGGTGGCCCGTACGTGCAGGTACAAGCCATCGAGAGCAATCCCAATACCGATCCCCACACCTTTCAGGCGAGTCCCTCGATTGCGCGTGAGGTAGCGCAGGCGCAACTGGTGGTCCGCAATGGGCTGGGTTATGACTCCTGGGCAAAGAAGATTCTGGCGGCCAATCCGAATCGCAGCAGAAAGGTCATCGTGGTGCAGGACCTCCTGGGTCTGCCGGAGAGTACGCCCAACCCGCATCTGTGGTACAAACCGGAAACCATGCCCAAGGTGGCGGCGGCAGTGGCGGATGCCCTCGGCGCCATGTTGCCGGAGCATCGTGCCTATTTTGCCGCGCAGGTGAAGAAGTTCGATGCTTCCCTGCAGCCCTGGTACCAGGGTTTGGCGTCGTTCCGCAAGGAATACCCCCATACACCGGTTGCGGTGACGGAACCGGTAGCCGACTACATGCTTCAGGCAGCCGGCTGCGAGATCAAGACCCCGTGGTCCTTGCAGGCGGCGATCATGAATGGCACCGACCCAGCGCCACAGGATGTCAGCCTGCAGAGCGAGCTGCTCGGCAAACGTCAGGTAAAGGTGTTTTTATACAATCAACAGGTCACCAGCAGCCTGACCCAATCGTTTCTGGCCCAAGCGAAGCAGGCCCACGTTCCGGTGGTGGGGGTCTATGAGACCATGCCTGCGGGTTACGATTACCAAGGCTGGATGATGGCCGAGCTGAATGCGCTGCGGGCGGCGGTCGTACACGGAACCTCGACGACGGTATTGCACTGACGGCTCGCTCCCGGCGCCTTGCCATGGGCGCCAACTGCTTTTAGGCTCCTCGGATCGAATTCCGTGGGGCCATTTTCATGTCCATTTTTCCATTTGCCTCGCTTTCCCCCTGGTCGGGGCCACTCCACGAGCGTCTTTGGGCCTGGACGGGGCATATTGCTGCAGCATTGCTGGTATTGTTGGTCGGCTTGTGGTTGGCGCGCTGGCTGGGACGTCTCAGCGCGCGTACCCTGGAGCGCGTACACCACGACCTCACGGTGGCACGTTTTCTCGAATCCCTGATCAAGATCTCCCTTTATATTGTGGTGGTCATAGCGGCCCTTGGCCAATTGGGAGTACAGACCACTTCGCTCCTGGCGATGCTCGGCGCCGCTGGCCTTGCCATCGGGTTGGCATTGCAGAAGTCCCTGGCGGACTTTGCCGCTGGCGTACTGTTGCTGATCTTGCGCCCCTACAAGGTGGGCGACAGCATCGAGGTGGTCGGTGTCTCAGGCACGGTCGAGCGCATCCATCTCTTTCAGAGCGTCATCAACAGTTTCGACAATCGCCAGCTCTTCGTGCCCAACAGCAAGATTCTCAGTGACGTGCTCATCAATACTTCCGTACTTGGCCAACGGCGTATCGACCTGCTGATTACTCTCGCTCCGCAGGCGGACCTGCTGCGCGCCAAGCAACTGTTGGCAGAGCTCTGCGATGCCGATGAGCGGATTCTCTCCGAACCTGCCCCGGCGATTGGCGTGCAGGATCTCACCGAACTGGGTGTTCAGGTCTACCTGCGCCCCTGGGTACGGGCGGCGGATTACGGCGGCACACGCAGTGATCTCCTGGAGGCTATCAAGATGCGTTTCGATGCCGAAGGCATCGAACTCGCCCTGCGGCTGATCCCCGTCTGATGTCTGGCAAACGCGCGGATTTCTGGCTGGCCGCCGCGGTGGAAGGGGTATTGCGGTTGCTGGCGCGCGCGCCGCGCCCGCTCCGGGTCTGGGCCGGCAACCGCCTGGGAGACCTGGCGCGTCTCCTCGTCGCGCGTGGCCGACGGGTGGCGCGGAGAAATCTGCAGATCGCCTATCCCGAACTGGATCATCGGCAGCGGCGGAATCTGCTCGCCCAGCATTTCCGCCAACTGGGTCAGGCATTCGTAGAACTGGGGCCGCTCTGGTTCTGGCCCTTGCCGCGAAGTTTGCGCCTGATCCGTTCGGTGCGTGGCGCCGAGGCGGTCGATGCGGCGCTGGCGCAAGGCAAAGGGGTGATTCTTTTCACCGCGCACCTCGGTGCGTGGGAGGCGGCAGTGCAATATATTGGCCAGCGCTGGCCGGTGACGGTACTTTATATGCCAACCCGCAATGCCGCCATCAATGCGCGGATGGTCGCCGGTCGCGGACGCAGTGGTGCCCGTCTGGTGGCCAAAGAGGGCGGCATCCGCAGTCTGCTGCAGGCTCTGCAAAGGGGTGAGGTGGTGGGCGTCCTCCCTGATCAGAATGTGGACCCCCGCGAGGGGGTCTTTGCCCCCTTTTTTGGTCGTCCTGCCTGTACCACGCCGCTGCTGGCACGCCTGGCGCAACGACGGGGCAGTCCAAGCTTTGGACTCTTCGCCTATCGCCTGCCGGCCGGGCGCGGTTTCGAGATCGAGATCGTGCCCCTGCCAGACGGGTTTCCGAGCGGTGATGACGTGGCCGATGCGGCGACCATGAATGCCACCCTCGAGACGGCCATTCGTCGCGCGCCGGAACAGTACTGGTGGGTGCACCGACGCTACAAGGATCCCGCCCCTGGTTGGGATTACCCCTATTGACAAGCTCTTGAAAAGCGCAAAACCGACCCCAGATTTAGGACGGGTCAGCGAGGACCATCGTTCAAGAGGAGAGTCATCATGAGTGAAAAGGCTGTCAGTAACCCATCCGTACGCGTTGTCGATCCCGTCGAGCAGATCTTTGATGCCGTGCTCCCTGGCTTCTTCCGTCCCTTGCAGGGAGCTTCCGCATCGCCGCGGCCAAACGTCGCCCATCTCGATGTGATCGATCGCGACAACGAAATCGTCGTCAAAGCGGAGATTGCCGGTGTCGACAAGGACAAGCTCGACATCCAGGTACACGGCAACCAGGTCTACATCAGTGGAAGCAAAGAAGAGGACAGCAGCAAGGAAGAGGGTAAGTACATCTACCGTGAGCGACGCTACGGCGAGTTCGCCCGCACTATCCAGCTACCGGTGGATGTCGACGCCAGTCAGAGCAAGGCGGCATATAAAGACGGGGTGCTGGAACTGACCCTGCCCAAGGCGGAGTCGGCCAAGCGGCGCAAGATTGCCGTCGAATAGTCGGCTTTTCGCTCAGCTGCAGAGCGAGGGGGGCGTTGCCCCCCTTGCTTATTCAGTGAGGCGCAGGAATTTTTGCCCTGAGCCCGTCTGTCCCCGGTTGTTGCGCCAGTGTGCGGAGATCATTCCACTCTTTTCGACCCGCAGAGGAACGGCAAGATAGGGGTTGGCGCTGCTCATGCTGGAGAGATCGAATCGGCAGAAGGTCTCGCCATCCAGGGCAAAGGTCACCTCTTCGATGAACAGGGCGTTATCCCCGCTTTGCGAGGGGTGCAGGATCAGCGCCCGGACCTCGATGATCTCTCCCCGTTTCGCCTTTTCTGGCAGGGCAATCTGTACGTCTCCGAGGCGCCGTGTCAGCCGGCTTCCCAAGGTATTCAGCACGCTCATTCTGCGGCTCCTGTACGTTTGACATGCACCCACTCGGGCTTGGCTGCAAAGATATCTCCACGGTTGCTTTGCGCAATGACGCGCAGCGGGCTGTCGTGTAATACCTTGATTCGTTGGTAACAGGCTGCCTTGCCATTGGCAGGACTGCAGTGAAAGATGCTCGCTAAAGGCGTGGGGTTGTGATCGACCAGCACATAGATCCGCGCAATGTAATCGTCATCCGTCATCGGGTGATCCACGGACACGGATACCGGCACGCTGAGCGCATCATCGACTTCTTTGGCGCTGCGAACATGCACACGATCGGACTCCGGCACTGTGCGCATCTGAAACAGATCCTGCAGGACTTGTTCGACGCTGCTGGCAGCAAAGGACTGCGCGGGCCAGCCTTGGGCATTTGCCGCCAGGGCGATGCGCGTGCCAATCAGCGAGGCCCCCAGGGCAAGGCCGCTGCCCATGGCGCTGAGACGCAGGAAATCCCGTTTGTGCATGCTGTACTCCGCAATTCAGGCGTAGGCTTACAGAATAGTCGAGACGGACATCGCTGACAAAAAATTCTACTTGCCGATACAAAAGCGCGAAAAGATTTCCCCCAGGATCTCCTCCACATCCACTACCCCGGTGATCTGGCCAAGGGCGTTGGCGCTTTCCCGCAGCTTCTGCGCCAGAAGCTCTTCGCCAGTATCCAGGTGCAGAAATTGTGCTGCCTCGGCAAGCTGTTCCTGGGCCTCTTCGAGTGCCAGTACGTGGCGCTGGCGTGCCGACCAGGCGCTGTCGTCATTTTCACCCAGGCGTTGTCGCAGGTGCGAACGCAGTTCCGCCAACCCCTCGCCGGTGCTGGCAGAGATGCGCAGGGCCGGCACCCCCAGGTCGGGGGCGACGAAGTCCGGACGGAGATCGATCTTGTTCCACAGTACGGTGCAGCGCTTGGCATCGAGCTGCGCCAACAGATTCGTATCTTCTGACCAGCTGTCTCGACTGGCATCGAGCAGGAGGAGAATTTCTTCCGCGCTCTCGAGCAGCGCGCGACTGCGGCGGATCCCTTCTTGTTCCACCGGGTCAGTGCTGTCACGCAACCCGGCCGTGTCCAGGAGTTCGAGAGGCAGTCCATCGACTTCGATCTCTTCGCGCAGGACATCGCGGGTGGTTCCGGGAATCGGGGTGACGATGGCGCTGTCGCGTCCGGACAGGGCATTGAGCAGGCTGGATTTGCCGACATTGGGGGCGCCGAGCAGAAGGATCCGCGCCCCGCGCGCCAAGCGCGCGCTGCTGCGACTCTGTTCCAGAATCCGGGCCAGGTTTCTTTGCAGTTGATGGAGTTGCGCCGCCAGACTCTGCAGGTGCTCGTCGCCGAGATCTTCTTCGCTGAAATCGAGGCCGGCCTCGGCAAGGGCGAGGGTCTGCAGGATGGCCGCACGCAGCGCCTCGACAGCCGCGGAAAAGCGTCCCTCCAGGCTGGCCAAAGCCGCGCGTGCCTGGGATTGGCTGCGGGCATGGATGAGATCGGCAACCGCCTCCGCCTGCGCCAAATCCAGGCGCTCGTTGAGAAACGCGCGCTCACTGAACTCGCCGGCCCGAGCCGGCCGCGCGCCCTGGCGCACGGCGTATTCGAGCAAGGAGCCGAGGATGACCGGGCTGCCGTGACCCTGCAGCTCCACCACGTCCTCGCCGGTGTAACTATGCGGCGCGGGAAAATACAGGGCGATGCCATGGTCGATCTGCTCCCCTGGCGCCAGAAAGAACTGCCGGAGATAGGCGTAGCGCGGGCGCCAGGGTTTGTCTTGGGGCAGGCCGCAGAGCGTATTGGCAATCGCCAGCGCATCCGGGCCGGACAAACGGAGAATGCCGACGCCGCCGACCCCCGGCGGAGTGGCGATGGCGACGATGCTGTCGCCCAGCTGGTAGCGCCCGCGGCGCGACACCCTAGCTCTCTTTCATGACGTGGCGGGTGATCAGATACTGCTGGATGATGCCAAAGACGTTGTTGGTCAACCAGTAGAGCACCAGACCCGCAGGAAAGAAAGAGAAAAAGATGGCGAAGGCGACCGGCAGGATCGACATGATCTTTTTCTGCACGGGGTCCATGGGCGCAGGGTTCAGGCGTTGTTGCAGGAACATGCTGATCCCCATGAGCAGCGGCAGGATGTAATACGGATCGGGTAGTGCCAGGTCGTGAATCCAGAGAATGAAGGGCGCCTGCCGCAACGACACGCTCTCCACCAGCACCCAGTAGAGGGCGATGAAGACTGGCATCTGAATGACCAGGGGCAGGCAGCCCGCCATCGGGTTGACCTTCTCCGTACGATAAAGCTCCATCATCTTGGCGCCCATTTGTTGACGGTCGCCATTGGTCTCTTTCTTGATCTGCTCCAGTTTGGGCTGCAGCTTACGCATGTTGGCCATGGAGCGGTAACTGATCGCCGAAGGGTAGAAGAAGATGATCTTTACCGCCAGGACTAGGAGGATGATGGCGAGGCCCCAGTTGCCGCACCAGGAATGGAACCAGGTCAGCACCCCGTGCATGGGTTCGGCCACGATGGAGAACCAGCCGTAATCGACGGTCTGCTCCAGACCCCGTCCCAGGCGCGCAAGCTGGTTCTGCAGCTTGGGCCCGAGATACAGTTGCTGACGCAGGCTATAGCTATGCCCCGGCTGCAGGGTCGGCAGGGCCTGCTGCACACCGGCGACGTAGTTGCTGCCTGCCGGACGCGCGTAGAGTTGCACGGCGGCATGTGCTTCCGGTAAGACCGCTTGCAGAAAATAGTGATCGGTCATGCCCGCCCAGCCTGGGCCACCATGCTCCTCCGGGTGGTCGCGAAGATCCGAAAAGCCTTTCTCACTCAGGCTGCCATGGTGCATCAGGACCGCGCCGGTAAAAATCGACATGAACCAATGGCTCTGGGTACGGTCATTGCGCAGAATCTGGTCGAAATAGCTGCCTTTCCACGGCTCCTTGCCGGTATTGGTGATGCGGATGTCTTCGTTGATCAGATAGGTGTGTGGATCAAACGAAAAGGTTTTTTCGATTTTCAGCGGGCCGGCCTGGCCGTTCAGGGTGATGGGCCCGCCGTCATTGACGGCCTGCGGGGCGCTGAAGTCGGCGCGCAGAATCTGCCCGTCGGTGCTCAGGAAGCCGCTTTGCTGTGCCGTCAATCGCGCAGCGCTACTGTCCAGAATGGGATAAGGCGCTTTGTTGTCCACGGCAATGGGATATTGGCGCAGGCCGAGATTCTGGATATCACCGCCGTGCAGATAGATCTTGCCGGTATAAAGATCCGTCTGGAAAGAGACACTGGGCCCCTCGCCCACCGCATGGCTCGTCACCGCCGCAATCGTGCTAGGCGCAGCCGGAACGCTGCTGGTAGGCGCAGGCGATTGGGTAACCGGCGTTGGCTGGGCGGCTGACTGGGTGACCGCCGTTGGCGTTGCCTTCGGGCTGGGTTTGGGATGGGGTGCCAGCCACTCGAAGAGCACCAGGACGATAATCGAGAGGACGACGGCGAGGATGGTACGTTGGCTATCCATGAGGCTCCGAAAACTCAGGGTACGGGGTCGTACCCCCCGGGTGAAAAGGATGACAGCGAGCGATGCGTTTGACACCCATCCAGGCGCCGCGCAGGACACCATAGCGTTCTATGGCCTCGCAGGTGTAATGCGAACAGCTTGGATGGTAGCGGCAATTCTGCCCGAGAAAGGGGCTCAGGACGAGTTGATAGGTATGAATCAGGGCGATGGCGCCGCGACGAAGCATGGCCATCAGCGCAACACGCTATCCAAGCGCCCACGCAGCACGGCATAGGCCGCGTCGCGCGCGGCCGGACGCGCCACGACCATGAGATCGCAAGGCAGAGAACGGCCGGCGCTCAGCCGAAACGCCTCGCGCAGGCGTCGTTTCAGACGGTTGCGGAGCACCGCCTTGCCGACCTTCCGGCTGACGGCGAAGCCAATGCGCGCATGCCCCAGATCGTTGTCCAGACGGTAGAACACCAATTCGGGAAAACTGCGCTTTTTCCCCTCGCGCAAGGCAAGGCGGATTTCAGCCTTGTTGCGCAGGCGGTCGTCACGGGTGAACGACTGTCGGCTCATCCCTCAGGGACAGAGCTTGTACCGGCCTTTGGCGCGCCGCCGCTTGAGGACCAGGCGGCCAGACTTGGTCGCCATGCGGGCGCGGAAACCGTGAGTGCGCTTGCGATGCACGACGCTAGGCTGAAAAGTGCGCTTCATGATGATCTACCCCAAAATTTCGTAAGGGCACAGAAGATAAGGAGAAGGACGGCCAAAGTCAAGGCAGGGAAGGGGATCTGCCAGAGCCCTCAACCTGTGCCATGCCAGCGCTCGATGGCCTCCAGTACCGGTTCATCGAAACGCTCCGGCGGGGCCTGGCGCACCCAGTCTTTCGCCTGCTGAATGCGCTGCGCCCGGGTGAAGGTATACTGCAACTGCTGAAAAACAGGATCATCGGCCAGATAACAGTGGATATGCTCTGCCTGCCGCCGCAGTTTCCACGGCTTGCCCCTCCCCTCTACCCGGCACTGCAGGGTTTTCTTTTCCACGGTCAGGACTTCCACTGCTTCGATGGCCGTCACCACGTCGCTGTAAGGCTGATGGCGCAAGTGAAAGAAGCGATCCCCCGGCTCGGCGTCGCGCATATCCAGATAACGGTAGTGGGCATCCCCGCAAGTTTTCAGCATCGCGTCATCCATGGGCTCCGCCAGCATACAGCCACCAGAGTACGACAATGATTGCCGCGCTGGCCAGGGTGATGGCACCGCTGATCAGGAGCAGTTTGAGTAGGGCTCGCGCCTCGGCATACGCAGGATCTTTTGGCATTACCCATAGGAGTCTCTGTGTGCGGCGGAGTTCAACGCCCTTTCCTCCGTCAGAATGTGCGACACGCCATGAAAAACCCCCAGAGCCTGCGTAGTGAGGATGCAGTCGCTGTCGACGGCCTGTTCCACTACTTTCACTGCCCGCACATGACGTTTTCCGGCATCGCGGTCCATCGCGTAGACGAGGATGTTCGTGTCGATGGAGATGCGCTTAACGTGCATGCGCGTATGGTCAAGGGCGATCCCCGCGAGCATAACCCATCCGCCACCTCCACAGTCTCCCCCTCTGCCGTACCCATGGCGGTGAAGATCGATCCTGACCTGAAGGCGCGCATGCAGCGTTTGGGAGAGGTACGGAAGAGGCTGATACCACGGACTGATAGGCAACCAGTCCATCCTTCGCGTCAACGATCTGACCGGGGAAAGCATGATTGCAGCTATTGTGGATTCCTCGATGCCTGCCTGCAAAGGTTATCCTTTCGACTGAGCATGCGACAAGCCGCTAGGCTCGATATATTGCGGCCCTCATTCCGCTGCCTCGACGCTTCACTCGATCCGTGAAGTCCGACCACTGTTCTACCCGAAATGCCCGGATGTCCCGAACGGATGAGGGAAACCAATCCATCTCTGTCAGCTTGTCGATGGCATCCATCAGATTTGCCATATCCTCGTCCTCACAGACATAGAGGCTTCCTTGGACCCACCGAAAGCCATATCCAGCAAGAGCTGCCCCAATTTCGGCATAGGCCACCGACACCCCTTTGGGATGGCAGGCCGCCGTTTCTTTGACGACGAGATCAAAGGCAATTGCAAACATTACTCAGCTTCTGGATCGTCTAGGACGGAGCGGAGGGGATATTCTAGATGTTCTCCTGTTGACGGCACCTCTATTTCTACCGTCCATCCGTGATCTGTCGAGTGACCTTCCTTGACGACTTGGTAAGCCACCCCGAAAGGACCGAACTGGCGGAAGCTGCCGATCAACTCAGGATGAGGAAAGCTTTGCTTAGCACTCGGCTGCATAGGACCTCCTATGTCTAAGCACGGATATTATCCTTTTGATTGACCATGCGACAAGCGGTTAGGCTCGATATATTGCGGCCCTCATTCCGCTCGTGTCGATGCCTGGCCGCCCGGCTTTTGCGCCTGCACGATCTGCCGCAGCAGGGTCAGGGTGGGAGTAAAGTCCGGCGATGCCTTGAGGCTGATCAGCAGGGTCTTTTCCGCCGCCTTGGGGTCGTGGGCCAACTGCCATTGGTTGCGGGCAATGACCCATTGCAGGAGGGCGCGAGGCTCGGGGAACAGGGGCCGGTTCAAGCCCGCCTGTAAGAAGGCGATGCCTCCTGCCACCTTGCCATGATCAAAATAAGCCGCCGTTGCGATCTCGCTGCGCAGGTTGACGCTGGCGGGGTCCAGGGCCAGGCCCTTGCGCCAGGCAAGGACGGCGCGGTCCTGGGCCGCTTGCGGCGTCATCCCCAGGAGCGTGCTGCCATACTGGTTATAGAGCGAGCCGATGGCATTGTAGACCCCCGCCTGGCGCGGAATGCCCACCAGCGAGGCATGGTACTGCCGCAAAGCCGCTTTCAGCAGCACCCGCTTCTGTGCCGCTGGCATATTCGCGTCACTGGCTGCCAGGTTGAGGTAGGCATTGCCCATGTACACCCAGGGCTGGGTCGCCTGGGGCCGGGCAACTTCCAGAAAGCGCGCTGCCCGCATCAAGAATACCGCCCGACCGTTGGGGTTGCTGATGACCCCATCGAGCCAGGCATTGTTGCTGAACAGGGCATAGACCGCCGCATCGAGGGCAAGAAACCAGCCCGCCAATACCACGAGCACCACCAGGACCCCCTGCACCACTCCCGGATGGCGGATGCCCAGGCGCGGCAACAGAGGTGCCGTTTCCCCTTGGCGATGGTAGAGGTGCCAGGCCTGGGCGAGAAAAATTCCGGCCAGAATGCTCAGGGGCAGGTTGTAGAAGATGAAGTTGCCCAGGGCGTGGCCGGTGATGGCAAAAACCCCCAGCACCAGCCCCAAGGCCCAATAGCGGTTTTCCTCACTGATGCCGAGCCGTGCCGCGCGAAAAATCAGGCGATAAAGGGCATAGATCAAGGCCCCGGCAAAAGCGAGCAAAAAGCCCAGGTTGATGAGCCCACCCTCGGCCAGAAACTCGATGTAGTCGTTATGGGCGTAGGTCCCTGCCGAAGCTAGTTCCGCCGGCAGGCGGTAGGCAGGGTAGAACAGAAAATAACTGCCCAGCCCCGTACCCAGGTAAGGATGGCTCAGGAAGATATGCCAAGTAGCGATCCACATCAGGCTGCGGGATACCGTAGCAATGTTGGAGCTGATGTAGTGGGGATTGAGTTGGCCCAGGATGTCGTAGCCCTTGGGGTAGTTCATGAGGAGAAAGGCGATGAGAACCAGGAACAGTACAGCGGCCCAGCGCGACCAGACCCCGGGCTTTCCCCGAAAACCCAGCAAGGCAAAGGGCAGGGTACACGCCCAGGCGAGCAGACCGCCGCGGCTGCCCGTACTGAAATCTGCCAGCAGAATGATGGCGATAGTCAATAAATAGCCAAAGGTCACCCAATCAATGGACTTGGAAAGGAGCGCGCGAGGGCGACGCCCGTCCAGCCAAAAATAGCGCCCGACGAGCACGAAGAAAAACAGATTCATCCACGCCGCGTAACTGTTGCAGTCCATCAGCGGGCCTTGTGGACGCAGGCCCATCCAGTTCGCGCCTTCCCCCAGGAGACGGTAGTACTGCCAAAGCCCAATGGCCGACAGGATCCACGCGCTGGCAACGATCCCCCGCCAGAACCAGGGCCAGACCGCTTCCGCATCGCGCTCGGAGAGCATGGTCCAGGCGAGAAAGCCCAGAGGCACGGAACCCAGGGTCCAGAAATAAAACCAGCTACTATAGGGGACGTGGCTCCAGAACAGGGTCAGCCAGTACCAGAACAACCACAGCAACATGAAAGCCGGCAGATACCCCCGCGGCCAAGGCAGCCCCGCGCGAATCCGGGGCCACGCCGCTACCGCCCCCCAGAGCAGCAGCGATACGCTACTCACCGCCAGGAGCGGGATCAGGGAACCGTTGTAGTACCAACTGCTCAGGTAAGCGAAGAAGGGCAGGCTGACCAGTAGGGCGGTGCGGTTGAGGGACGGCTGCGCGGAAGATTTCATGGTCGCCAGTCTAACCCATCGACGCCAACAGCTAAACTGGTTTGGGCAACGAGATACATCGCCCAACATAGTTGTTGACTCTACACTAACTATGAGCCAGCCACATCGGGTAAGATACTACTACCGAGAACCGGATGTCTGTAATTTCATTTCTCTGTAGGGTGATTTGAGACCTGTACCAACTCCCCGTATGCCTTGGAACAATCTTGACCTCTTGCGTAAGGATATCTCCCCGATGGAGCACTGTGACCGACAGACTAAGTTGCCTGCCGTAGAGGGGGGGGCGTCGATCGCGTTGATTGTTCCAGTTAAGAATGGTGGACAGCGCTGGCGGATGGTAATTGATTCCATACTATCGCAGAACATACAGCCGCGACGCATACTCGTGATTGACTCCGGATCGACGGATGGATCGGCCGAGTTCGCCAAAGCCGCCGGCTTTGAAGTACATTGCATCGCTCCAGACGCGTTCAACCACGGCGGGACACGGCAAATGGCAGTAGAGATGGTTTCGGACTGTAAAACCGTCGTATTCCTGACTCAGGATGCCATTCTCGATGGCAGGCATGCCTTGGAGCAACTAGTGACCGAACTACACGCACATCCGCGGGCCGGCGTTGCCTATGGTCGGCAGCTTCCCCGCTTAGAAGCTGGTCCTATCGAACGGCACGCACGGCTCTTCAATTATCCCGAACAGAGTATCGAAAAAAGCCTTGAGGATATTGCGCGCTTGGGAATCAAAACGGCGTTTACCTCAAATTCGTTCTCAGCGTACAGGCGAGATATCCTCCTTCGAGCCGGCGGTTTCCCCAATAACTGTTCTATGGGAGAAGATATGATTGCTGCTGCCCGAATATTGCTCCAAGGAGGAACCGTGGTCTATGAGGCGCATGCCCGCGTCATCCACTCCCATGGGTTCACGATAGCAGAAGAAGCCCGACGCTATTACGCGATTGGCTATATGCACGCACAGCAACGAGCATTACTTGCGTCGTTTCAGAGCCCAACTTCGGAGGGGAAGCGCTTTGTGCGGTCAGAGATCCGCTTTCTTTCCCGACACGCGCCGCGGCAGATACCCGAAGCCCTGATACGAACGCTGGTGAAATTTGGTGCATACCACTTGGGCAAGCAAACAGCAACCGTATTCGGCGGGCGAACGAGGTGAACATGGGGCATCTTGCAGTTGCAACGCTCCCAAAACTTCCGGGGCGAGCCCCATGGTCTCTTTTGTTAATGGCTAGCGACATCTTGGTTTTTTTTCGGTAAACCGATGGCGAGATCCATAGCGCACTCGACGCTTCTCAATGTCTCTGGACGGGCCATACCAGCCTTTCTTTTGCTGTTCACCGTCCCGTTGTACCTTCATCTCATTGGTGTGGCCCGCTACGGGGCGCTGTCCATTCTCTGGTTGGCTTTGGGATACTTTGGAGCCTTCGATCTCGGCTTGGGCAGGGCAGTGGCCCAGCGCATCTCGAAGATTGCTGCCCAAAAAAAGTCTCTGACCCTCTGCAATTGCGCGCGCAGGGAGAACTCTTTTGGACAGCGTTGCTCGCAACACTTGCAGCCTCTTCTCTTGCCTCCATCTTACTTTTTTGGCCATTGATGATCTGGCTAGTGAGGCACGTGCTGGTATTGTCACAAGAGCTGCGGCAGGAAGTGCAGCATGCAATCCTGCCCCTTTTATTGTTTCTGCCGCTGGCGACCTCGCTCAGTGTACTCTTGGGGACTCTGGAGGGAAGAGAGCGCTTTGACTACCTAAATATTGGGCAAATCGTAGGCCTACTCTTGTATCAAGTCTTCCCATTGAGTGCAGCGTTCTTAGGGTACATAACCCTGCCGTACTTGGTGGGCGCAGCGATTTTTGGACGTCTTTTGGGATCACTTTTGCTGTTCCGGTTCTGCATCCGTATTCTCGACGGGCCTTTCCCGACCTTTCATTGGAAGCTTCTTCGTTCCATCCTTCCTTACGGTGCCTGGATCACGGTTAGCGCAGTCGTCAGCCCGATCATGAATCTCACCGACCGCTTTTTCATCGGGGCACAGTTAGGTATGTCTTTTGTCGCCCGCTATGTTGTCCCATTTAATCTCGTGATGTATGGCGGCATCCTGCCCCAGAGCTTGGCCACAGCGCTGTTCCCACGATATGCTTCGCTGGAAGATGATGAAGCGCGAGTAACCATGTTCACTGCCATGCGTATGCTTGCTGCTACCATCAGCCCCCTATGTATTGTAGGTATTTGGTGGTTGCATCCTTTTTTGGCCTGGTGGGTGGGAGCTTCTTTTGCTAAGTATGCTAGCCCTGTGGGGCAAATTTTACTGGTTGGAATATGTATAAATGCGATCGCTCATGCTCCGTATGGTTATTTGCAGGCTGTGGGCCGCGCGGATCTCACCGCCAAGTTTCACCTCGTGGAACTCATTCTATATCTTCCGGCACTGTGGTGGGCGATTTCCCTGTGGGGAATCCCGGGGCTGCGGTAATTTGGGACCTTCGGGTGCTTCTCGACCTTCTGCTTCTGCTCTTGGCGACCCAATCCACATCGCTTGGCCTCAGGATGGTTGCCCCTTGGTGGCATTCATTGGAATGACAATGGGGTTGACAGTGTTATTCATGGACTCACCTCCCTTGCCACACTCTTCGACGACTTTTTGGTGGTATTCTATAGGTGAGGTGCTTCTGCTTCTGCTAACAATAGCACAGTCCTGGCGAACCCTGAATGCTTGGGCGAGATCCTTTTTAATCCAACGCCGAGATCGGCGTCTCCCCCTTGCTGTGTCTCCCTCCTCTAGTAGCGCCACGCCAACCGTTGCAGTGGCTATGGCGGTATACAACGGGGAAAAGTTTCTCGTTGAACAAATACAGTCCATTCTGAACCAAAGCCATCCTCACCTACACCTCTACATCCGAGATGATGGATCGTCTGATGCCTCCAGAGACCTTCTGAGAAGGCTGCAAGAACGGCATCCAGAAAGAATCACCTTGATCGAAGATGGAGAGTCGCAGCTGGGGGTCATTGGCAATTTCCAAAGGGTGCTTACCTTTATCAAAGAATGGGGGAAAGAGTCCTACATCTGCCTGGCAGATCAGGATGATGTTTGGTTCACCGATAAAGTTGCTACCACACTCGCAAGGCTGCAGATCACAGAACTGTGGAAAGGTGCAGCATCGCCAGTTTTGGTGCACTCCAATCTTTGTGTCGTAGACGCCAATCTCGGAGTGATGGATCCCTCCTTCTGGTACTGCCAACATCTCGATCCAGGAAAAGACGACCTGAGAGAACTTTGTCTACAAAATATGGTGACGGGTTGCACAGTAATGATGAACAAGGCGCTACTGGAAAAGGCGCTACCCATCCCCTCTGCGGCGTTGATGCAAGATTGGTGGCTTGCCCTCGTTGCTTTCTGCTTTTGGCACAATTCGGTACATGCCCCAACCCACTGTGATGTATCGACAGTTCGGGAGAATCGATATGTGGGCGGGAAAATTCAGCTATGGGGGATGCTTTTTGCGTGAGATCCACAAATCCTGGTCCAGCAGCGCTGAGTTCTGGAGCATGTTCCAGAGTCTTCAGCAACAGGCATCAGCTTTTTTGGTACGCTATCGGGGGAGTTGCCGATGTCTCTTGTGAGAGACTTAGACCGATTCACTGTGGTCAGTCCACAGAGCGATATACAAGAAAGGTTTACTTTGGTACTATCACGCCATTTTCGGCGGCATGGTTGGGTCAGAACCGCTGCTTTGGCAGCCCGTCTCCTAGTTGTGTGAAGGATAAGCATGCTGCAATCAATCAAAAACATTGAGAAGTATTGGCGTTATCGGGATCTGGTGCGCAATCTTGTCACCTCAAATCTCAAGGTCCGGTATCAGGGTGCAATGCTTGGTTTTCCTGTGGTCTCTGGGGAATCCCTTAGCAATGATTCTCCTTTACTATTTTGTGTTTACGCATGTCTTCCGTAGCAACCTTCCCAACTACATACTGTACCTGGTTATCGGAGTTTTGCATTATAATTTGTTTGCACAGTCAGCCATTCAGGGGTGCGAGAGCCTGACAGGAGCATCAGGGCTATTACAAAAGATTTACTTTCCGAGAATTATGGTACCAGCCGCAAGTCTTCTTTTTACGTTAACATTATGGACGGTAGCCATTCTGATTTTGATAATTCTCTACCCTTTCTTAGGTGGAGTCTATAGATGGGAGCTGCTTCTATATCCGTTTGCTCTCGGATTATATGTCGCATTTATATGGGGTATTGTTCTTACGTTTTCAGTTTTGCAGGTAGAGTTCCGTGACCTAAAGCACCTGGTGGAAATTGCGGTGATGTTCTTATTCTGGTTTACGCCGCTCGGTTACTCCATTAATGTGCTTAAGCCAGAGACAAGAGCAATAATATCCTTAAATCCACTGACGCAGTTTATGGATTTATTCCACGCTATTCTGTATAGCGGCGCTGTTCCAGCTCTTAGCCATGTAGAGATAGCCCTGGCTTGGACGGTGGCCACGCTTCTTCTTGGGACCGCACTTTTTCACCAAAAGGCTCGCAGATTGGTGGAGGACCTGTAATGGGGAAGCCCGCTGTGAGCATCGAAAATCTGTCAAAGACATTTATTTTACGCCATAACCGCGCTTTAGGTGTAAAAACCAGATTCTTAAGTATATTTTATAAAGGAAAAAGAGAACGGAGAGAGTGTTTCAGTGCGCTTCAAGAGGTAAGTTTTTCGGTAGAAAAAGGCGAAGCTCTAGGATTGTTAGGGCATAATGGATCAGGGAAAAGTACCTTATTGCAGATAATTGCTGGCATCCTTCTGCCGACAAGCGGTAAAGTGGTAACGCATGGAAGAGTGGCACCCCTGATTCAGTTGGGTGTAGGTTTCAACCCCGAACTAACGGGGCTGGAAAATATTTTCCTCAATGCCAGCCTCTATGGATTTAGGAACAAGGATACTGCAAAAAGATTAAAATCCATTATTGAGTTTTCTGAGCTTTCGCATTTCATTGACACACCACTTAAAAACTACTCCTCGGGCATGCAGATGCGACTCGGATTTTCTGTAGCTGTCCATCTCGATCCGGACATTCTGCTAGCAGACGAAATTCTGGCGGTTGGAGACAAATCATTTCAAGATAAATGCCACGATAAGATCGCAGATCTTCGTAAGAATGGAATGACTCTTTTGTTGGTTTCTCATAGCAAGGATCAGGTCAATAAATTTTGCGACCAGTTCGTGCGTTTGGAGCATGGAAGAGTGGTTGAGTCTGGCCGAATCGAGCTAGCTGCGCACTCCTGCGATGGTAGACAATGATTCCGCTGATCCTAGGTATCCCCGAAAACCATGTATATTGGTCGATGTTGTTTAGGTGATCTCGGCTGATCGCATATCTTGTCTCTCACAGAATTGATTACACGGTTGGCTATCGCGACACGTCGAAGGCACCAACGCAGGGGTGTGCCCGGCAGACTAAACTGGCGCGGCAGGATCGGTTAGAATTAGCAGGAAAACTTCATTTGCTGGAAATGAACTGTCTGGAGACAACCATGAGCATCCTCATCACCGGTGTTGCCGGTTTTATCGGCTGCAATTTGGCAGGGACACTGCTTGAGCGTGGCGGCTATGTGTTCGGTGTTGATAACCTGTGCCGTGGGAGCTTGGCAAACTTGTACGATGTGGAACGGAACCCACGTTTTTCCTTCATTGAGGTTGACATGGCCGACAAGACCGCCTATCGTCGGGCATTCGTCGATTTCCATGCTCGTGATCCAATCACCGAGGTCTGGCACATGGCTGCCAATTCAGATATCCCAGCTGGGATCGCCGACGCTAGCATCGATCTGCGTGACACCTTCATGACCACCTTCAATACCCTTGAGCTGATGCGTGAGTTTAAGGTTCCGGTGATCGCCTTTGCGTCGAGTTCGGCGATCTACGGAGACCTCGGCAAGCGGCCGCTGACCGAGGACACCGGCCCGCTGCTGCCGATCTCAAACTACGGGGCGATGAAGCTGGCGTCGGAGGCGGCAATTAGCGCTGCAGTTGAGAGCGGCATCGCGCGTGCCTACCTTTTTCGCTTTCCCAACGTCATCGGCATTCCGTCAACCCATGGCGTGATCCTGGATTTTGTGCGCAAGCTGGCGGTGACTCCAGACAATCTTGTGGTGCTCGGAGACGGCACCCAACAGAAGGGCTATTTGCATGTCGTGGAACTGATCGATGCCATGCTGTTTATCCGCGACAAAGCACCCGAGCGGATCGCCGTCTACAATATTGGCCCTGGCGACGATGGCGTGACCGTGCGATTCATCGCCGAGGAGACGGTGCGTAAAGCGGCGCCTGGGGCGAGCATAACCTTCGGCAGCGGCAACAAGGGCTGGGTCGGCGACGTGCCGCAGTTCGTCTACTCGGTCGACAAGTTGCGGGCGCTTGGCTACCGTAACCAGTTAGGATCGGTCGAGGCCGTGCGGTTAGCATTGCACCAGATCGTGGAACAGGAGCGCCGATGAGGCAGGCGTTAATCCTCGCTGGAGGCAAGGGCACGCGGCTGCGCGAGAGACTGGGGGACCTGCCGAAGCCACTGATCGATCTATGCGGACGTCCGCTGCTCGAGCGTCAGATTCTGCTGCTTAAGCAGCATGGTTACCAGCGCGTGCTGGTACTGGTCAATCATCGCGCCGAGGCGATCACTGAGTTCTGCACTGCCAACGGCGGCTGGGGACTCGAGGTAGAGTGTATCGACGATGGCGAGCCGCGCGGCACTGCCGGCGCAGTGCTTGGCGTGTTTGACCGACTCGATGAGATCTTTCTGGTCATGTATGGTGACACCATGCTGCAGGTCGATCTAGGTCGCTTTGAAGCCTTCCACCGCAGGCAAGACGGGGTTGCGGCGACGTTGTTCCTGCACCCCAACGATCACCCGCATGACTCGGACTTAGTCGACGCCGACGATGCCGGGTTCATTCGCGGCTTTTACCCCTACCCACATCCAGACGGTTTCTGGCTGCCCAACCTAGTCAACGCGGCTCTGTACGTGGTGCACCGCGACGCTCTGCTACCCTGGGTCGGTAGCGAGGGCGCACTTGATTTTTGTAAGGACCTGTTCCCAGCGATGCTTGCGCGCGGGATGCAGCTGCGTGGGTACAAGAGCGCTGAGTATATCAAGGACGTTGGCACTCCGGTGCGCATCGACAAGGTCAGTGCCGATTTTCGCAGCGGTAAGATCGCCCGCGCGGCGTTGGATTGTGAGCAGATGGCGGTGTTCCTTGACCGCGACGGGACGATCAACCGCGAGGTCGGCCACCTCGCTCGCGCCGAGGAATTCGATCTACTGCCAGGAGTCGAGGACGCTGTAAGGCGGCTCAACTTATCTGAGTACCGAGTCTGTGTCGTGACCAATCAGCCGGTTATTGCGCGCGGCAAGTGTTCTCATGAAGAACTGCGCCGGATACACAACAAGATGGAAACTCTGCTCGGGCGCGCTGGAGCTTATGTCGACCGCATCGACTACTGCCCGCACCACCCCGACTCCGGATACCCAGGCGAGGTCCCTGAACTCAAGATCGCCTGCGACTGCCGTAAGCCGGCGACAGGGATGATTGATGCTGCGGTGCGCGCACTCAATATCTCACGGCCGCGCTCTTGGCTAGTCGGCGACTCCAGTGCCGACATGCTGGCGGCGCGCCGCGCTGGGCTGCGCTCAATCATGGTCGAGTCCGGACAGGCCGGTCTCGACCACAAGTATATCGTTGCGCCCGACTACGTCGCCGCCGATCTGGGCGCGGCGGTCGACTTCATTCTCAAGGGCCATGCGAGCCTGCTGCAGGCGCTGCGTCCCCTAGCCGCCAGTGTTGCAACCGGATCCCTGGTACTGATTGGCGGGCATTCGCGTGCCGGCAAGAGCACCGTAGCCTCGGCCCTAGCCGAGGTATTACGCGAGTCGGGGCTGATCTGTCACATAATCTCGACCGACCGCTGGCTGCGCAGCGCAACCAATCGCGGTTCCGGAGTTGACGGTCGCCACGATATGGCTGCGCTGCAGCAGCTGATCGTACGCTTGAACACGCGGCCGACTGCCTTGTCCGTAGTGCTCCCGGGCTACGCTAAGGGGTGGCGTGTGCAGATCCCTGCGGTTGAGACACTCGATATCGCACCGTCCGACGTCGTCATCGTCGAAGGTGTCGTAGCATTGGCGCTTGCCGCCCCCGGCTCACTGCGTTTGGTGGTCACAATCGACGAAGCGCTGCGGCACCAGCGCCTAGTGCGCGAGTACACACTACGCGGCGAGGCAGCGCAGGCCGAAGCCCTCTATTCGTCCCGGATGCGCGACGAATGGCCGTGGATCGAGGCCACTTCCGTCGGCGCGCTGCGCCTCGAAGTCCCCGCCCCGATTCTATCCGAGACCGACCGATGATCATCAGCCGCACCCCATTACGCATGAGCTTGGTTGGCGGAGGCAGCGACCTGCCCGCCTTCTACCGCCACCAGCGTGGCGCTATCGTCAGTACAGCGATTAATAAATATGTCTATGTTACCGTCAGTAAGAAATTCGACAACGGCATCCGCGTCGCCTACTCGAAGAATGAGGAGGTTGGATTAGTCTCCGAAATTGAGCACCGCCTAGTGCGCACGACTATGGAATATCTCGGACTAAGCGGCGGGGTCGAGATCACGACCATCGCTGACATCCCGTCCAATGGTACGGGTCTTGGATCGTCGAGCACATTTACGGTCGGACTGCTGCATGCGCTCAACGCATTCAATGGGCGCTATGTTTCGGCAGAGCGGCTAGGCGCCGATGCCTGCACCATTGAGATCGATCTCTGCGGAGAACCCATCGGTAAGCAGGACCAGTACGCTGCGGCCTACGGTGGGTTCAACCTGATCGAGTTTCTTCCCGACGAGAGCGTTATCGTCGAGCCGGTGATTTGTTTGCCCAGCACTCTGGCTGAGCTCCAACGCAATATCCTGGTCTTGTACACCGGGATTACGCGCAGCGCCTCCACGCTGCTGGCTGAACAGTCGGCTGCGGTAGCGACAAGCGAAGGCAAGCACACCACGCTGGCAACGATGGTCCGATTAGCCTATGTGCTGCGCGACGAACTGCAGAACAACAATCCCGATGCGGTCGGCGAAATTTTGCACGACAACTGGATGCTCAAGAAAAGCCTGACTAGCGGAATCAGTACCCCGACTATTGACGCTTGGTACGATGCCGCACGCCGCGCCGGGGCGACCGGCGGCAAAATTCTCGGCGCCGGTGCAGGTGGCTTCCTAATGCTCTATGCCAAGCCCGAACGCCACGAAGCGATCAAGGCCGCCCTTCCCGATCTGAGGCATATTCCGATGGCTTTTGAGCCTCTGGGTAGCCGGATCATCTTCTGTCACTGAAACAAAGGAGAGAGGACTCATGCGCACTTTCAAAGGCGCCACCCAGACCTACCTAGCCAAGCTGATGCAGCAGATAGACACCGTCGACTACGCTGATATGGACCGCGCTGTGGCTTTGGTCGCACGTGCTTGGCAGGATGACCGCCAGGTCATTGCGCTGGGCAACGGCGGTAGTTCAATGACGGCGCTGCATTTTATAAACGATTGGAACAAGAGCGTGTCGATGCGTGGCGGACGCCGCTTCCGTGGCCGTACCTTGGTCGACAATGTTGGTCTGCTGATGTCCTACGCCAATGACATTGCCTTCAATGATGTGTTTGTCGAGCAGCTCAGGCACATCATGGACCCTGGCGACCTAGTCATCGCTATCTCAGGCAGCGGAAACTCCGAGAACGTGATCCGTGCTGTCGACTGGGCAAACGCCAACGGCGGCATCACTCTGGGGCTGTGCGGCTATAACGGTGGCCGTCTCAAAGATCTCGTCCAGCATCGCGTCTGGGTCGCCGTCGATGACATGCAGCTGTGCGAGGACATCCACGCCATCTTCGGCCACATCGTCATGCAAACGCTGTGCGGCGACCAAGAACTAACCAATTGACCGCTTAGTTAAATTATCAGGATGCTGAAAAAGTCCGTGGTATAATTGGCGGACCAGGGCACGGAGGGATTCGATCATGCGTGGAACCAAGGTAGAGTCGGGTGCGATGTTCAGTTATCTGTCCCCCGAGGAGCGAGTGCCGAAGGATCATCCCCTACGTGCTATTCGGGTGATCGTAGATCGCTCCTTGGCAGAGCTCGACGGACATTTCAACCAGATCTACTCAGACCTGGGGCGCCCCTCGATTCCCCCAGAGCATCTGCTTCGTGCTTTGCTGTTGCAGGTCTTTTATAGCGTGCGCTCCGAACGGCAGCTCATCGAGCAGCTGAACTACAATCTCCTGTTCCGCTGGTTCGTGGGCTTGGGTATGGATGATTCGATTTGGGTGTCCACGGTGTTCAGCAAGAACCGGGATCGCTTATTGGACAACGGAACAGTGCAACGCTTCTTTCAGACGGTTTTGGCGCAAGCAAGGTCTCAGGGACTACTATCCGAGGAGCACTTTTCTGTAGATGGCACCTTACTGGAAGCCTGGGCTTCACAAAAATCCTTCCAGCCCAAAGACCCCGAGGATCGGCAGGGCGACGGCTCGGATTTCCGTGGGCAGAAGCGCAGCAATGACACCCATGCCGCGGTAACGGACCCCGATTGCCGTCTCTACAAGAAGGCACCGGGGGATGCCTCGCGGTTGGCGTATCTGGGGCATGTGCTCATGGATAACCGCCATGGTTTGATTGCCGGAGAGAAGGTCACTACGGCGGATGGGACAGCAGAGGTGGATGCTGCGTTACAGCTCATGGATGAGCTGGGTGGAAGCCACCGGATCACCCTTGGCGCCGATAAGGGTTACGATCGTCATGGCTTCGTCCAGGACCTTCGTGATCGGAATGTCACCCCGCACGTGGCCCGTAAGTGCAAGGGATCCGCGGTAGATGGTCGCACGACCCGTCATGTCGGGTACAACATCAGCATTCGTGTCCGCAAGCGGATCGAGTCGATCTTTGGGTGGATGAAGACCGTGGGCGGGATGCGCAAAACGCGATTCCGTGGATTGGAACGGGTGGGGCTGCACTTCACTCTGGTGTCCACCGCCTACAATCTGGTGCGTATGGCACGACTGGGGGTAGCGTGATGGGAGTACTGCGTCCAGAGTTCGGGAATCCGGGCAGATTGACCAGAAAAACCGCACAAAAGTGGTCCAGAACTGCCTTCAGGCCGCGTTTTTCGAGAAAAATAGGTGCCGAGCAGATTTTATTGCTCGGTTTTTCAGCGACCTGTTATACCCAGTCGAACCACATCATGCAAACGCTGTTAATGTTGCTATGGTTGAGAGATAAACTTGGTATTTGAGAAACGCCTGGAGCAGTTAGTTAGATACTATTGAGGGAGTATATATGGTTGAATTTTCTGGTGAGAAGATCGTTCCTGGGGCGAAAAATTGTGAGCCTAAATTTTCTGAAAAGATGTTTCAGGAACACATTGCCAGATACATTTTTGCCTCCGCATTTGTGAAGGGAAAACGAGTGCTCGATGTCGGCTGCGGAGTCGGTTACGGCGCGCACCACTTGGCAGTCAATGGCGCCGAATCGGTACTAGCATTTGACATCTCGGCTGATGCAATCAACCACGCCCGCGAAAATTACGCGCATCCCAATGTCGAGTTCGCTGTCGCTTCAGCTACAGAGTTCGACTTCGGGCAGTGTTTCGACGTTGTCACCTGTTTTGAGCTCATTGAGCACGTCGACGCGCAAGCCGAAGTAGTGCGCCGAATCCGTGTCTCACTGAAGGGCGATGGTGTGCTATTAATGTCCACCCCGCGCGCTCTCGTGCGGAAACGTACGCACTTCCACACCCACGAGTTCAGCGCCGAAGAATTTCGTGCGCTGCTTTCTACTGAATTTCGCTCCGTAGAGCTTTACTTCGAGAATAACCATTTCACTTCGATGGTGGCCTCTGCGATGCCGCAGCATATCGGGCATATTCAGTCGTTGCACGATACCTACTATCCAGAGAAAGCCGATTATTTCATCGCGGTCGCCTCGTCGGGGCATGTCATTCCAGCCGATACTCCCGAGCCGGTTCTAGTGGTTAGCGACGATGCTTATGTCAAACTGCTTGAGCATGATGTCGAAGTGCTACACCAGGCTGAGGACCGCCTGCAACGTGACCTAGAGGAGTTGCGTCAGATCGAACGCGAGATCAGACAGCAGGTTAGCGTGTCGAATGATAATATTGCCCGGCTCGAAGAAGACCTCCGCCGTGCCAAGGCTACGATTTTCACCCATGTTCTGGGTTCTGTTGGTTACGGATATAGGATATTGCATAAGGTCCATGGGTACTGGCGACGCCACGGTGCCGCCGCGACACTACGTGCAGTTCTGCGGCGCATCGGCAGCGGTGCACCATCGTTACCATCGAACCTAGTGGTTCTACCAGAGGTAGAGGAGAGAAATCTGGCTGATCGGCACTTTCATGTCGTTTTCATGATCGGTTGCTGGGAGGGTGAATCTAAGCGCTACAGAGTCTACAACTTGATTGAAGGATTGCGCGAACTGGGATACCGAGTTCTCGATCTGCCCTACTCAGAACTAGCTCGTCTGGTTGACCTACGAGTGAGGCCCGATGTTGTGGTGCTCTTTCGCGCTCCATTTGACAAAGGCGTCGGCATTGTGCGCTTCCTTAATTACGCAAAAAATCTGGACACCAAAATTGTGTTCGATATCGACGACTATGTATTTGAGCCCGACATTATCGATGCCATCGACGGTGTGCGCGTTCTCGAAGAAAAACAAAAAAGCTGCTACGTAGACGGTGTCTTGCGCTATCGCCGACTGCTCGAGCGGTGCGATCTGGTGACTGTGCCGACAGCTTATCTTAAGGCACGTGTTGAAGAGATCGGGCGCCCGGCGGCGGTGATTCCAAACTCTATCAATGCCGAGCAGATCGCTACTGCGCGGGAGTTGACGACGCGTTTGCCCGATCCGGCGTGTGTGCGAATTGGCTACTTTAGCGGCAGCTTCACCCACCAAAGGGATTTTGCAGAATGTGAAAGTTCGATACTCGAGATCATGGAACAGTACCCGCAGGTAGTTCTGCGCGTAGTCGGCTACCTCGAACTAGGTCCGCGTTGGGATGGGTTCGCGCACCGGGTCGAGCGCGCACCGTTTCAGCCACCCCAAGGAATGCTCCAGTTGCTCGCCGAGTGCGATATAAACATTGCCCCATTGGAGCTCGATAATGCGTATACCCAAGGAAAAAGCGAGCTCAAGTTCTTCGAAGCGGGTTTGGTTGGCGTGCCCACCGTGGCCAGCGCCACCGACACCTTCACGCGCGCAATCACGGATGGTGTCGACGGGTACTGCGTTCACGATGCGACCCAATGGCGTCGGATTCTGGAGGCGCTGGTGGTTTCACCGGAGTTGCGCATGCGTGTGGGTAAGGAAGCGAAACGCACCGCGCTTGAGCGCTACAGTATCTCCGGCGTGGCGCGTGAGGCAGTGCGCGTCTACGGGCTATCCAAGGCAGACCCTGAAACCTCGGACGAAACACCTCTACCGCCAGGGCGTCTGCGCATCGCCTGGGTAATCCCTGGCTTGATTATCGGCGGAGGTGGCCATCGCAATATCCTGCGCGCCGCTTATTTCCTCCAGAGATTTGGTCACCGCATTTCGCTGTACTTCACTGGCACGGAGCAAGATCCGGAAACGCTGAAGAATTTGATTAAGAAACATTTTTATGATTTGGACTGCCCAGTTTACCTATTTGATGGCAGGCTACGCTTGGTGGATGTCGTGTTCGCGACCCACTGGTCAACCGTTGCGCCGGCGCTGGCTGCGCGCGGTCAAGCCAAAGAGATAATGTACTTCGTCCAGGACTTCGAGCCATATTTTGCGCAGATGGGTACGGAGTATGTGTTGGCCGAGAACACCTACCGTCTAGGCTTGTACCACATCACATCTGGGCCGTGGTGCGAGCGTTTGCTGCGTCGCGATTTCGGCGCTGAGGCTGATCACTTCCAATTCCCAGTCGACAGGGGGATCTATCACCCGCGACAGCGCCGTAAAGCTAACCGCAATATTGTCTATTTCGCTAAGCCGGAAATGCCGCGGCGATGCTTCGAGCTCGGCGTCATGGCGTTGCGCGAGGTGCATCGTATGTGTCCTGACTTAGAGATTGTGATGTTTGGCTCTCGCCACTTGGGAAAACAGCACTTCGACTTCCCCGTGACTATTCGCGGGCTCGTGCCAACGCTCGAGGAGATAGCCCAGATGTATGCCGATGGCGATGTCGGGTTAGTGTTCTCGACAACAAATCCAAGCCTTATTCCATACGAAATGATGGCTTGTGGTTTGCCAGTAGTTGATCTGGACCGGGGCGATAACGCTGTGAATTATGGGGGACGCAGCGACATTGCTCTACTGGCCAATCCGATCCCTGAATGCATGGCACAAGATATTATGCTGCTGCTCAATGACGAGGCTGAGCGCCTGCGCAGGCGCGAGGCTGGATTGGCCTTTATTGACGGGTTCCCCTCGGAAGAAGAGATGGCCCGGCGCATAGAGGAGCTAATCCTGGCCCGCCTGGAAAGGTCCAGTTTCGATCACGTCACACGGGCAGGAGCCGAGATTTGCGCTTGATCTGTGCAATCATTATTTCATTCAATCCTGATCTCAACCGGCTGAGAGAAGTGCTTTCGGCGGTTTCGCCTCAGGTTGATCGAGTGCAGATAGTAGACAATGGATCATCTGAGGTGGAAGGATTGGTGGCGCTTGTCGGTTTGTTTCAGTCGTGTTCCCTGATGACTCTTAGCGGCAATCTCGGTGTTGGTGCTGCTTTAAACTTGGGAATCTACACAGCGCTAAGCGCCGGTTACGATACCGCTTTGCTGATGGATCAAGACAGTATTCCCTCCCCCACGATGGTGGGAGACCTACAGCACGGTTTACGCTGGATAATAAGTCAAGGTGAACACGTCGCGGCCATTGGCCCTCGATTTTTCGACCGGCATAGTGGGAAGCTTTCTCGCCATGTAGTGTTCGCAAGTTGGCATATAAGGCGGATTGATTGCCGGTCGGATAATCAGCCTTTACCTGTAGATTTTCTGATCACTTCTGGCTCTCTCGTGCCTCTTGATGCATTTGCTGTGATTGGTGGTTTCAATGAAGAGCTTTTTATCGATCACGTCGACACCGAGTGGGTGTTACGTGCGCGATCAAAGGGCTACCGGGTTTTTGGTGACTGCACGGCCGTCATGGAGCACGACCTTGGTGAGTATCGACGACGCATTTGGCTGGGGAGATGGCGTGAAGTTCCGATACACAAACCCTTCCGTTATTACTACACTTTTCGTAATAGTATCTGGCTTCGTCGACGGGCGTATGCGCCGGAGGACTGGAGGCGTGCAGATGCTGTTCGTATGGTTCAGCTATTCGTGTTCATGACCATTTTCCACCCGCATCGCCTTCTTGTGATCAAGATGATGTGGCGTGGACTGCAGGACGGACTGCGTGGACGGATGGGGCCTTCTGCCGATATAAGAGCACGGGGGCTTACGCATGAAAAAACCAATAGCTGATTAGCCTTGGGCCGTACATTGCCATCTTCCTGTTTTATCGTGAGGAGATGGTATGTTGTCCTGAGACTGGTGGGGAAGATTTCCGTCCTGAAAACGTCCCAGACGACCGAGGAAGACGGTACATCGACTCCTGGCTGTGCTGGTTATCGTGGTCTGCGCCGTGATCGCTGGAGCCGAAACCTGGGAAGATATCGCGCTGTATGGGCAGGGAAAGCTGGATTGGCTACGTACCACATTCTTGGAATTGCACCATGGCGCTCTTTCCCATGGCACCTTTCGGCGAGTCTTCATGATTCTTGATCTTGAGGCGGTTGAGCGCTGTCTCCTGAAGTGGGTGGCCGAATTTTCGGCAACAGGTCGAGAAGTGATCGCCATTGTTGGGAAGTCGAGCTATGATCGAAAGCGGCGTACGGGCAGTCCACAGCTGACTTCAGGAGAGTGGTGCACTATTGCTACAGAGGGTTTGCGGACCAATGAGCGACGAGGAGTGCGCCGTGAAGGATAGTATCGTTTTTGAGAATGGTATGGGAGAGCTGGGCTTGGGGACCGAGGGTGTCCTGCGGCGAGCATCACGTTCTCTAACCGAACAGGCCATAGAGACAGTGGAAGAGTTTTCTGCTGTCCAGATGGTCAATGGTCGTCAGGCGGTCGTTCGTAATGGCTATTTGCCAGAGCGAGAGATCATGACTGCCTTGGGACTTGTGCCGGTGAGCGTCCCCAAGGTTCGGGATCGTTCGGGTTCGGGGATTAAATTCAATTCGGCACTGGTGCCGCCATATGTGCGCAAATCGCGAACGGTGGCAGCCACGGTTCCCTGGTTGTGTCTGCATGGGGTATCTTCCGGTCACATGGAGGAGGTGCTTTCCATTCTTCTGGGCGAAGAAGCCAAGGGACTTTCCCCTGCGGCATTGGGACGCCTCAATCGCAGTGGGCAGAAGAACACACCACTTGGCAGCGCCGTTCCCTGGCGGGCAAGCGGTATGCCTACTGGTGGGTGGACGGTGTCTATACCAATCTGCGTGGGGAAGAGGATCCGCGTATCTGCCTGCTGGTGATTATTGGTGTGACTGCGGAGGGAAAGAAGGAGCTCGTCAGTGTCAGCGACGGCCTTCGCGAATCCAAAGCCCCCTAGCTGGAGATCCTGCACGACCTGCAGGCTCGTGGTCTGGAAGCTGCACCATTACTGGCGATTGGGGAGGGAGCCATGGGCTTCTGGGCTGCATTGGAGGAGGCGTATCCCGAAACCCGTCAGCAGCGTTGCTTGGTGCACAAGACCGCTAATATCCTCAACGAACCACCCAAATCCAAGCAGGATAAGGCGAAGGCGGCACTGCAGGAAATCTGGATGGCCGAGAGCCGGAAGGTCGCGGAGAGAGCTCTGGAGGCCTTTGTGCGCAACTACCAGGCGAAGTACCCCAAAGCCGTGGCCAAGCTGGAAAAGGATCGGGCGGAATTGCCGGCCTCTTATGATTACCCAGCTGAGCATTGGCGACATATCCGCACCACCAATGCCATTGAATCGACCTTTGCCACCGTGTACGTCGCCGGACATAGCGCACCACACGTGCCCCTGTAGGTTGACGCGTCAATCCCATGGTTACACTTGACCATGATTACCGATAAGCAAATAATGACGGACATGCCGTTAGAGGATATTTAGCTTTCGCTACCAGCTGAGGTAATGGCAAAGATACCCAAGACATTGACGCCGCACTTCAAGGGGAGAACCGCTGTGCTCAGTACGGTTTTTTGCGTGCCCGTGCGCGAACGGACTTGCGCTTGCGGTTAGATAACAGGCCCCGGACGCCCGGGCCACAGGCGTCCCATCCTCGCTGGGGCGAGGATCAGCACTCGGTTCACAAACGGCTAGATGGCCACCACGCGGCAGTGCATGCGCATTTACCTTCGCATTGGGCGATGGTTTCGGCGCGGACTGCACACAATGTGACATGCCGGGGACCACTCGCCCTAGCTTCGCGCTTCCGGCGACTAGCGGTCATCTAATAAATACATTATGGGATTACATATGAAATTGGTCTCTATTATTGTGCCTGTATTTGAAGTTGAAGAATATTTAGAAGAGTGTCTTTCCTCAATAACTAAGCAGACATACAAACATCTAGAGATTATCTGCGTAAACGGTATGTCAATGGATAATAGCGCTACCCTTGTTCGTCTTGCCGCTGAAATTGATCCAAGAATCTCCTTGATAAACCAGTCTCATAACAATGGGCTGGGGGGTGGCAGGAACGAGGGTTTGCGGCATGCGCACGGACAATACATCTTGTTTGTAGACAGTGATGACTGGATCGCTCCAACGATGGTTGAAAGACTTGTAGATGCGCTGGAGAGCAATGATGTAGACTATGTATTCTGCGGATTGAGAGGATATGATAATCACAAACGCTGTATGCTTTCGCCTGAACGCCCGTTTCATTCAGATTTGGTAGAAGAAATCGCGCTTCGCGGCGTTCTCGATTTACGTGAGCATCCGGAGTATTTAACAGATATTTATCCGTCGGCGTGGCTAACCCTGCGCCGACGCGCAGACATTGAAGCTATAGACGCACAGTTCCCTGAAATGAGGTTAGCAGAGGATCATCTGTTCCACTATATCTGTGGGATAGCTGCTAATAGTGCCCTCTACTTGGATGAGTATCTATATATTCATCGAAGGCGACGGCCAGGGCAGCTGTTGTCCGCTGATACAACTGATCGATCAATGCAACTATTTGATACCATAGAAGAGATCTTTAGCTGTTTCGACCGATATATGCCAAACTCTATGCTGCGCAGTTTGAAGGCAAAGATTTTGCTTCGCCTTGGAAACGAAAAACTGTCGGACATCAAAAAGAATAAACAACTTGCTCGTGCGTTCTTAAAAAAAACGTCTCATTTTTTAAACAACTATTCAATCAGCGAATTGAGGAGTGCGGCTGATAAGATGGTGGATGATTTTGCCATTTCAGTTCTTGCAGGGTACGCCTCAATGAAATTTGATGAGGACCAAATTGCGCACCAAACTGTTTTCAAACACGAGATGCCATTCGTTCCGGTAGCAACAAAAAATGACCGCTATAGAACAATAAAGATGGATGGAACATGGCGCGACATAATGATTGACTTTCATTATCCGTTCAACCTGCTGGAAACTCGCTTACGTTTCATCATATACATTGACTCAAAGGAATCAGTCCGGCTACGACACGCATTTCTTTGTGATCCTCGATTAGATGCGGACAATTCTGAAGGACAACCGGATGCTGATCAGGGCGAGTCTAATGTTTTAGAAATGAGCCAAGAATATGCACCAGGAATTTCTATTGTAGAAGTTAGCGCAGATTCGTTACGATGCTTACGTGGTGCACCAGATCCAGAAAGCGTCCGCTCAGTCTATTTCGGAGGGGTGGCACACAACGTTGTACTTAGCATGACAATGTCTTGTTTTTTTGAAGTCGAGTGGCGATGCTCAGTAGGAGAGAATAATTTGTCAGCATTTAGGATAACATAGCATAGATCAAGACCTTATTATTTAAATTCAGCATATCTGCTTATCAAAAAGATTTTTTGGAGAAATAGCAAGCTTCTTGGGGTTGCAAAATGAGAACTATAAATAAAATATATTGGGATTATTTTATAGACGTCATGAGTGGCGGGCCAACCGGTTATCTAGCGCAACTTCGAATAGGCCTAGATGACGCTACTCTTAGCGCGTCCTCACTAACTTGGATTGATTGCATCTCCAAGATTGCGGTCAAGGGGGAGGGCACAAAGATGTTACCGGCCCAGAATGAGCTACATAAGCATATCAGGTATTTCGAAAACTTAGAGAATTTCAACCTTTCAGACAGTGAATTTGAACGACTTATGCGACGAAATCCAAGGACCGTGCATCTGCATACTAGTCCATTAGCACTAAAGGTTATTCAGGCAATGAAATTGCGTAACATTTCTGGGATACCCGTAATGATAAGTAGCCACTGTCCTGAGTCAAATGGAAAAGAGATGGCTGATCAGTACCGCAATAGAGGCCTCGACGAAGCCCTTATTGATAGATTTGAGTTGGCAGTTAGAAAAGTCGAAGAACTTGCTTTCAGACAGGCAGATATTTGGATTTTTCCAAGTGAAGAAGCGCTTGAGCCATACAAACAAACAATCCCCGATTTTGCAGATTGGATGAAAAACAAAGACGTTCGCTATGTGGCGACTGGTGCTATGCCTGCTAGAAGAACAGCAGCAAACAACCCGCTATATCAGAAAATACCTGGGATCTCTAATTACCGTGTGATTTCATTCATTGGGAGACATAATTCGGTAAAAGGTTATGACATATTTATAGAAGCTGGGATGCATTTCATTAATTCAGATGAAAATGTTTTAGTTATAGTTGCCGGGGCCCCAAGTGATGAATTCCCATCTCCTGTACATCCCCGCTGGATAGAATTAGGTTGGTATCCTAACCCTGGAGATATTTTCGATGTTTCAGATATTTTTATCTTACCTAATCGCATGACATATTATGATCTAGTTTTGATAGAAGCCTTATCTTCTGGGGTAAATATCGTGGCTTCCGCCACTGGAGGAAATAAATCTGTCTATGCGCTAACAGAGGGTGCGATACGGCTCTTTGATGGAACAACCTCCGATCTGGTGCGTAATGTTAACGCCATTCTCCACAGCGGCTCACAGCCAGTTAGTCATCGCTCCAAGAGGATTGAGTCCACTTACTCCAAATATTTTACTCCTAGACAGTTCGCGGAAAGATATAATCGTGTAGTGGATGCGATACATTCGGAGTATATTAATAGATGATTAAAACGCGTGCGTACGTATACTTGGCACACTGGAAAAACAGGCATATCAAAATATCAGTTAGTTCGAATTATCTAGATTTTTCTTTTAACGGGAGAATCAATGGATTTGAGAAGCGCCTTATTTTGAAATCATCTATGACGCTGTTAATCACAGGGTGCTCATTCTAGATGTCTCGGGAACTATCTCGCTTTTATTTTAAGCAGCGACCGAAATGTCTGGAATACAATTGGCGGAACAGGGGGTGGGGAAGATTCATTCATACGTGGAGCCAAGTAGGGATGGGCGTGTTGTTCAGTTATCTTCTCCCGGAGGAGCGTGTATCAGCGGATCATCCCCTGCGTGCGATCCGGGTGATCTTGGACCGATCCTTGGCTGAGCTCGACGGTCACTTCAACCAGATCTATTCGGACCTTGACTGCCCCTCAATTCCCCCAGTGCATCTGGTCCGCGCTTTGCTTTTGCAGGTCTTTTACAGCGTTCGCTCGGAGGAACGCCAACTCATGGAACAGCTCGATTACAATCTCTTGTTCCGCTGGTTGTGGGCCTAGGAATGGATTCCCCGATTTGGGTGTCGACGGAGTCTACCCAGAACCGGGATCGCTTGTTGGATAATGGAACCAAGCAGCGCTTTTTCCAGACGGTCGTGGAGACGGCACGGAATCAAGGACGACTCTCCGAGGACCAATTCTCTGTGGATGGCACTTTCCTGGAAGCCTGCGCTTCACAGAAATCCTTTCGGCCCAAAGACCCGGATAACCGACAGGGCGATGGCTCTGATTCCCGCGGGCAGAAGCGGAGCAATGACACCCATGCGCCAATTGTAGACCCCGATTGCCGCCTCTACAAGAAGGCTCAGGTTGATGCTTCGCGGTTGGCCTCTATCTGGGGCACGTGCTAATGGACAACCGGCATGGGTTTATTTCCGGCGAGCAGGTCACCACAGCGGATGGTACGGCAGAAGTGGATGCTGCAGTGCAGCTCCTCGATGATCTGGGCGGTACGGATCGCATCACCCTGGGGACCGACAAGGGCTATGACCGGCACGAATTCGTGAAGGATCTTCGTGACCGCAACGTCGTGCCACATGTGGCCCGCAAATGCAAATGTTCGGCGATTGATGGGCGCACCACCCGTCACGTAGAGTATTTCATCAGTATCCGTGTGCGTAAGCGGATTGAGTCGATCTTCGGCTGGATGAAGAGTGTGGGCGAGATGCGCAATATGCGATTCCGTGGCTTGGATCGTGTGAGCCTGCACTTCACCCTGGTTTCCACTGCCTTCGATCTGGCGCGCATGGTGCGACTGGCGGTGGCGTGATGGGTTCACTGCGCCCAGAGTTCGGTAAATCGAGCAACATGACCACGAAAACCGCGAGCCGCTCATTTGGGCATTCGGGTGAAAATCAAATGTGTTGACAATATTATCGCCAGGTTTTTCAGTGGACTCTTAAGGGGTATGTTTTAAGTTCGGTACTATGCCTCTTTACTATTGAGTTTTGATTGTTTGTAGGTGATGAGGGTTATTCAATGAATGGGTATATTGTTTGCGTTGGTGCTGGATTTTCTGGATCCGTTATCGCTCGGGAGTTAGCTGAGAGGGGGATGCGTGTTTTGGTTGTAGACGCGCGACCACATGTTGCAGGGAATTGTTTTACCCAACGAGACTCCGAAACAAATATTATGATTCACGTATATGGACCTCATATTTTTCACACTAATAGCGATAAAGTGTGGAACTATATTAACCAATTTGACGAAATAATTCCTTTCGTAAATCGTGTAAAAGCGCACGCCAGGGGAAAAGTATATTCTCTACCAATAAACCTTTTAACAATAAATCAGTTATTCGGCAAGCAACTTTCTCCACGAGAGGCAGAAGACTTTATAAAACATAAGGCCGACCTCAGCATTTCCAACCCTGAAACTTTCGAACAGCAAGCACTTAGTTTTGTTGGCCGCGAAATATATGAAACATTTTTCCGTGGATACACAAGAAAGCAGTGGGGAATCGAACCTCAAAAACTGCCAGCAAGCATTCTTAGGAGACTGCCCGTACGATTTAATTATGATGATAATTATTATTCTTGCAAATATCAAGGAATGCCAAAAAATGGATACACCTTTATTATTGAAAGAATTCTTGATCATCCAAACATTTCCGTTCAGCTGTCAACCGTTTTTACTAGGGATTCGGCAAAAAATTTTGAACATATATTTTACAGCGGGCCAATCGATTCGTGGTTCGGTTATAGCGAAGGCCACTTAGGCTATCGAACATTAGATTTTGAAAGAATTCAGGAAGATGGAGACTTTCAAGGAAATGCTGTCATTAATTACTGTGACGAAGATGTTCCCTGGACTCGCATAGTTGAGCATAAGCACTTCACACCTTGGGAAAACCACGAAAAGACAATAGTTTATCGCGAATACAGTCGGCTGTGTGGGCCTAGCGATTCGCCCTATTATCCTATACGTCTTGTCGACGATAAACAACAGCTGGAAAAATACCTTCAAATGGCAAGGCAAGAGCATGGAGTTACATTTGTTGGTCGGTTAGGTACATACCGCTATCTAGATATGGACATTGCTATTTCAGAAGCATTAGGCGTTGTTGATCGTTTTGTCACTTCGCTGTAGGCGTTTCGTAGACTTATGGGCACCTCGAATAACCCGCTGGTCTCACGGATTTGGTAGAATGGCGTCTGTCCAGAGCGATTGGGGTTGATAAGGTGATTGCGCGGAGAACGGCGGTAACGAGTGATCTGTTGGCAGAGCAAGAACGAGCCCTGAAGATGGATGGCTTTGCCGATCCACTGCAGAAGATCGATGCAGTGGTGGATTTCTCTGCATTGGACGCGGCCATAGAGAAGATTCCTCCCCGCCCTGCGCAGCCCAAGGGTGGGCGGCCATCCTATCCCACGGAAGTGGTGGTACGAATTCTGGTCATCAAGCGCATGTATGGCCTCTCTGATGAGCAGACCGAGTATCAGCTTTTGGATCGTCGTAGTTTCCTGTGTTTCTGCGGCTTGGAACATTCTCGCTACGTTCCTGACCGGACCACGATTTGGAACTTTGAGAACCGGATTGGAGTAGAGGGTGTCTCTGCCTTATTCGAGGAGCTTGATCGGCAAATTCACGCCCATGGCTTGGAAGCACGTGCCGGGCAAATTGTCGACGCCACCTTGGTGCCTACGCCGAAGCAGCATTTTACCAAGGGAGACAAAGAACAGGTCGAACAGAACGCCGTTCCTGTCGACTGGAGGCCCGCCAAGCGGCGGCAGAAAGACTCTGATGCCACCTGGACCAAGAAACATGGCAAGTCGCACTAAGGATATAAGATGACCGTGAGTGTGGATCGGAAGCACATCCGCACCTGGGTAGCCGACACAGCCAGTGTCCACGACTCCCAGCGTTTGGAGGCGGCACTGGACCAATGGAACACCAGCGGCGAGATCTACGCCGACAAAGGCTACGTCGGCGCAGAACGCGAGGAGCGCCTGCGGGAGCACGGGTACCGTCCGCAGATTCAGCGCAGGGCGAAGATGGGCAAGCCTCTTTCTGCTTGTCAGGATCGTCGGAGCCGGCGCATTGCCAAGATCCGGGCACGGGTGGAGCATGTCTTCGCCGCCATCACCCAATGGGGCGGCAAGCGTATTCGCACTATTGGTCAGGCTCGTGCCACCTTTGCCATGGGCATGATGGTCGTGGTGTACAACATGCGCCGTTTGGCCTTTCTGGGGGCATAATGCGCCCAGAGTCGAGAAATTCTGGCTAAAAAGCCCAAATCAGTGAGGAAATGGACTTAAAATGGCTACCGTGTAGCCTAGGCAGGCTTTGTCACAACTCGTGGTCAGTTTTAGGGGTCAATCGAGGTTCCCTCTTGGTATATGGCAGCTCGCCCAATGCGAGCCATATCGCACTAAATCAGTAAGCACCATTTCTTCCCAACACCACCCCGACCGTACGCAGTAAGATGACGATATCGTACCAGAGGGTCCAGTTTTTGACATACCAGGCATCCAGGGCGCTGCGGTCATCAAAGGTGGTCTCGGACCTTCCGCTCACCTGCCAGAGGCCAGTGATGCCCGGCCTGACCAGGTGATACAGGGCGATATTCGGCCCGTAGCGCTCGGTTTCGCGGGCGAGAAGTGGCCGCGGCCCCACCAGGCTCATCTCGCCAAAAAGCACATTGAAGAGCTGCGGCAGTTCGTCCAGGCTGCTACGGCGCAGGAACTTGCCAATCCGGGTGATGCGGGGGTCGTCGCGCAGCTTGAAGTTGCGCTGGTACTCTTCGGCAATCGCGGGATTTTCGGCCAGATAACGCCGTAGGCGTGCTTCGGCGTCGGGAACCATGCTGCGAAATTTCCAGCAGGCAAAACTCTGCCCGGCTCGGCCAACGCGTTCCTGACGGAAAAAGACCGGGCCACCATCTCCGGCCTTGATGCGCCAGGCAATGAACAGAAACACGGGGCTGAGCACGAGCAGCAGAACGACGGATGACAGCAGATCAAAGGCGCGTTTCACCAGACGCGGACCAGGACGAGCCAGATTGTCACGAATCCGCAGCATGAAGACTTCGTGACTGAAAAAGTGCATCACTTCGAGGCCGTAGAGCGGTAGGCCGCGTAGGGCAGGCGCGATGGCGAGATTGGGGTAGTGCAGTCCGAGCAGGCGAATGAGCGATTCCTGCAGGCTCCATTGTTTGTTGTCCAAAGCCAAGATGGTTTCGGGGCTGCCCAGGGCACGCAGGGTAGCTAGCGGATCGGAACCGAGGGGGGTGACGTGGAAATGGTTTCTGGGATCGGAAAGCCTGGCATAGGGTTCCGTGTCGTCGGGACAGAGCACCCAACGAACCTCATAGCCCAGGACGGGATCGCTCTGCACGGCGGCGATGGCGTCCCAGGCGGCGGGGCCACTGCCGATGACCGCTACCGGTCGCTTCCACAGCTTGAGCCACAGAAATGCGCGGCGGAGTAGCAAACGTACTGCTGGTACCAAAAGCAGGGCGAGTAGCCAAAAGGAAAAGAGCCAGAGGCGCGACAGGGGCCATTTACCGCTGAAGGCGATGGCAGCGTTCAGGCCCAGGAGCACGGTGAACACGGCCAGGATGTCGCCGATTTCATCCCAAACCACGCGCCGACGGGCATAGTGCCCCTTGAGTTGAAAGGCAACAATGCCTAGAAAAGCAAGGAGCAGAAAAAGCAGGATATTGACCTCGACGAGGCTGCCCCACCAGTTGTCCAATACATACCAGACGCTTTCGTGGTAATACCAGGCATGGCTCAGGCGGCTGAAGTAGACGGCGAGGAAAAAGGCGAACAGGTCCCCGAGAATCAGAGCGAGAGGGATCCAGCGCTGCGGGCTATCGTGTCGCAACGTTCCTCCGGCATCGCGGGCGGTGTTTATCTATCCTTGGCCACATGGCGCAATCCTGCCGCAATTCTGTCCGGGAGAAAACCGCGGGGCCGAGCAGAGGGTCATCTCGCATGAGGAGGGAGAATAGCGCATGCGCAGGCAGAATGAGGTCGTGCCCTGGAGACATCGGCGAGCTATGATCGAATCTGGTGTACGGGCAGTCTACAGCTGACTTTATGGGGTGGCGCACTGTTGCTAGAAAAGGGTTTCGAGAGCGCGAGATTCTCACGCGTGTAGGCCCAGTGCCTGTGCAGGTACCCAAGACGCGCGACAGCTCGGTGACCTAGCCAGCTCGCCGGCGTCACGATGCTGACAGCGCCGTGGGGAGACTCTCCTGTGCCGTCACTGCAGGGCATCCCACGGGTTGATGACATTGAGACCGGCCGCTTGGAACGGCGCAACGTCGCGTGTGGCGACGGTGAAGCCGCGAGCGTTCGCAATGGCGGCGATGTAGCCGTCTGGTGTAGGGAAACCCTTGCCAGCGGCACGGGCGGTAACGGCCAGCTCGGCGTAGTGTCGTGCTGCGTCGGTGTCGAAGGCAAGCACGCGACCCCCGAACAGCTCCAGCAGACCATCCAGCGTTTGCGACAGCGCATCTTTGCGCCGACCGGACGGCAAGGCGCCGATGCCAAACAGCAGTTCAGCAAGCGTGACGCTGGACAGGTAGAGGGTTTCGGCCGCTTGCTTATCCAGCCACGCCCGCACGGCGGGATTGGGTTGCGCTTTCATCGCCTCGGAAACGACATTGGTGTCCAAGACGATCATTCACACCTCACAGGCTCGGCCGGGGTCTTGTCGCGCAACTGCTCGAAGGCTGCGATGTCGTCATCGGTCAGCCCGACGCGGCGGCCCAGCTCGGCCAAGGCCGTGCCCAGGCGAAGCCGCTCCGGCGGGCGAACGGTCGATTCGAGGATGTCGCGGATTTCGGCCTCGGTGCTGCGGCCATGCGTTGCTGCGCGTACACGAAGTGCGCGATGCACCTCGTCCGGCAGATTTCTGATGGTAACTGTCGCCATCTTGGCCTCCTGCGCTCTACGCTATCAATGATAGCATTCTAAAAATACTGCTATCACCGCGCAACAGTCCGAATGGCGCAGATCATGAAAGCGCAGGTCTTTGATGCCAGCACGAAAGAAAAACCTAGCAAAAAGTCACGTAAAGTCTTTGTGTTATTTGGTGCCCAGGGGCGGAATCGAACCACCGACACGAGGATTTTCAGTCCCAAATGTTATAACACGCTAACCTTCTGAGAATCCGGGTGAAAATATACTACCATATTATCAGCATGTTACAAATCACGTCTCCCGATGTTTACCGAACCATCCCTGCCTATAATTTTCCAAGTGTCGCGCCAGTGTCGCGCAGATTATGCGCATTCGTTGTCGGTTACACACTATATGTTGTTCTATTAAGTCGACGGAAACACAACATGATCCTGATCACGCTTGATCGAGCAAACAGCCAGAAGTACATTATGGGAGTGATCGGCAGGGCTAGCCGATCCTATGATCGTGGAGGTGATGCATGCTGAAGCCTATTCAAAGCGTGAATTCTATGTCGCGCGCGCCTAAGCGCCAGATCCGAGATTGGTTGTGGTGGTTGGTCTTGCTAGCTTTTATCGATGTGTTAACCGTCTGGACCATAAGACTATTTGTCAGTCCTCAGGCATGGCTGACCCCGGATGGAGCAGATGCCCTGGCGGCGGTGACCATGCTGCTTCTTGCAGGCGCCGTTACTGCCTTGGGAGCCTCCTGCTACCTCGGCATTTTTGCTGCCCTTGCGAAATGGCTGCACATTGAGAAAAAGGCGGTCGGCAAGGCCATAATTGCCGCTGCAGATGCGCTAGATATCAGCAGTTCCCATGACGCCAGCCAATTCATCGGTCGATGCCGGTCCGCCATTCGCAGAGCAAGCAGGCGCTCTCCGTATGCAGAACTCGGAGCGGTCGGGAATGTTAAAGCAGCTCTTGCTCACTCTCAGGGTGTTACTAAGGCGCACCGCGGCCAGGGCCGGCAAGCTGGAGCAGCCACAGCGACTCGCAGCAAGGCGAGCAGCAAATCTGCCGATGACGATGGCGGGGGAGACGGCGAATCACCCCGAGAACTATTCTACACATACTCTGCATTTTCTGCGCTTTTTGGGGTAGCGCCCCAAACCCTTCGTAATAAAGTCAGTGCCGGCCAGTTCCCCGCTCCGGTCAAAACAGCTTTCGGGCCGAGATTTACCCAAAAACACTTCGAGTACGCGTTAAACCCGCCCAGAAAATCAGACGATTCCGTTCCCCGCCAGCGAGGCCGCCCAAGAATCGCTCACGGTCAAAAGGCAGGGGGTGGATTATGAATGACCCCCGTCTTGAGCTCTTCCATACGCTCCAAGCTGCCGGCGTTGCGCCGGCAAGCCCTGCAGAGCTGGTGCCCGATGGAAACCTTCACCGCCATCACGTCGAGGGCGATCGACGGGGTACCCGCAACGGCTGGCATGTTCTACACCTTGACCCGCCCGCCTCTGGCGCTGGTGGCTCATGGAAAACCGGAGCCCGCGTCAACTGGTGTGCCAAGCACTTTCGAACCCTGAACCATGTCGAACTCGCCATCCTGCGCCGAAGAATTGAGCAGGAACGGGCCACCGCACAGACCGAAAGAGAAGCTCAACACTATGAAGCCGCCAAGCGTGGCGCATGGGTCTGGAAGCATGCCAGGCCTGCCGCCCGAAACCACGATTACCTACGCAGAAAAGGCTTAGAGCCGGGCATTGCCCGCCAACGCGGTGACGCTTTGGTCCTGCCTGTGCTGGATTTTCCGGGATATTTGCGCGGAGTGCAGTACATCCGGCCGGACGGTCAAAAGCGATTCCTCAGCGGCATGAAAAAGGCCGGGGCTTTTATCCCAGTAGCAGAAAAGCCGGACGGAAAACTCCAACTATGGATTGCCGAGGGCTGGGCCACCGCCTGTGCTCTCCAAGCCTTGCGTCCGCTCGTCTGCGTCATTGCCGGGCTCGACGCCGGCAACCTTCAAGCCGTGGCCACAGAGGCCCGTCGCCGATGGCCTGCGCTGGATATTGTGCTATGCCCGGACTTTGACAGCGTGGGTCTACGGAAAGCTCGGGAAGCGGCCGAGCGCGCGCGTGCAAAGATATTGCCACCGCCCGCTGAGATCCCACCGGGCTGCACCGATTGGAACGATTTTATGGCCTCAAGACGGCAGGGGGTGACCCATGCTTGAGAGCGACTGGACGCAAAACGTCCTGCCCTACGGAGATGGGTGCGCAACCTGCCGCAAGTCCCCATCTGAGCCCGCTGGTGTGGACGGTGGCTTTCCCGAACCACAGCCACTGGTGGACCTGCCGCGCGTGGATGTGGCCGGGGTGATCGATACCCCCTCGCCGCCACCGGATTTTGTCTGGAACGGCATGGTGCCCCGTGGTCACATCTGTCTGCTATCTGGGCATGGTGGGAGCGGCAAGAGCACCCTCGCGCTACAACTGGCCATTGCGGTGGCAATGGGCTTGCCTCTCCTGGGAGTACCGACAACGCCTGGCCGTGTGCTTGTTTTCTCTGGGGAGGACGCGGAGCCTTTGCTGCGCCATCGCCTGGCTACCCTCTGCCACGCTCTGGACGTAAATCCACATGCCCTGGCCGAGCGTCTGCTGGTGCTGGATGCAACCGAAAATCCCGCACTTGGCGAATCGGTTCGCGATCGGGAAACGGGTCGCGATTTTATCGCGCCGACCACCGTATATAAGCGACTGTGGGAAATTCTTACTGAGCACCAGCCCGTCTTGGTCGTTGTGGACAATGCCAGCGATGTTTTCGAGGGCAACGAAAACGATCGATCACAGGTCCGAGGTTTTGTGCGCTCCCTAGCGAAGATATGCCGCCAAGTGGGCAGCCACCCAGCGATCCTGCTGCTAACCCATACGCCCAAGCAGGCCGTGAACGGTCGGGGCGAAAGCTACAGCGGCAGCACGGCCTGGCACAATTCCGCACGCGCGCGCCTATCGCTCACGCCCGCCAAGGATGACGACAGCCGCCTAACCCTGAGCCTCGACAAGCTGAACATTGGCCCGCGAACTGCCGAGCCGCTGCATCTGGTGCGCTCTCATGGTGGAGTGCTGGAGCTGGATGAGAACGCACACGACGCGGAGGACGCGCCCAACGAACCGCCGACCAGCACCCTGCTGCACCTGCTGGCGGATTTCGTTAGGCGAGGGGAGCGTGTCAGCCCGGAGCCAAAAGCGCACACCAACGCATGGGCCATGCTGCGAGACGAAGTGGGCTTCCCGCGCAAAAAATACCGCAACGCCGGCGCACTACTCACCGCCATGAGGCAACTGGAGCGGGAAGGACTCATCAGCCGGGAGGACTACCGCGATGCCTACCGCAAGTCCCGAACGGCATGGGCTTTGACCGCCAAAGGATGGGAGGCCATCGGAGAAAGTGCGCCTTCTGCGTCCTCTGCGCCTTCATATGATGAGAGCGCACCTGTCACAGCCCCTCATGTGAGTGCGCCTTCTGCGCCCTCACATAGGGCAGGGGGTACGGGGGATAGAGAGCGCACCCATGAAGGCGCACCAGGAGGTGTCGCCAATGGGCAATAATCCTTCTTTCTCTTTGGCGGAATCATCCTGCGTGGGAGCACCTACCCGCGTCTCTTGTGGCGCCTGCGCCCACTTCCAACCCGATACCATCAACCCGCCACAAGGGTTAGGCCGTTGCACGCGCACGCTCTCCGGTTTGCCGCCCAAGGGCGGATCGGGGTACGGCGTCTGCTATCCCTTCAGCCTGCGCGTTTGCACGCACTATGAACTCATCAAGGAGGGAGACGATGATCAAACGACCCTCTCATCTTGACGATGCGGATCGGTGGTTGCTCGAGCATGATCCACTGCTCTCCAAGACCACGTCCGAGGCTCTCGCAAATCGTCGTATCCGGCAACAGCATGCTCAGGGCATGGCGCTACTGAAGGATGCGGTAGTGGCGTCAGGGGCAGCCGCACCGTTTCTGGAGGATGACCGAACCGCAGAGCGTCTCATTCGGCTGGCCCCGCCCGCAATCCGCAAGCTGGTGGCCTTGCGTCTGGAGTTCCCGAGTGCAAGCCAGGCACAACTGGGTAGGATGATGGGCTGCTCACGGCAAGCGGTAAGCAAAAAACGCCGACGGCTGTTGGCCTATCTCGAGGCCATGGCGGCATGCCCTCTCACCCAAACATCCGGATCGGTCACGGCAGCACCCTATTTTATGGAGCCCAATGGACAACTCGCTTGGGATTTTATAGAGTGTGAGTAGGACATGAATGCGGACGTCAGGATGCGTATTTTCCTTGGCGGGTCGTTCTGTCATCGAGTTAGCTGGGTGAGAACAATCGCTTTTGTTCAAGCGCACAGCGCTGACGATAGTAGCGACCACGTCCGTTGTTACTGTAAAGACTGGCCACGCGATTATTCAGTAGAGAACGTGCCAATGGCAGGAACGCAGCGGAAGCTGTCGTTTACAAATATGGTCATGTATGATGTTAGGGAAACAACCCATGGCATATTTTGAAGTAGGTATTCTTTGCGTTTAATGTATCCCACGGGAAAAGCCAACAGCTACTGTGACGAGCATCACCAGGATATACAAACGTAGAATCCAGAAGGCGATCCGAACCCAACCTTGTACGGGCGCACGATTGAGGGGGCAGGGCTGCTGGTGTGTTTCCTCCTCAAAAAATTCCAGAAACTCTTTGGTAGTAATCGAGTTAAAATCATCATATTTACGCATAACAAGTCCTAGCCTCGGTGGAATATCACAGTGTACCCATAAAGCCCATTGGCCAAAATGAGCAATCCGACAATGGTTAAGGCCGAGTAATTCTGCCAAGGCCGATTAACATATTCGCCCATGATCTCTCGGTCATTGAGCAGCATAAGAAGAAACAGCATGGCGGCTGGCATAAAAATGGAAGCGATCACCTGAACGGTAAGATTTAGGAAACCCAGTGGTACATGAGGGATCAGGACAACAATAGCCGCTAGGGCAGCGCTGAGAATACCAGACAGGTAGAAAGGTAGTGCATGCTGGGGACGCAGGTTCAAACTTCGTGGCAACTTGAGAGCCTCGGCCACCGCCCAGGAAGTGCTGGCGGTAATGGCGATAGCTGCGATGAGTCCAGCCTCGACCAGACCTAGAGCAAAAAGAGCGGTACCAAGGTTCCCCAATCGACTTTGTTGCAGGCTCTGCAGGATGGCCTCTATGTCAAAATTGGAAGCCCCTGGATGGCCATAGACCAGTGTCCCTGTTAATACGACGATGGCGATAGCGATTATCCCCATAGAAAGGCTGCCAATGGCCGTATCCGCTTGACCACCAAAAATATCTGCAATGGTAAGCCCCTTATCAACCACAGAGGATTGCTCGAAAAACAGCATCCAGGGAGCAATAGTGGTGCCCAAATTCGCTAGAACAACGTAGGTGAAAGCGCCCAATGCGGTGCCGACGGGAATATGCCAGGTGCCCACGGCAGCGATGACCTGTCCCCACTTTGGGTGCGCAGCAATGGCCAATGGCACAAAGATGATATTGGCGGCGGCAATCCAGAGCGCCAAACGCTCCCAAGTGCTGTAGTGTAAAAAAACCATGATAGAAGCGGCAAAGAACCAGGCAACCGGCACCGAGATATAAGGTGATACCCCAAAGACACTCATGCCAACCCGGATCCCGATAAACTCCGTTGCCAGGGTAAGAATGTTTGCAATGGTAAGATCAATTAAGGAAAAGACACCCCAAAAGGCCCCATAACGTCCCCAGATCATTTCTGCATGGCCGCGATGGGTAACCGCACCTAAGCGTACCGTCATCTCCTGAACGATATAAGCGACAGGAATCATCAGCAACAAAAAGGGAATAAAGAAGCCGATGCCGTACATCGCACCGGTTTGGGCGTAGGTAATGACACCGCCGGCATCGTTGTCAGCGATCATGACGAGAATGCCGGGCCCGATCAGGCTCAGGAACAGGAGCAGGCGCCGCCACCAGGAAGGATGGTGACGCAATTGATAAATCCGCCAGCGGTCTTCTATGCGCTGACGCTCCTCTTCCGGAAGTTGTTGCAGGAGGCCCGATTCTGTGGTTACGTCAGATGGTCCCGAATCGATCGTCATGGCATCGACTTCCCATCGGAAAAAAGAGTCAAGTGAAAGAAACTAGAGCACCAGTCCAAGTATACCCCCGCAAAGTCGAGAGCTCACTTACCTACCTACTCCGAAGCGAGAGGGGCGGCAGAGCCACCGGTATGCCGATGCCCGCAGCGCGGGAAAAGGTGAGTTATCGGCACTACTCTGGGCCGATTGCCATGGGGGCTACTGGCTGATATAACCCCTTGTATATCGGGCGAAGGGGTGCGGCGATGCGGGAGCAATCCAGTAGAGAAGAGCAGGTCAACGCCGTGTCCCACGGTGCGGGTGTGGGGCTTGCAATGGCCGCTTTTGTCTTACTGGTCGTGCCGCACTGGTCGTCGCTATCGACACGGGCTCTCCTGGCACTGGGACTCTTTCTGTTCACAGCAGCCTTGCTCTATCTGAACTCTCTCCTCTATCACGCTTGGCGCAGCGGGCCCAAAAAGGAGCGTCTGCAGATTCTGGACCGCACGGCCATCTACGGCCTCATTGCCGGCACCTACACGCCCGTGAGTATCCTAATGCTGCGCGGGCCTCTCGGTTGGGGGCTTTTTGCCGCGGAGTGGTCGCTGGCTATCGTCGGTGCCCTGCTTCTTTGGCGTTTCCGTGAGCGCTTTGCGGGTTTATCCCTTTGGTGGTATCTCCTCATGGGTTGGCTCATTCTGCTGGCGGTAGGTCCTTTATACTAGGTGGCTCCCGGCCTTTCCCTTTGGTACCTTGGCGCGGGCGGGCTAGCGTACACAGCCGGTGTAGTTTTCTTTGTGATGGATGCGCGTCGGTATTTTCACTTCATCTGGCACCTCTTTGTGTTGGCGGGTACCGCCCTGCAGTTCTGGGGTATCTGGCTCGCCGTAGGCACCTGAGGTGCGGGGAAAGTGTTGATCGCAGTTCCCCCCTGATTTTGCTTGGACGTGGTGTGCCTCGGGATTGCTTAGGAGGGATCTGGCAGACTGCTAGGGAATAGGCGGTGATGCAGCGAAAGCTGCCATTCACCGTTAGGATATAATGCACTTTAGAAATTTACAGTTATCAATAAGTAAATATCCTCCGGCAAAGCCGGAGGATATTTACTTAATTAAAAAGACAGAATGCATCATTTTGTCTCATGTTGTAGTAACTCTCCAAGCTTGATTCGCAGATAGCGTTCGATCGTGTTTGTGCTGAGTGTTATTGTCTCGTGTATTCTTGCCGCCAGCCATGACTCAGCTTTTGTTTCGTTTCCGGTGATCAAGGATAGGGATAACCAATATTTTTTAGGAAGATCAACTTCAAACCTTTTATCTGTTGTGCAACCTATATATAAGCATACCGTTTCCCCATCAATAGTGAGTGGACGTAGTGTCGTTATTTCTTTGCCGCAGTTATGGCAGTCAGTTGCGCATTTTGTTATTAGCATATCAACTCACAATGTTATCCATTGGACGATTGGAACCACTCTGTCCCATAGCAGGCCCTCAATGAGAAGTACAACCTGCTGTTTTTTCGGAATTTATCATGAAATGTCAACATAAGACAAAACAATGAAATCCTCACTCCCAGCCCCAGCAAGCCGAAGGATAAGATAGCCCACCAACATGTCCGCTTCCAGTCTTTTTCAGTCCTTCGAGATCACGTCAACCCTCATCTTCAATTAGCCTCTGGCGTTGAGCATAGTATAAGATTCCAGCGTCCGCAATGTCCCGCAGATGCTGGTGATCGTTGCTGGCATACACCTGGCGTGGACCAATCGCGCACAGCCTACCATCATACGAATGGCCCGGCAGAGAAGAATCAAACCGACCTTGCCAGGCCAAAGGAGATGGGACGTGATGGTAGAGCCTCAGGGTCCCGGCGGCGCCTTGGTGAGAACGCACACATAGTCTGGCCCTGCCTGATGGCAATACCGCTGGCCATTGGTGTACCGCTGGATGGGTTCGGGTGTGATCCGGTCGGTGGCATGCAGGTAGATGTCGTTGGCGATCCAGCCGGTCAGGATCAGCACCAGAATCACCGCCCCGGTAGCTGCGTACGACCAGGTGAGATCTGCCCGCACAGCCGCCTGGGCGGCTTTCCTCGCCTCGTCGGTGAAGGTGGCCAGCGCTTCCTGCTTTGCACCTTGGATGTAGCGCTGAATGGCCTCTCCCGAGAGCTGGGATGCAAGCGCCTGCTCTGCTTTCTCTAGCTTGAGGCTGCCGCTCTGCAAGGCCTTTCCCAGGGTTTCACCGCCTTTCTTCATCGACTGGTCGAGGAGGGGCTCCACCTCCGCATAAAAGTTCCGGGCGAATTTGCCACCTCCCGCCTCGAGCCGCGTCACAAACGCGTCGGACTGCCCTGCGATGCTGGTCGCCACTTCGTTGGCCGCGCGCCTCGCTCCTCGATAGATGATCTCCGGGATTGTGGCCACCTGGGCGGATAAGTCGGCCGCAGCCTCCATGGACACCGCCGCTGCCTGGTAAGAGATCTTCGTCGCAAGTACTGCGCCCCACATCGGGTCGTCTGGGCCGATCCGAAAGCGCGTTGACCAGTCGAGGAATCCACCGAGATCCTCCGCACTGATCCCCTTCAGTACCTGGGACATCGGTTCCGTGTTCGTCGTTTCTTTTTGGGTCTCATCGCGCATGATTCATTCCCCCTCCAGCAAGGGGATCACCGACCCTTGCCAAGATTTTTGCAGCCAGTGCTTGATGATCTGTCGCTCGACAATGAAGAGCGGGCTTTCCGGACCCGTCAGCGAGGCAAAAGACTGGCCCTGGTATTCCTTCACCCTGGCTCCTACGCGGGACGCCAGTTCCGGGATTTCCCCAGTCAAACCACCCGATGCGATCCACTTCTCCCGATACTGCGGAGCCGTGAACCAGTAGTAATCCCGGTCAAAATCGGATTCGTGGCGATTGACTACGGCCATTTTGCGATCCGCCAACTGGCAGATGGCGGATTCGTTCGCCAGGGTCGCGCTGCTGGACTCCCGCCCGATCATCCACGCCACACAGATCTGCAACCCCAGCTCTTGCGCAACGGGCGCGATAATCTCCGCATAGGCGTCAATCGCCTTGTGGGAATTGGCAGGGAGGTTCATGACTACGAAATCACTCTGCAGGGCTTCCAAGTGGCTAAAGAGGGTGGCTATCGCGTTCTCGGCGTCATTGCCGCTTTTATCCAAATTTACCGACAAGACCGAAACCACGTCCTCATACCGCGCCTTCACATCCCCGATTTTCGTATCGCCCTCCACAATCGCAACATTCCGTCCGGAGAACAACCCAAACTCAACAGCAAGCATGGAAAAAATGCTCTTACCCACGCCGCCTTTATCGCCATGGCTAATGACCAGATGTTTCATAAACTCTCCTTTACGGTTTATCCAGATCAACAGAAAGTGATTTACGTGGTTCCTGTGATATCGGTGTTTTATGAATTGGCGATAGACCCACAGGCTTGTGCGCCATGCCGGGCAAGGGCCGTTGCTCGACCCATAGGCGCCCATCGTCCACCCCTTTGCGTGCCCGTCGGACCGCATTTCCAAAACAAATGGGCGACCCGAAACGCACGTCTATAGCCGCTTCCACCAACGCACCAATATCCTTCCACGATTCGCCGGCCCTGTGCGCCGCCTCGATGGCTTCGAGGTAGGGAAGCACCTTTGCGGTAAGCGTTCGCGCCATACGACATCCTCCTGAAAGCGGCATCCGCGCCCTGTGCCAGATTTGCGCCGCTCACCCGTAGCTGGCGCAATGTCAACCCAAAACACGGTTTGATTTTTGGTTGACACGGAGTGGCACGGGAATGCCTCACAAAGAGCGTTGATTCACACGCTTTGCCGTGTACCCACGGAATGTTTCCATGTAGTTACGTTGGGTTACGCCCACCCTGCGGGTAGGCTTTTATCCGCACAAACGCACCCTGGCGGGATGTGGCGTTTGTGCTGCCGGAGAAGGCTCGCGGTCGAGTTGGCTCACGCTCGTTGCCGCCAGCATTTCGGCAGGATCGCAGGGTTCGGCCAGTGTCACCAACCAATGCCTTGGTCGTAAGCAGGGCTGCGTTGCTTTTTGGCGGTCAGGGTGTCTCGTGCCTTTTCTCTTTTCCGGGTTTCGCGCTGAGTTCTTTCTTCGGCACGAGCATGGGCCAGCTGGCAAGAGATAACTTCTCGGGCTTGGTCTCTGGCACTTTGCAGTGTGCCGCGCATCGCTGCCTCCCGCGCAGATTCTTGTTGTACGTATTTCCCCCAACTCTCGACCAGCCTTTCCTTGTCGTCGGTCAGGATTTCCAGGTGAAGTTTCTCTCGGCTCAGCGCGACGTAGCCGAGGTTCGCCCCAGCGCGGCTACGCTCGGCGATGACGATCGCCCGATCCACCGTGGCGCCTTGGGAGGCGTGAACGGTGCGGCAGTAGCCATAATCCATGACTTCACTGGCTTTCAGCTCTATCGACTTTCCATCGCGCAGCGTTGCGAACGCTTTTCCATTCTGGATGGCAATGACGGCATCATCGCCGTTGCGAAGATCGATGTCTCGGCTCTTGTCGTTCTGTCGGAATAAAACTTGGTCGCCCTCGCGCAATTCCATCGGGCGCACATCGAACAATTGCAGTGTGGTCGAGGGCCTGAGATGTACTGGTGCTTTCGCCTCCGCATGCAAGGGGACGACTTGCAGCTTGCCATTTTCGGTACCCACGATCCTCCAGCGGGTGCCGCGCTCCCCAACGCCGGACTCCGCGCGGCCAAGTTCCACCACTTGCCCCGGACGATAGAACGCAGCCTGCGCCTGATGGGCAACACTCAGGCTGACCTTGTCGAGAGCGGTGATCACCACGGATTCCGGGCCTAATTCCCCCCGCTCTATGAGACCCGTGCGGATCTCGGTATTGGCGATCCGTCTCGTGCCATTGCTGGCGGCCAGAACCAGTGTTTGCCCGCGCTCCTCGGAAGACAGCCTAAGGTAGGAAGCCGCCGCCGCCCTTGCCAAACATTCCTGCTTGACGGCTTTGTCGATCTTCTTTTGGCCTGGCACTGAATCGGGCAGGGGAATCTCCCGCAGGTACGGATCGGCAAGCCGCAAACCTTTTTCTGCGTCCCCGCCGGCAAAGGCTTCGGCAATGGCCAATAGTGCCGGGTCCTTTTGCCGGTTGATCTGGGTGATGCTGGCCTGGCGGAAACCGTTACAGCGTAACAGTTGCTCGAAGGGATTACCGGCCTGCACGGCCTGTAATTGCCGGGGGTCGCCCACGGTCAGAGTCCTTGCTCCGTCCTGTTGCGCACGCCGATAGAAGCGCAGCAAATCCCGACGCGAGACCATGCCCGCTTCGTCGACGATATAAAGGATCTGGCCAGAGGCTTCGCTCGATTTGCTGCGCAGGAAGGACTCCAGGGTTTGCGTCTGGCAGCCCGCAGACTGCAGTTCTGCAGCAGCCTTGGCCGAGGGGGCGAGTCCGATGACCTCGTATCCAGCCTGTCGATACTGTTCCACGATGACAGCCATGCTGGTGGTTTTTCCGGCGCCGGCAGCACCCACTATTCCCTGATGTTGCTCCCTGCCGATGAGGGCCATCCGTATGGCCTCAACCTGCCCATCGGAATAGTTCCAACCTTGCGCCTTCTGTCTTTGCTCCAGCAGTGCCGACGCCGATTCCGGGGAGTGGAGGGCTTCGGCCTTCCCCTGGGTGGCGATGGTCTGGATGGCCAACTCTTCCTGCACGGCGCGCTGGGTAGTATGCATCCGGCGCAACTTGCCGGTTCCATCCCGATCTACCTGCCCTGCATCCAATAGTTCGACGCTTGCCTGTAGGGCCGCGTCGATTGCCTCGACGGAAACCCCCGCTGCCATACCCTGCCGCAGCGCCTCGGCACGAACGGCGGACTGCGAAAATACCGTGTCGTGTTCGCTGCAATGCTCCAGCGCCCCCTGTACGGCAAGCGTTGCGCGGTCTGGGGGCGGCATTTCCCGCTGTCTGGCGCGTTCTAGGCTCTTCACCCATAGGTCGCGGGTGGGAACCTTGGCTTCCCGCAGGCGTTGGTGCCACTCCCACCGCTGCTCCGACTGGCTCAGTTGCCGTTTCTCCGCCCGGGTGGCGGACCAGGCCGCGTCCCGTTGCGCGACACTGGCAGCCTCGATGCCGCCCTTATCGCCCAGATCCGCCTGGATTTGTCCCCGTCGGCGGCTGAATGCCTCGATCTGGTCGCGGGTAATGCCCGCCACTTCGAAACCGGTAGCACTTTGCTCCAGTTCATAGCCGTGCTCTACGGCCAATCGGGCCATGGTGGCCAGGTAGATGGCATCGGCTTCTTTCTGGAGTTCACAGTCGACGCCTTGGTCATTGTTGATGCTGGTCCATTGCCCGTCGGAGCGACGCATGGCATTGATGACCGTCACATGGCTGTGCAGGTCCATATCCACGATCCCATCGACCGGGCGGGCGTCCTCGTGGCGATGCACGGCGGCGATGATGTCCCCGTCGTATTCCGATATCTGGCCGCCTTTGCCCAGACGCGCATAGACCATGCGTTCCTGCAGAAACGCTATGGCTGCTTTCACCCCCTCGTCGTGCCATGCTTTCCAGCGTTCATCCTCGCAGGCCATCATCGACACCGACTTGGGAGCGCTGAGGACATAGCCGTCGCCCATGCGGCGATTCTGGTGCCGTCCCGCCAAATCCGTGCCATCCGGCAGTTTCCCTTCCAGCAGTGCCTGGAACTGGTCGGTATCCACGGCTCCCGAAAGACCCAGGGCTTCTGCGCCCCGACCTGCCCAAAAAGAGGGCGCTCCACCGCGCTCGCTATAATAGCCAGCGGCCTGTTCTGCCGCCTCGCCCGTGTGTTCATTGCGCAGATATTTCGCGACCCCGGCTGCACCACCACTGCTTTTGATCGGTTTGATTCGAATCATTGTCCACCCCAGCCATCCGATGCTTCCTGTGGATAGCTGGCGCGGTGTCAACGGAGCACGCATGCCGGTACTACTGCGCCTCAAGCAATTTACCGCTCGGACATTTTCGTTTTATAGGCAAGGGGCAGCTAAAAAAACTTGGCCCATGAAGGATCCCCCATACCCCACTCAGATTGCCCAAGTAGCCTTATGCATCCGATGCTGTAGTCATGTAGACTGAACGAAAATATCGGGAGAGGTTGTGCTGAAGCTCGAACAGATTCAAAAGAACTCGGCCATCTCGGGTATCGAACCTGGGCAAGTGGTCCGCGTCGTCACCACGGAGCCGGTAGGCGATACCTCGCTCACCGTTTACTACAAGACCGCAGACGGCAAGCTGCGGGAGCGCATGCTGTTTCGCACGGACGAGGCCAAGTTGTCGCTGGCCGAAGCAGGCCGCCCGTGGGCATTCGATGCACCCGGGGATGAGTTCAAGCTCGCTGCCGAGGCCTACCGCATCAATCTGGCCCATCTCTTCGACCCGATGATGGCCGTCCACACGTCGAACGTGGAGCCACTGCCGCACCAGATCACGGCGGTTTACGAGTCCATGCTGCCGCGCCAACCACTGCGCTATGTCCTGGCCGACGACCCAGGCGCTGGCAAGACCATCATGGCAGGTCTCTTGATCCGCGAGCTGCTGATGCGGGCAGACGCCAAGCGCGTGCTCATCGTCGCTCCCGGCAGCTTGGTCGAGCAGTGGCAAGACGAAATGTTCGAGAAGTTCGGCCTCTCGTTCACGCTGTTTTCACGCGAGCAGGTCGAGCAGTCGCGTAGCGGCAATCCGTTTGATGATATCGATCTGATGGTCGCTCGCGTCGATCAGCTGGCGCGCGCCGAAGACCTGCAGGAGAAGCTGCGACTGTCGCACTGGGACCTGGTGGTCGTGGACGAAGCGCACAAGCTCTCGGCCAACTACTTCGGCAACAAGGTCAACAAGACCAAACGCTTCCAGCTTGGCGAGCTGCTGGGCTCGATCACGCGGCACTTCCTGTTGATGACGGCCACGCCGCACAACGGCAAGGAGGAGGACTTCCAGCTGTTCCTGTCACTGCTGGACGCTGACCGTTTCTACGGTAAGTTCCGCGATGGCGCCCACAAGGTCGATGTCTCCGATTTGATGCGCCGCATGGTCAAGGAAGACATGCTCCGTTTCGATGGCACGCGCCTGTTTCCGGAACGTCGTGCCTACACCACAAACTACCAACTCTCCGATCTAGAAGCTGCGCTCTACGCCGCCGTCACCGATTACGTGAAGGAGGAAATGAACCGGGCCGATCAACTCGACGGTCAACGCAAGGGCACCGTGGGCTTCGCCCTTACCGCCTTGCAGCGCCGTCTGGCCTCCAGCCCCGAGGCCATCTACCAGTCGCTCAAGCGTCGGCGTATCAAACTGACGCGCCGGGTCGAAGAAGAAAAGCTGCGGAATCGCGGCCAGGCGTTGGCCGAGACCCTTGGTCCAATCGGCTTCAACCATCCCCCAGAAGATATCTGGGAGTCGGCCGATGCATTCTCGCCTGAAGATTACGAGGACTTTGAGGAAGCCGTCGTTGATCAGGCCACCGCCGCGCGGACCATCCAGGAGCTCGAAGCCGAGATCTTCATCCTCGAAGGCCTGGAGGAGCAGGCCAGGCAGGTTGTCCACTCTGGCCAGGATCGCAAGTGGGACGAGCTATCCAAGCTGTTGCAGAATACCCCAGAGATGCGCGATGCCGATGGACGCCAGCGCAAGCTCATCATCTTCACCGAGCACCGTGACACGCTGAACTACCTCGCGGTCAAGATCCGTGGGCTGATCGGTAGCGAGGAGGCCGTAGTCATGATCCATGGCGGCGTCAAACGCGAAGAGCGCCGCAAGGTGCAGGAGCTGTTCCGCAATGACCCTGCCGTGCGCGTGCTCATCGCTACCGACGCTGCGGGCGAAGGCGTGAACCTGCAAAACGCCAACCTGATGGTCAACTACGACCTACCCTGGAACCCCAACCGTCTGGAGCAACGTTTTGGCCGCATCCACCGCATTGGCCAGACCGAGGTCTGCCACCTGTGGAATATGGTGGCCGCCGAGACCCGCGAGGGGGATGTCTTCCAGCGTCTGTTCGAGAAGCTGGAGGTGGAGCGTCAGGCCCTGGGCGGCCGCGTGTTCGACATCTTGGGCGAGGTCTTCGAGGATAAGCCTCTCAAAGATCTGCTGATCGAAGCTATCCGCTACGGAGCCGATCCCGAAGTCCGCGCCCGCCTGCTCCAGAGGGTGGAAGGTGCGCTGGATACCGAGCACCTCGAGAACATCATCAAACGCAATGCGCTATGCGAAGAAGTGATGGACGAGAAGCGCCTGTTCGCGGTGAAGGAGGAGATGGAAAAGGCCGAGGCCCGCAAGCTCCAACCCTACTTCATCCGCTCCTTCTTCAACCAGGCATTCCAGCAACTGGGTGGAGAGCTGCGCCCACGCGAACCTAGCCGCTATGAGATTACCCACGTTCCGGCCAACATCCGCGAGCGCGACCGAAGAATTGCCGGGCGAGATCGCCGCAACCTCGCCCCCGTGCTGCGCAAATACGAGCGCGTATGTTTTGAGAAGCAATACGTGCGCCTCACCGACCGGATCGGCGCGCCGATGGCCAGTTTGATCCATCCGGGGCATCCGCTGATGCAGTCGATCACCGACCTGGTGCTGGAAGCCCATCGTAACCAGCTCAAGCAAGGCGCCGTTCTCGTAGACCCAAGCGACATGGGCCTCACCCCTAGGGTAATGTTCCTCATCGATCATTCCGTGAAGGAAGGTGGCGACCCCGCCCATGTCGTTTCCCGCCGCATGCAGTTCGTTGAGATCGACCCGCAGGGCGTCGCGATCAATGCCGGCTGGGCACCGCACCTCGACCTCGAACCCATCGGCAAGGCCGACATGGGCCTGATCGAAGATGTGCTGGCCGCGCCATGGATCACGCAGAATCTTGAGCAGGAGGCCTTGGCGCACGCTTCCACGCATCTGGTGCCGGAGCACTTTGACGAGGTGCGTGCCCGCCGCGAGAAGATGATCGACAAGACCCTTGCCGCGGTCAACGAGCGTCTGGTCAAGGAGATCAACTTCTGGTCCGATCGCTACATCAAGCTGCAAGACGACATGGCCGCTGGCAAAGACGTTCGCCTGACACTGGAGAACGTGCGCCGTACCATCGATGACCTGAGCGTCCGCCGCGAGACGCGCGAGAAGGAACTTCTGTCCATGCGCCATGTGATTTCGGCGACGCCGGTGGTGGTGGGCGGCGCACTGGTGATCCCCGCTGGCCTTTTGGCACAGCGCAAGGGGCAGTCCGGATGGTCGGCAGACGCCAACGCCCGGGCCCATGTGGAACGGGTGGCCATGAAGGTCGTCATGGATACCGAGCGTGCCCTTGGTCATGAGGTCATCGATGTCTCGGCGCAGAAATGCGGTTGGGACGTGACCAGTCTGCCAAAAGCCGTGGATGGCAAGCTCCCACCCTCCCGGCATATTGAGGTGAAGGGTCGCGCCAAGGGACATAGCACGATTACCGTGACCCGCAACGAAATCCTCTACGGGTTGAACCAGCAGGATAAATTCATCCTCGCCATCGTGCTGGTGGACGGCGAGCAGCACGAAGGGCCATTCTACGTCATGAAACCCTTCACACAAGAACCCGATTGGGCGGTGACCAGCATTAACCTCGACCTTGACGAGTTGCTTGCGCGGGCGGTGCACGCGGAGAGAATGCAGTGATGTACTGGCGTAGTCTCAAAAAGAAACGTCTCCGCGAGGGAGGCGTCGGCCCGGAGATGCGATTCCCGGCGGGGCCAGGGGCAACCCACAAAAAAGAAACGCCCCTTTCGGGGCGTCGGGCCGGAGATACTATCTCCGGGGGGGTTCGTATAACGTATAGTATCACCTTCGCACCGCATGGCAAGGGGTCGGAAACACGTCCATGACTCGCGTCGCCGCCTATATAGATGGTTTCAACCTGTACTTCGGCCTGAAGCAGGCCCGATTCAAGCGCTACTTTTGGTTGGATGTGGCCGCGCTTGCACGCGCCCTACTCAAACCAGGCCAGCAACTAGTCGCCACCCATTACTTCTCCGCCCGTATTTGTGACAATGGCCGCAATGCGGCGGACCAGAAGCGGCAGAACGATTATCTGGAGGCACTGGCTGTTCAAGGGGTTCAGAGTCAGTTCGGCCACTACCTGGAAAAGAAACGCGAGTGCCGGGCATGCCACGCCACTTGGCTGGACTACGAAGAAAAGATGACCGATGTGAACATTGCTATCCAGTTGATGACGGATGCCTTCGACAATGCTTTCGACGTGGCCCTGGTCATCTCTGGCGACAGTGACCTCACCACACCCATCCGCCGAGTGCGCGAACGCTTTCCATCCAAGCGCGTCATCGTCGCCTTCCCGCCCCATCGCCATTCCAAGGCACTCAAGCAACACGCCAGCGGCCACCTTGCCATCAGCGAAAACAAACTGCGCGCCAGCCAGTTACCCGAACAAGTCGTCAAAGCTGATGGCTTTGTGCTCCAACGTCCAGCGCACTGGAAATAAGGCCAAACATGACCGCTCCCATCAAAAGCCCAAAAAAACTCATTGAAGTCGCGCTGCCGCTCGATGCCATCAATGTTGCCGCAGCCCGTGAGAAGTCGATTCGTCACGGTCATCCTTCCACCTTGCACCTATGGTGGGCACGCCGTCCGTTGGCGGCAGCTCGCGCAGTCATCTTTGCGCAGATGGTTAACGACCCCGGCTACCAGCAGGGCGGCGGCTTCAAGTATGGGGTGAACAAGGAAAAGGCCGCCATCGAGCGCGAGCGCCTGTTCAAGATCATCGAAGACCTGGTGCAGTGGGAGAACACCAACAACGAGGACGTGCTGGCCCGCGCCCGCGCAGAGATCGTGCGTAGTTGGCGCGAGACCTGCGAACTCAACAAGAGCCACCCGCAGGCCGCCGAGCTGTTCAACCCCGACAAACTGCCCGCCTTTCATGATCCCTTCGCCGGCGGCGGTGCGCTGCCGCTTGAGGCGCAGCGGCTGGGCTTGGAGAGCTACGCCTCCGACCTCAACCCCGTGGCCGTCACCATCAACAAGGCGATGATTGAGATTCCGCCGCGCTTTGCCGGGTGCAAACCTGTCGGCCCGGTTCCGCAAGGCGAGAAGCAGGCAAAACTACATGAGGACTGGTCTGGCGCACGCGGCCTGGCCGAGGATGTGCGGCGCTACGGAGCGTGGATGGGCGCCGAGACCGAAAAGCGCATCGGCCATCTGTACCCGAAGATCGAAGTCTCCGCAGAGATGGTGGCCGAGCGGCCCGATCTGAAGCCGTTTCTGGGACAGCAACTAACCGTCATCGCCTGGCTATGGGCGCGCACGGTCAAAAGCCCCAACCCGGCGTTCAGCCATGTGGATGTTCCGCTGGCTTCGACCTTCATCCTCAGCAGCAAGGCGGGCAAGGAAGTCTATGTGCAACCCGTGGTCGAGGGCGATAAATATCGCTTCACGGTGAAAGTGGGTGAACCTCCAGATGAAGCGAAGGAAGGCACCAAAGCTGCCGGTCGTGGCGCGAACTTCCGGTGTGTGATCTCGGGCGCGCCCATCAGCGGCGACTACATCAAGGCCGAAGGGCAGACAGGCCGCATGGGTGCGAGGCTGATGGCGATTGTGGCCGAGGGCGCGCGGGGGCGTGTTTATCTGGCACCGACTGCCGAGCACGAGGCCACTGCCTGGCAGGCGAAACCGGAATGGAAGCCAGAAGTCGAGTTTTTCCAGCAGGCCCTGGGTTTTCGCGTCGGCAATTACGGCATGACCAAGTGGAGCGACATCTTCACTTCCCGCCAATTGGTTGCCCTGACCACGTTTTCCGATCTGGTGCAGGAAGCCATCGAAAAGTGCCGGCAGGATGCGCTGGCCGCTGGTCTCGCCGATGATGGCGTGGGGCTGGATGCCGGCGGTTCGGGTGCGACGGCGTATGCGCAGGCAGTTGGAGTGTATTTGGCTTTGAGCGCAAGCAAGACTGCGAATCGCTCCAGCAGCATCGTCACCTTCAAGTCGGGAGTTCAATGTCCCGGAGACACTTTCGGGCGCCAAGCACTTCCAATGTCATGGGACTTTGCCGAGGCTAATGTGGTAACCGGCCCTAGCGGCTCATTTGAAAGCATGTTGTCAAATACGGTTGCTGGGCTCCTGGCTACTGGAGCCAATCCGCATGCATTCGGGAAAGTGTTTCAGAGTGATGCCGCTGCCCAAGACATCAGCTTCCGAAAAGTAGTCTCTACAGATCCACCGTACTACGACAACATCGGCTACGCGGATCTCTCGGACTTTTTTTACGTCTGGCTGCGCAAGTCACTGCGTCCCATCTTCCCCAGCCTCTATACGACGTTGGCCGTGCCCAAGGCCGAGGAACTGGTCGCCACGCCTTACCGCCACGGGGGCAAGACCGAAGCGGAAAAGTTTTTTCTGGATGGCATGACCCGAGCCATCCACAACCTGGCCGAGCAGGCGCATCCGGCGTTTCCGGTGACGATCTACTACGCTTTCAAGCAGAGCGAAACCACGGGGGACTCAGGCACGTCCAGCACCGGCTGGGAAACCTTTCTGGAAGCGGTGCTGGCGGCCAGTTTTGCCATTACCGGCACATGGCCGATGAGCACAGAACGAGAAAATCGGAAGCGAAATCAGGATTCCAACGCCCTTGCCTCCAGCATCGTCCTCGTCTGCCACAAACGCGCGCTCGATGCCGCTACCGTCAGCCGCCGCGAGTTCATCCGCGAACTCAATGCCGTGCTGCCCGAGGCGCTGCTGGACATGACCCGTGGCGGCGTCAATTCTCCCGTCGCGCCAGTAGACCTCTCGCAAGCCATCATCGGCCCAGGGATGGCCATCTTTTCGCAATACGCCGCGGTGCTGGAGGCCGACGGCACGCCGATGAGCGTGCGCACCGCGTTGCAATTGATCAACCGCTTCTTGGCCGAAGACGACTTCGACGCCGACACGCAGTTTTGCCTGCACTGGTTCGAGCAACAAGGCTGGGCCACCGGCAAGTACGGCGAGGCTGACGTGCTGGCGCGCGCCAAGGGCACCAGCGTGGCTGGCCTGCAAGCCACTGGCGTGGTGGAGGCCGGCAAGGGCGAACTGCGCCTGCTGCGCTGGGCGGAACTGGCGCGCGACTGGTCGCCGGAATCCGACATCCGCCTGCCCGTATGGGAAGCACTGCACCAGCTGATTCGCGCGCTGAACCAGGACGGCGAATCCGCTGCGGGCGCCTTGCTCGCCCGCATGCCCGCCCGCGCCGAGCCTATCCGCGCACTGGCCTACCGCCTCTACACCCTGTGCGAACGCAAGGGCTGGGCCGAGGAAGCCCGCGCCTACAACGAGCTGGTGACGGCGTGGAGCGCCATCGAACAGGCCGCTGGCGAGGCGGGCGTGCTCGGCTCGCAAGGTCAACTGGACATCTGAGAGGAAGAACATGGCATTGAAACCTTGGCGCGAGATCGCGGAGCCGCACTCCGATGTGCGGGAAGGCAAGTTCCAGCAGGCCGAATTCGCCGCCGACCTGTCGCGCGTGCATGCGGGCACGGCCAACGCGGAATATCAGAACCCGGCGCTGTTCTTTCAGCGCACCTTCATCACCGAAGGCATGCGACTGTTGCTGGATTCGGTGGTCAAGCGCCTTGCGGGCCAAGGTGGCGACCCGGTGATCCAATTGCAAACAGCCTTCGGCGGCGGCAAGACGCACACCATGCTGGCGGTGTATCACCTTGCCAAGGGCGAGGCACCGGTCAGCGACCTGCAAGGCGTGCCCGCCATTCTCGACGCAGCGGGCGTGACGGAACTGCCCAAGGCGCGCATCGCGGTGCTCGACGGCATTAAGTCCTCACCCAACCAGCCCGTGCAGCGCGAGGGGTTGATGGTGCGCACGCTTTGGGGGATCTGGCCTGGCAACTTGGGGGTGCTGAAGGTTATGACCTGGTGGCGGATGCCGACGCTTCGGGCACGTCACCCGGCAAGGCGGTATTGGAGACGCTGCTGAGACAATCTGCGCCCTGCGTCATCCTCATCGACGAGCTGGTGGCCTACGTGCGCCAGTTCGAGGACGGCAAGGCGCTGACCGGCGGCACCTTCGATTCCAACCTCAGCTTCGTGCAGGCGCTGACGGAAGCGTTGAAGGCCGTGCCGACCGCCGTGCTGCTCGCCTCGCTGCCGGAATCCGTCAAGGAGGCTGGTAGCCAGCGCGGCGAGAAAGCGCTGGCTTCGCTTTCGCACTACTTTGGGCGCATTCAGGCGCTGTGGAAGCCGGTGGCCACCGAGGAGGCGTTCGAGATCGTGCGTCGGCGGCTCTTTGCCAACATCAACGACAAACTGGCGATGGAGTCGGTTTGCCGCTCGTTCGCGGACTACTACATCGAAAACCACGACGATTTTCCGCAGGAAACGCAGGACAGCAAGTATCTGGAACGACTGACGCGCGCCTACCCGATCCACCCTGAGGTGTTCGACCGCCTGTACGAGGACTGGTCAACGCTGGACAACTTCCAGCGCACGCGCGGCGTGCTGAAACTGATGGCGAAGGTAATCCACCGCCTGTGGAAGGACGGTAACAACGATCCGCTGATCATGCCCGGCAGCTTTCCGTTGATGGATGCCGACACGCTGAACGAGGTGCTGTACTATCTGCCACAGGGCTGGACGCCGGTGATCGAGCGCGACGTGGATGGCGAGCGTTCAGAGACCTGGGAGATCGAGAACCAGGATACCCGCTTCGGCAGTGTGCAAGCCTGCCGCCGTGTAGCGCGCGCCATCTTTCTGGGCAGCGCGCCCAGCACATCCAACCAGGGCGTGCGTGGTCTGGAACTGGAGCGCGTGATCCTGGGCGTGGCCCAGCCGGGACAACAACCTAACCTGTTCAAAGACGCGCTGCGTCGCTTGGGTGACCGGCTGCACTACCTCAACCACGCCAACAACCGCTTCTGGCTCGACACGCGGCCCAACCTGCGGCGCGAGATGGAGGAGCGCAAGCGCCGCTTCCAAGACAAGGAAGACGTATTCCCCACCGTCCGCGATCGCGTGCAGCGCAGCTTTGCCAGCGGCGTCTTCGGAGGTATCCACGTCTTTACCGGCAGCGGCGATGTGCCCGACGACTGGGCGCTGCATTTGGTGGTGCTGCCGCCTGACGCCGCCTTCAGCAAGAGCGGCCAAAGCCTGGCCATCGACCGTGCCACCGAGATCCTTAAGAAGCGCGGCGACCAGCCCCGCTTCAAGCAGAACCGGCTGATTTTCCTGGCCGCGGACTACGACAGCGTGGGCCGCCTGAAGGACCATGTGCGTTCGTTCCTGGCATGGCGCAGCATCGTCGCCGACTACAAGGACAACCGCATCGTCCTCGACAACCTGATGGCCAAGCAGGCGAGCGCCAGCCTGGAGCAAGCCGAGGAGACCCTGCGCCGCATGATTCGCGAGACCTACAAGTGGCTCCTGGCGCCGATGCAGGAAGCACGCCCTGGTAAAGGCCTCTCCGAGCTGCGGTGGGAGCACTTCCAGGTCAACCCCGGGGCGCAAAACTGGTCACAAGAAATCGAGCGCGTGCTCAAGGAGAACGAACTGCTTATCAGTGAGTGGGCACCTATCCACTTGGCCAAAGTGCTGAAGGACTGGTTCTGGAAGGACGGTGTCAAGGAGACCAACGCCCTGAACGTCTGGCAGCAGAGCTGCCAGCAACTCTACCTGCCGCGGCTCAAAGACGATCGGGTGTTTCACCATACTTTGGCTGTAGGCGCGGAGAGCCGCGACTTTTTTGCTCTAGCCCAAGGCAAAGAAGATGGACGCTATGTTGGATTTGTCTATGGCCAGCGCACGGTACCCATCCTCGATACGGCGCTGCTCTTGATCGAGCCTGCGACCGCTACAGCTTACCAAGAGGCACTTCGGGCAGCGGAGGAGGCATCTCGGACCAAGACCGTCAACGGTGGTGGCGGTGCAGCCACAACCACAAGTCCTGCCAGTAACGACGCGTCCCGCGTGGAGGAATCTGCTACGCGTGGCTATTCGACGGGCGGCGCCACTGCAGAACAAGCGGTCAAGAAGCAGTTTTACGGTAGCATAGACCTCGATCCCTTTCAGGCCAAAAAACAGTTCGCCGATCTGGTCGACGAGGTAGTCCAACAGTTCACCATGCGCACCGGCGTTAAGGTCAGGATTGCCATCGAGATCCAGGCGGAGGCGGCGTCTGATGGCTTCGACGACGGCCTGCAGCGTGCCGTGAAGGAGAACTGCAACGTGCTGAAGTTCAAGAATGCGGAGTTTGAGGAATAGAAATGGCGGAGAAGGTCACGGAGGTGGCTTACTGCCATTCGATTGAAACAAGACGTTGGGTTGCGTTAGAAGTTCAGATATCGGGAGGATCGGTCAAGTCGGAGTTTTGTCGTGCCCGCGAAAGAGAGCGGACACTGATAGGCACTAAATTGTGAAGCGTAATGCTAGCATGCTTGGGGCAAAAGCTCTCAAGCTTGCATATCAATCACTTCAAAGGGACGCGAGAACACTAAATTCATGATCACGTCGCGGGATGTTCACTACATTGCAAACCTGTTATCGAGCCACGTTAAAAAAGAGCGTGACTCATCTGTTAATGCACATAGCGAATCTGCGTACAGAAGCGCCATAAGTAGATACTATTATTCAGCATATCTAGAATTGCGTGACATACTTATGCATATTAAACTGGAGGATGATGCCTCAAGAATTAAGCATGCTGAAATGTCAAAACAATTAGGCAGACTAAGGAGATTAGCCAATAAGAACCGCGCCAATGTTTCACACAGCGAGCATTCGGCAGTAGTGTCTTCGCTGAACGAACTAGCGGCCATAATTGATAAATCAAGAGCATTGCGAGAGAATTGTGACTACGATATTGGCAAGCCGTTATTTACAACATATGCTGAAGCTATAAATAATTTGAAAGATGCCAAAGGGTGGTATGCGACAGTGGTAGCGCATAAAAGAATAGTCGAAAGAATTCTGCCACAGTTAATTTAGGAGGCTGATTATGTCAAGTAACTCGCATGTGAATGAATTTCTAGCTCTTATGACTGCGAAGTACGGAAAGACACCAAAATTTGATTTTATTTACTCTGTCGTCAAAAAAGATGGACTAACAATAACAATTAAGAATGTAATCAAAGAGCCAGAAAGAAAGGCTATCGAAAAAGATATCAAGAGTTATTATAAAGGCAGGAGAGAAAAAATTCTGAACATATTTTTTCTTGATGAAAAAAAATTTTCGGAGGTTGATATCCTAAAAATTATTAAAGTGATATCTCCCGCGAGAGAGCAGAGAATAATTGCTGAGTATTGTGCAAAAATGAAAATTGCTAAAAATAAAAATAATAAAGATAGGATAATGACTATTATTGATTCTATGAGACGAAAAGGTCTGCTCGTAAGGGTCAAACTTCATTCTATGCAATATGGTTACGTGCCGACCGAAGCAGCTCTTAGAGTAATACCACATGGTGCATACAGAAACAGTTCTGATATTTCTAGGGCGCTTGCGTTTAGAGATGTAGATTGGTATAATGGTAATTGAGGTATGGTGCTTTTATGCCGCGAGGGTGTGAATCATGCCCACATGCGAATACCATAGACAGAAGGCTCGTCGGCCAATGCGCCGCCGCTCCTTCGGATCGTCGCCGCCTTGGCCGACGACTTCAACGAAAACCTAAGTAAGGTTTTGCTTATAGCATGAAAAGCCCACCATACCTCGTTTCTTTTTTTGATAAAGAAGACTTGAAAAAGGCTCTTTCTGAAGAGACGCGTGCATCTGATGGTATTGAAATAGAGAGGCTCATAGAAAATGGATTGCCCCCTGTTACATCGCTAAAAGTTTTATCTGTATTATTCAGCTTTAGCACAGGATTTGCCGTATCAATCACCAAAAGGAGCGATCGGCATTATAGGAAATTCAAAATAAAAAATGGCAAGAAGGTGAGAACTATAACCGCACCCAAAGCGGGTCTTAAAGTTGTTCAGAAATGGTTAAGTGTGCACTTGGGAAAATTATATAACCACAAAGATGTTTATGGATTCATTCCTGGAAAATCAACGAAAGACGCAGCTGTACCGCATTGTTCTAGCCTAACTGTTTATTCAACTGATATCATTGATTTCTTTCAATCTATAAGTTACCAGCATGTCGTAAATTCTCTGGTTAATATTGGTTATACAGGCTCCTCGACACATTGAGTGGGTAAGGCGGTATGATTGCTTTATGGGAAGGGCAGCGAGCTGAGGATAAGGATGGACCAAGGTAATCAACTGTTCACTCTGGCGTTGGGGTTGGTTCCGCCGTGGATGGTGGACGATGTGCGGTTCACGGTGGAGGAAAAGCGCCTGGACCTGCATGTGAACTTCCCAAGGGGTAGTCAGTTTCCCTGTCCGGTCTGCGGCCAGGACTGCCCGGTCTATGACACCCAGGAGAAGGTCTGGCGTCACCTCGACTTCTTCCAGCATGCGGCTTATCTCCATGCCCGCGTACCACGGGTCCATTGCCCGGAACACGGCGTGCATTTGGTATCCGTCCCTTGGGCGCGGGAAGGCTCGGGATTCACGCTGCTCTTTGAGGCTCTAGTCATGGCCATGGTCCGGGAGATGCCCGTGTTGACGGTCTCCCGCCTAGTGCGGGAGACGGACCAGCGACTCTGGCGGGTGCTCGATCATTACGTCGCCAAGGCCCGCGAGGCCGCGGACATGTCAGAGGTCCATTCCGTCGGTATCGATGAGACGAGCAGCCGGCGCGGCCATGATTACATCACCCTGTTTGTGGACCTCGTGGCGAAGCGCCTGCTGTTTGCCACACCCGGCAAGGATGCCGAGACTTTTGCGCAGTTCGCCGAAGATCTGCAGGCCCATGGCGGCAGCGCCGAGGCCATTACGGAGGTCAGCATGGACCTCTCGCCAGCCTTCCAAAAAGGGGCCGCAGAACACCTGCCCAACGCCCAGGTCACCTTCGATCGCTTTCACCTCATGAAGCTCGTCAATGAGGCCGTAGATGCCGTACGCAAGGGGGAAGCCCTCTCCCAACCAGACCTGAAAAAGAGCCGCTGGCTTTGGCTCAAGAACCCGGGAAAGCTCTCCGCCAAGCAAAGCGCCAGGCTCCGGGAGATCCTCAAGAACCAGAACCTCAAGACAGCACAGGCTTATCAGCTTCGCCTGACCTTCCAAGAAATCTTCACCGTCCAGAATCGCCACCAGGGCGCCACCCTGCTCAAGGCCTGGGTGGAAAACGTCAAGGACAGCGGATTACCGCCAATGGTCAAGGTCGCCTACACCGTCATGAATCACTGGGATGGTGTGCTCCGCTGGTTCGAGAGCCAGATCACCAACGGGATTCTGGAAGGCTTCAATAGCCTCCTCCAGTCCGCCAAGGCAAAAGCCCGTGGCTACCGTACCCACAAGAACTTTATCAACATGGCCTACCTGATCCTCGGTAAACTGGATCTCAGGCTACCCACATGAAACATCGAAGAACCGTTATACAGAAAAGCAAGCGGGGATTATAGCGTCATTATGCTGCTATAGAGGCTATCTTGCACAGGGGTCGCCCGCAAGTCCGGTAATATCCAATATGGTTTTGTCTTTTTTTGATGATGAAATCTCAGGCTACTGCACGGAACATGGCTTGAGATACACTAGGTACGCAGATGATATTGTAATATCAAGCACACGAATTCTATCACAGCATGAGATTGATGATATTAAATCCAAGGTTAGATCGCAGCTTGAAAAGTGCAACCTTATGATGTCAGAAAAAAAGGAGAAAGTAATATATGCTCCAAAGAGGATGAAAGTGTACGGACTAATTGTTAATGGCAATGTACCAAGATTAACCAAGGGATACAGGAATAGAATCAGGGCATTTATGCACCTAAAAAATAGGTCATTAATTAAAATTGAGGATACAAAAAAGATAGAAGGTCATATTAACTACTCTCTTTTCATTGAAAAATGAAAATGCATTTTTTCCTCTATTGATCAATTTAATTGTTATCATTTATTAAATTATCTCATACTAAAGGCTGATTCCTCTATCTACCAGCTCCAATGGCAGCTTTCGATGCGTTACTACCCACAGTGATAACTGGGAAGTAATGGCGCTCATCCTTACCCCAGCAGCTTCGCCAAATCCTCCGCCCGCAAGTGAGTGTACCTCTTGAGCATCTGCAAGGTTTTGTGTCCGGTAATGGCCGCTACCTGCATCGGATTCAGTCCTTTCTCGAATAGGCGGCTCGTAGCTTCGTGGCGCAAGTCGTGAAAGCGCAGGTCCTCAATCTTGGCCCGCTTGCAGGCCCTAATAAAAGCAAGATGAATCGCTTCGTAGGTGGTACCGAAAACCTTGTCATCCAGGGAGCTAGGCAGGTCGCGCAAAACTTCGACGGCAGTAGAGGAAAGCGGCACGGCTCTGGCCGTGCCATTCTTGGTTTCTGGGAGCAGTGCGATCCGCTTGTTCAAGTCCACATTCTTCCAGAACAATCCGGTAGACTGGATGGGCCGTTCGCCGTCGTCTTCGCTCTTGCCCTTGGTTTCCAAAATTTCCCCCGCTCTCATTGCAGTTTCGATGGCGAACCGGACCACGGGCAGGAGCCAGGGGTTCTGCGCCTTTGCGCACTCGGAGAAAAGGCGTTCTTCCTCGTTACCTTCTAACCGTCGATCTCGGCCTTGGGGGAGCTTAGGCTTGCGGACCAGTTCCACAGGGTTGATCAGTGAGGTCATGCCCCACTCGGTGCGGGCTACCTTGAACAAATGGGATAGGACGGCCAGGTGCAAGCGGATGGTGTTCGGGCTTTTGCCCTCCTGCTCCATATCTCTAATGACAGCCGCGACTTCTTTGCCTCCGACGCGGGCCAAAGCTGTCTTGGCGATAGGGCGAGACTGCCAATTTCGAATTTTCGACAACTCCGGTCCAGGTGTGCGCTTAGAAGACGTGACTTCGGTTGCGTACCGCTCGAAAGCCTCGGACAGCGTGGTTGCTTCGGCTTCTGTTGTGTCGCGCCAAGCTCCGCGCTCCATTTCTGCCTCGACGGTCTTTGCCCACCCCTCTGCCTCCGCTTTCTTTCGGAAGGTCTTAACCTGCTGTGGGAAACCCTTCTTCCGAATCCGCACTTGCCAACCAATGCGAACTCCTTGGTCATCGAATCTTGGGGAAACAGTTGCCATGCACCACGCTCCGTGACAGCTCTTTTTCATGCCAGAGTGTCGCGCCAGTGGAGCGGAAAATCAACAGAAGCTTGAGATTTCTTTATAACTCTTTGTTTTATATGGTGCCCAGGGGCGGAATCGAACCACCGACACGAGGATTTTCAGTCCTCTGCTCTACCGACTGAGCTACCTGGGCTGCGAGAGTCGCGATTTAATCCGACTCTGCTGCCGAAGTCAAGGCAAGGGCGCGCTGATAGAGGCGCCGGTGGGCGGCGCCGCTCTGTGCCTCGGCAAGGCGCACGGCTTGCGCCAAAGGGAGTTCTTGCAACAACGGACGGAGCAGGCGATCCAGCTCTGCCTCGCCGCTTTCGCGTTCTGGCGCACCGGCGAGTACCAGACACATTTCACCGCGTTGGCGCTCCGGGGAGGCGCTCAGAGTGGCCCGGATGGCTTCCAGGCTCTCGCCCAGCGTTTCTTCGTGCAGTTTGGTGAGTTCGCGGGCCAGAATGGCGCCGCGCTCGCCCGACAGCACCGCGATCATGTCCTCCAGGGTCGCCAAAATGCGGTGTGGTGCTTCGTAGAAGATCATGCTGCGGGTTTCCGCCTCGAGTTCGCGCAGGCGCTGCTGTCGTGCCGCACTTTTGGCCGGCAAAAAGCCCTCAAAGCAGAAGCGGTCCGTCGGCAGGCCGGCGAGCGCCAGGGCAGCCAGGGCCGCAGAGGGGCCGGGGATGACCGAGATCGCAACCCCCGCACGGCGCAGTTCGCGGACCAGCGGGTAGCCGGGGTCGGAGATCAGCGGCATGCCGGCATCCGAAATCAGGGCCAGGCGCTCGCCGGCCTGCAGGTAGGCAAGGATGCGAGGAATCTGGCGGCGCTCATTGTGCTCGTGGAGCGGTTCGCTGCGGGGCTGGATCCCGATGCTCTGAAAAAGGCGCTGGGCGTGGCGGCGATCCTCGACGAGGATCCGGTCGGCCTCAGCAAGCGCTCGCCGCGCCCGGGGGGAGAGATCCTCCAGATTGCCGATGGGCGTACCGACGATGTCCAATCGGCCGGGGTAATGTTCGCGTCCAGTGGGTGTCTCCCGCATCTCATTGCGCACCTGCAGTCTTCTCCCTACACTTTGCCCATGCAGCAGCTCTCCCGACTCTTCGCGCCGGCATGGTGGCGCCTCGGAAGTACGGCGCTCCTAACCGTGTTGTTGGGCGCTTGCGCCAGTATGCCACATACCCCCGCACCGACGCCCGCGCCAGCCGCCGTGACGGTGGCGCCGGCACCGGTGGAAATCAGCCAGGCGCAAAAAGCGGACCGTTTATTGGCCGAGGGAAAGGACCTCGCGGCGGCCAAGGAGTACATCCAGGCCGCCGCCGCGAGCGGAGCGGACCAGCAACTCGACTACCTGCTCAAGGCCGCGCAGGCATCCCTGGATGGCAATCGTACGCAGGTGGCGAGTCTGCTCAGCGCCGAGGTGCTGCGCCTGAGTCAGGATCCGTCCCAACGTGCCAAGGCGCTGTGGATTCAGGCCCAGGCCTACCAGCGTGATGGGCAGGACAAACTGGCGAGTGGAGCCCTCGCCGAGCTCATCAGCATCAGCAGCGTCTCTCCCGAGCAGCGTGCGACCGCGATGAAAGAGCTCGCGGAGATTTATCAGCGCGAAAACCACGATCTCACTGCCCTCGATTTTCTGGTGAAGCGGGATGCCCTGCTGTCTGGGGCAGCCAAGACGGAAAATCGCCGGCAGATTCATTCGCTGCTCGACGCGCAAAGCTCGGCGAAGCTGAAAAACTGGCAGGGGCGCAGCGGCGATCCGATCGTTCAGGAATGGCTGGCTTTTGCCCTGATCGCGCGGGAACATGTTGAACCCGCGGCCCGCGATGCGGCGTTTGCCGCCTGGCTGCAGGCGCACCCGGGTCATCCCGACATCCATTACGGGCATACAGCGGCGCCGCCAGCCGGTGGCGCAAAAGGCGCGATTTGCACCCTGCTCCCTACTACGGGTCGCTTTGCCGACAATACCCTGGCCTTCACGGCGGGCCTGCAGGCGGCGGCGCAGCAGGTGTCGGGGCCAGCCATTCACGAACTGAGCGACAGCAGCGATCCGGCACTGAATGCCACGCAGTATGCTGCGGGTGTGCAGGCCGGCTGCGCGGCTTTTGTCGGTCCCGTTCTGCCGCAGGACATCAATGCCGTGCTCGGCGCGCGGCACCCGCAGGATCCGCCCATCCTGCTCCTTGGTGACGTTGCCAGCGATCCCAGCAAAGGCATCTACGACTTTGACATCAGTTTGCAGGTGGTTGCCCGGCGGGTGGCGGAAGATGCTTTTCGGGCCGGTTACCGCCAAGCTGCGGTACTGTATCCTCTGGATGCCGAGGGTGCCGCCATGCAGGCGGCCTTTCTGGAAAATTGGAAGCGGCTGGGCGGAAACGTTGCGGGCGTGGCCCACTACCGGGTGGGGAGTGGCGATACGGCAGGCGTCGTGCAGGAGGCGTTGGGCTCTGCCGGTGGACGAGGGGCCTTCACTTTTCTGGTCACATCCGAGAAAAATCCGGCGGCGATCATTACCGATATCCGTGCGCACAGTTCCAGTCCGATCCTTTTGGCGGGCATCCCCACTTTTACCAGCGAGGATTCTGGCGGCCTGAGCGGCAGCAAGATATATGCGCTGGGCATGCCTTGGGTGTTCGATCCGCAGATGGCCGATGGTCCCGCCGCCCAGGCAGTCAAGCAGAGCCTGCCGCAGGCAACGGCGCAGCAGTGGCGTATGGCCGGGCTTGGGGTCGAGGCCTATGGTTTGCTGGCGAAAATTCTCGGGAGCACGGCATCGGCAGAACGGGAAAGCATGCAATCCATGGGGCTTTCCGAACGCCCGATGCAGCACGGCAAACGCAATCTGCGTTGGGTGACCTGGCAGAAGAACGGTGCCATGCAGGTCTTGCCGCAATTGCCGAGGCCCTGAAGATGCCTTCCCCCACCCAGAAAATCGGCCAGTGGCAGGAAGAGCGGGCGCAAGGGCTGTTATACGAACGGGGAATGCGCCTGCTGCAGCGTAATTTTCGCTGCCGCGCCGGCGAGATCGACCTCATCGCTCAGGACCGGGACAGTCTCGTCTTCATCGAGGTACGCAGCCGCAGCCACGACCGCCAGGGGAACGCTGCCGCCAGCATCGGGCCGCGCAAACAGCAACGGATCATCCGCGCAGCGCAATTTTTCCTGTTGCGCCACGCACAATATCAGTCCTGGCCCTGTCGCTTCGATGTCGTGAGCTTCGATGGCGCCGCAGAGGGCGAGTGGATTCGTGATGCCTTTCAGGTACCCAGCCCATGAGTGATTCGTCATTTTGGCCAGCTCAACTGGCGGAGCATCGCGCCCTCATGGCCGGGCTCGAGGAGCTGGCAGGGCCGTGTCGGCAGGCAGAGGCGCGCATCCTGCAAACCCTGCGTCGCGGCGGCAAGCTTTTGAGCTGTGGCAACGGTGGCTCCGCCGGTGATGCCGCTCACATTGCTTCGGAGCTGGTCAACCGCTTCGAGGGCTGGCGCCGTCCCCTGCCGGCCATTGCCCTCAGCACCGATGGGGCAGTGCTGACCTCGATTGCCAATGATATCAATTACGAGCAGGTCTTCGCCCGCCAGGTGGCGGCCTTGGGCAAGGCCGGCGACGGCCTGCTCGTGTTCAGCACCTCCGGCAATTCCGCCAACATCCTCGCTGCCGTGCGCGTGGCGCAGGCTCGGGGTATATGGGTTCTTGCCTTTACCGGCCGTGACGGCGGCGCCCTGGCGCGGGAGCTGCGTCCCGGAGACATCGAGTTGCGCGTGCCCCATGAACGCACGGCCCGCATTCAGGAAGTCCATCTCTTACTGATTCATAGTCTCTGTGCCGCCGTCGATGCCCACGCGGCGGAGCTGGAACACCCGCAAGCCCTGGACGACAAGATCGTCAACGACTGGGACGAGCTGGCCCGGCGGGTGGCCGGGCAGCGCCCCTTGGTGTTCAGCAATGGTGTCTTCGACATTCTGCACCGCGGCCATGTGCAGTACCTGAGCGAGGCGCGGGCCGAGGGGGCCTGTCTGGTCCTGGCGGTGAACAGTGATGCTTCGGTGCGGCGTCTGGGCAAGGGCGCCGACCGGCCGATCAATCCCCTCGACGATCGCCAGGGGGTACTGGCCGGCCTGGCAGCGATTGACTATGTCACGACGTTCGATGAGGACACTCCTCTGCGCCTGATTCAAAGGCTGCGGCCGGAGGTTCTGGTCAAAGGAGGCGACTGGCCCGTCGAGAGCATCGTTGGTGCCGGCGAGGTACAGGGCTGGGGCGGTCGGGTACTGAGTATCCCCTTTCGTCATCAGCGCAGTACCACGAGGCTGCTGCAGAAAATTCGGGAGACCCAGCCATGAGCCAGGGGATCATTGCCGGATTCAAGGCTTGCCTGGGCGCCGAGCGTGCCCGTGATGACCTCTACACGCGCGAGCTCTATAGCAGCGATGATACCCCCGAGGCACGCTTGCCTGCAGTCGTGCTCTTCCCCCACAGTCATGAAGAGGTACAGGCCATCGTCCGTCTGGCTGTCCGCCATAAGCTCCCGCTGACGGCGCGGGGGGCGGGTTCCGGCAATGTCGGCGGCGCGCTGCCGGTGGAAGGCGGGGCGGTGGTTTCCTTCGAGTGCATGACGGAGATACTGGAGTATGCCCCGCAGGAGCGCCTCATCCGCGTGCAAAGCGGCTGCATCACCGGCGACATCGATCGCATCGCGAGCCAAGATGGCCTCGCCTATTTGCCCGACCCCGGCAGCAGCCCGTACTGCCGCATCGGTGGCAATCTGGCGATGAATGCCGGCGGCCCGCATGCGGTCAAATACGGTGTGACCCGAGATTATGTCCTCGCTCTGCGGGCCGTGACTGGGCGTGGCGAAACCCTGGACACGGGCGTGCGCACCAGCAAGGGGGTGGTGGGTTACGATCTCACCCGATTGCTGGTCGGCAGCGAAGGCACCCTCGCCCTCATCACCGAGGCTACCCTGCGCCTGCTGCCGCGCCCCGCTGGCCGCGCCCTGCTGCGTGCTGCCTATGCCCGGAGCAGAGATGCTTGTGCTGCGGTGAATCGGGTCATGCAACAGGATTTTCTGCCCAGTGCGGTGGAGTTCATGGATGCCCACGCCCTGGCGGCGATCCGTGGCATGGGCGCCGCGAGCGACCTGCCCGAGAGCAGCCGGGCCCTGCTCATGGTGGAGGTGGATGGCGAAGTGGCGGATCTCCCGCGTCAGTTGGAGCTGATGGGCGCTGCGCTCGCCGGAGAGGGGCTGCTACAGATCGAGCGCGGTCAGGACGAGGCGGCCATTGCCGCCCTCTGGGCCGCGCGCAAGTCCCTGTCTCCGGCGACCAAGGCCATGGCCCCGCGCAAGATCAATGAAGATGTCGTGGTTCCGGTTCCCCGTCTCTGCGATCTTCTGGCCGAGATCGAAGACATCGCCAGCAGCGAACGCTTGCGGATCGTCAGCTTTGGCCATGCTGGCAATGGCAACCTGCACGTCAATTTTCTGGTGCATCCCGATGACCACGACGAGATGCGGCGCGTCGAGCGGGGCCTGGATCGTCTGTTCGGCAGCGTGCTGGCACTTGGCGGCACGCTCTCCGGAGAACATGGTATCGGCAGTGTCAAACGCGCCTTTGTTGGGCGCGAACTGGACCCCGTCAGCCTGCACCTGCAGCGACAAATCAAGGGGCTTTTCGACCCCCTGGGCATCCTCAACCCTGGCAAGCTGTTTCCCGACGACTGAGCCTCCATGCGGCCCCTTCTCCATGCCATTCAGCCGGTACGCCAGATCCAGCTCAAGAGCTGGAACGAATGCTTCGACATGGAGCGCGTCTTCGAAGGCCCGGCGCACCGCATGCTGCGCGATGGCGAGACCCGGGTGGTACTGTTTCGCTCGGGGGTGATCTGCTTCTATGAAGCAGGGCCGGCCTTGCAGGCGCGCATCATGGCGGGCGTGCAGGCGGCGTTTCCGGCGGTCAGTAAGGTGAACGTGGAAGAACTCCAGCTCCTGCTGAGCGACCGCGATGGAGTCGGAAAAGAGGCGGTGCAGTTACGCCAAATCGACGACGAACGGCTTTTTCTCGTTGCCCTGCGCTTGGCCCAGAGTCTGGCCCTGGAGCTGCATGAGGAGGCAGTCGAAAGCCTCCTCGAAACCACATTGAATCTGCTTTCCGAGGTCACCAAAAGCGGGCGCTTGCCGGGACGCAAGGGTGGGTATCTACGTTTTTTGGCGTCGACCTCGGCCACCCGCACCGAAATCCTCTCCCGCCTGGCGGTGCTCGACAACCCCGATATCGTCTGGGAAACCCCAGGCCTGGAATTGCTGTCGCGCGAGCTTTCCGCCGATCTCGAGCTGACCAGCCGCTTTCGCGCCCTCGATGAGAAACTCGATGCCATCCGCGAGGGCCTGGAAGTCATTGTCGTCGCCAGCCGCCACGAGCGCGAGACCATTCTGGAGTGGATCATCATCGTGCTGATTGCCGTGGAGCTGGTGGTCATGCTGCTGGGGAATCTGTGGTAGACGACGCAGTCGCCGGCGCGCAGGTCGCGGAGGCATCGCCGCGGATACCGCGCATGACCCGTCTGGCGCGCAGCAACGATCCAGCGCAGGTGCTGGTCATCGGTCCGTCCTGGGTGGGGGATATGGTGATGGCACAGGTGCTGTTTCAGGTGATGCGCCGACGCTGGCCGCGGGTGCAGATCGACCTTCTGGCGCCGCCGGCCAGTGCGCCCGTGGGGCTGCGCATGGCCGAGCTGCGGCGAGTGATCCCGCTGGAAATCCCGCATGGGGAGCTTGCGTTCAAGGCCCGGCGTACCCTGGCCCGAGAACTGCAGCCCGTGGATTACGATTGGGCCATTTGCCTGCCCAACAGCTTCAAGTCGGCGCTGATTCCGTATTGGATGAAGATTCCGGTGCGCACGGGTTTTCGTCGCGAGATGCGCGCGTGGCTACTCTCGGACCCCCATCGCTTGAACCGTCGCAAACTCCCGCGCACCGTGGACCAATATGTCGCCCTGGGCTTGCCGCCGCGTCTGCCGCAGCCGCACAGCCTCCCTGCGCCGCGCTTGCAGGTCGATGCAACGGCACGCTCCCTGGCTTGGCAGGAATTTGCTCTCGATCCCGGGCCGCGCGTGGTCGCCCTGGCCCCGGGGCCGAATATGGCCCGGCCAAGCGCTGGCCAGTCGACAAATGGACGCGTCTGGCCCAGGCCCTCCTGCAAAGTGGTCACGCGGTCTGGCTCTTTGGTAGCCCCAAGGATGCCCCCATCACCCAGGAAATCGCTGCCCAGGCTCCGGGGGCGGTCGATCTGGGCGGGCGTACCACCCTACTGCAGGCCATCGATCTGCTCTCTTTGGCGCCCATCACCGTCAGCAATGATTCGGGTCTGATGCATGTTGCCGGTGCGGTGGGCAGTCGCGTCATTGCCATCTATGGCCCGACTTCCCTGGCCATGACCCCGCCACTCGCGGAGAATGCCCAGGTCCTGCGTCGCGACCTGCCCTGCAGTCCTTGCGGCAAGCGTGTCTGCCCCTCAAGCATCACCGCTGCATGGAAGAGATCGAGGTCAGCCAGGTGCTGGCCAAGGTACTGGAAAGCTCCTAGGGAGCCGGAAGCGTGATGGACGAGCGCCAGACCGTGTCCGCAACCGCGCATTCCGTCGCTGCTGATAGTGTACTCAGGCAACTGGCCAGCCACTCCGAAGGACTGAGCCACGACGAAATCGCGGCGCGGCAACGACGCTATGGCGCCAATCGTCTGCCCACCCAGCCCCCGCCGAACTGGGCCCTGCGCTTTCTGCGCCAGTTTCGCGATCCCCTCATCTATGTCCTGCTCGCCGCATTCCTAGTCACTCTGCTCCTCGGGCACCTGCTCGATAGTGCGGTGATCCTAGCGGTACTGTTGATCAACGCCCTGATTGGTACCTTGCAAGAGGGTAAAGCAGAGAGCGCCCTGGCGGCGATCCGCAAGATCCTGCGCCTGCAGGCCAAAGTGCGGCGCGCAGGAGAATGGCAGAACGTCGACGCCGAGGAACTCGTCCCCGGCGATATCGTGCAGCTGCGCTCCGGCGACCGCGTGCCGGCCGATCTGCGCATCCTCTCGGCCCAGGGGCTGCGCGTCGATGAATCGCTGCTCACCGGCGAATCGTTGCCCAGCGACAAAGCGGCTGCGCCGGTAGAGGCCGACGCTGCCCTTGGCGATCGCCACAGCATGCTGTATGCCGGCACCTTTGTGCGGGCGGGGCGCGCGGTGGCGGTGGTCACGGCCATCGCAACGCAGACCGAGCTGGGCAAGATTCAGGGCCTACTGCAGGGGACGAATACCCTGCAGACCCCGTTGATCCGGCAGATGCAACGCTTCAGCAGGACCTTGGCGGTGCTGGTGCTGGTACTCAGTACGATGATGGCGGGAGTCGGGCTGGCACGAGAGATGCTGCCGCCCTTTGCAGTTTTTCTGGCGGTCATCAGTTTTGCCGTGGCCGCCATCCCCGAGGGACTGCCTGCCATCCTCAGCATCACGCTGGCGATTGGCGTGGAGCGTATGGCGCGACGCCAGGTCATCGCCCGCCATCTCCACGCCATCGAGACCTTGGGTGCGGTAACCGTCATCTGCACCGACAAGACGGGCACCCTGACCCGCAATGAAATGTTTGCCCGCGGGCTGCGCACCCATGCGGCCTGGTATGAGGCTAGCGGCACGGGATATGCGCCGCAGGGCGAGCTTGCCGGCGCCCAGTCGGGCGACAGGGCGCGTTTTGCTGCCCTGGAAGTCGCCAGTGAGGCCAACGATACGCAGCTACGGCAGGAAGAGGGGAATTGGCAGATCATTGGCGAGCCAACCGAGGGCGCCCTGCGCGCCCTGAGCGCCAAGGCCGGTTTTCCCGGCGAGGGTTATCGGCGCCTCGCCAGCATTCCCTTTGAATCGGCGCACAAGCTCATGGCGGTGCTGACAGAACGGCCAGATGGGCAGCGTCGGATCTTGCTGAAAGGTGCCCCTGACCGGGTTCTCGCGCGTTGTGGGAGCATGCTGGGTGCCGATGGCAGCACGCTGCCCATCGACATCCCTTTCTGGGAGCGGGAAAACCAAGCCCTGGCCAGCCAGGGCTTGCGGGTTTTGGCCCTGGCGCGACGTGATGTCGATGGAACACAGGAAAGCCTGGAACTCGACGGTTTGGGGCAAGATTTCACCCTACTGGCCTTGGTCGGCATTGTCGATCCTCCCCGTCCCGAAGCCATCACCGCCATTGCCGACTGTCGTCGCGCCGGCATCCAGGTAAAGATGATTACTGGCGATCATGCCGCTACGGCGTTGGCCATTGCCCGGGAGATGGGCCTGGTAGATGGCGGGAGCTCTGAGGTTCTTACCGGGCTTGAGCTCGATCGCATCGCGCCCGACGATCTCCCCACCGTCGCCCTGCGGACTCAGGTCTTCGCCCGCACCAGCCCAGAACACAAATTGCGTCTGGTCGAGGCGCTACAGAAGCGCGGACAGGTGGTGGCCATGACCGGAGATGGGGTCAACGACGCCCCCGCCCTCAAACGCGCCGACGTCGGTATCGCCATGGGGACGCGGGGCAGTGAAGCCGCCAAGGAGGCCGCCGACCTCGTGCTCGTGGACGACAACTTTGCCAGTATCGCCCGGGCGGTGGCTGAGGGTAGGGCAATTTACGACAATTTGCGCAAGGCCATCCTCTTCATCCTGCCCACCAATGGCGCGCAAGGTCTAGTGCTGCTGGCGGCGATCATCGCCGGGCTGCAACTGCCACTCACGCCTTTGCAAATCCTCTGGGTCAATTTGGTCATCGCCGTCACCCTGGCGCTCGCGCTGGCCTTCGAGCCGGCAGAGCCCGGAATCATGGAGCGCCCCCGCGTAACCCGACGGAGAGTCTCCTCGATTGGCGTTTTCTTCTCCGGGTCGGCCTCGTTTCCGTGAGTATCGGCGGCGCCACCATGGCCACCTTCTACGCCGAACTGTCCGCGGGAATGCCTGCGGAGTTGGCACGCAGCATGGCAGTGACCACTTTGGTGCTGAGTCAAGCGCTGTACCTTTTCAACGTCCGTCACCTGCAGGGCTGGGCATGGCGGAGATCGACACTGTTTCGCAACCCCAGCGCGTGGATTGCCCTGGCAGTGCTGTTTCTACTACAACTCGCCCTTCTCTACCTACCCATTCTGCAGCGGGTATTTCATACCGTACCATTGCCCCCCCGTCACTGGGGTCTGGCTTTCCTCATTGCCGTGCTGGTGTTTTTCCTGGTGGAGCTGGAAAAGCGCCTGCTTCGCAAGACAACATAAAAAAGCCCCGCGTGGCGGGGCGAGGCAGAGGAGGAGCAATGCCGAAGCACTGCAGGGTTGAAATCGTTTGCGCTTGCGTGCGAATTACTCGGTGACAGTCTTTTCCACCTTGATCGTGGAATTGATCTCCACGCGCTGGTTCTGGAAGCGACCTTCCGGCGTGGCATTGCTGGCAATCGGGTCCTCATAGGAGTGTCCCTTGAGCACCATACGATCACGAGCCACGCCATGGGCTTCCAGATATTTCGCCACGCTCTCCGCACGCTGCTCGGAGAGTTTGAGGTTGTAGGCGTAGCTTCCGACCTTGCTGCAGTAGCCATTGACGTTCAGAACCGCATCCGGGTGTTTCCCGGCAAAGGCGGCGACTTCATCCAGAACCTGGATGTCATGGCTGAGCAGCTTGGCGGAGTTGAGCTTGAAGTTGATGCCGGTAATGGTGATCGGTTTGCTTTCCAGTACCGTTTTCTGCACCGGCGCGATGGGTGCTGGAGCCGGAGCCGGAGTGGGCACTGGCGCCGGGGCCGGCGCGGCGACCGGCGCCTTCTTCGCTGGACAACCAGAGAATGGGGCCTCGGCACAGCCAGCGGCAGAAACGAGGACGGCAGCGAGTAGCAAGGTATGGGTAATGCGCATGGTTCTTTTCTCCTGGTAAGCCCTGCGGTCGAGGCCGCAGGGCAGGAAGTCTTAGAAGTCGTAGGTCAGCATGACGCGGTTGTAGATGAAATATCCCGTCGACAGGTCTCCGTGCGCAACCTCCACGCGATCACGAATGGAGAGCCCCTTGAGCCAACCCTGGGGGAAGTAGGTAAGATCGCCGTAGATGTCGTTGGCATATCCCGCGGTCTGCAGGTGGTACTGGGCATAGGCGGCCATGAAGAGGAACTGGTTGCTCAGGAAGTGCTGCGTCCACTTGACCTTCCAACCGTTGCCGGGTCCCATTTCCACCAACCCGCGGATCATGGAAGTGGTGTAGAGCGGATCGGTGGCGTAACCCACGGTATATGGCGAGACGATGGCGCCACCACCCACGGCCCCCTGATGGTAGAGGATCTCGTTGTAGCTCGCTGCCAACTGACCCTTGCCGAGGATTGCGCTGCCGCCGTCATAGTCGATACCGCCGATCACACCCCAGGCGGTGCTGTTGACCCCATTGCCTTTGAAGCCATCGATGGGCTTGGTCCCCGGCGCATAGCTGGAGTTCAGCAGGCTGTTGCTCTCCCACTCGCGATTGACCTGCGCTCCGAGGAAAGGATCTACACCGCTGCCGGTCTTGAGGGTGTACTGGGCGTCCCCATAGACGGTTTGGGTGAACTGATAGAAATTGTAGTACCAGGCCTGGGCATCGATGCCGTAGCGCTTGTAGCTGGTGCCGAAGGCAAGAACGCCATTGGAGGCGGTATCGGTGTTGGGAACAACGGCTGAGCCACCATAAATGGGATCGCCGTCAAAGCCCGTTTGGTAGTAGAGGTTATCGCGGTAGTAGTCGCCCGAGGTACGGCTCTTCCAGCGGAAGATGCGCATGCCGTAGATGTTCCAGCCACAATACGGAGAAACCTGGGCAAAGACGCCTTGGTAAGTAGCAGGAATTACGCGGGAATCGGAGCCATTGACCCAGGGGGTGTTGACAATTTGGTTGCCAGCACGAATGAGGACGACCTGCGGAATTTCATATTGCAGATAGGCCTGACCCAGGGCATTGATGGAAGTGCCAGTGCCCATGAGGGTGACATCCGGATTGACGCGGTTGGCACCCAGGCTGTTAGCGGTGTAGAAGCCGACATCGGCGCTAAAGCCGGCCAAAGAAGCCGTATGGGCATTGATGTAACCGCCCAGGGAAAAGGCACTGAGGTTGGTGGCGTTTTTGCCGAAGAAGCGATCAAAATAGTAGGCGCGGACCTGACCGTCGACGGTACCGTCGGTGATCCAGCTCTTCAAAGAATCGGCGCTACTGGCAGCGTGAGCGGCAGCACTGAAACCCGTTAGGGTCAGCAGTACCGCCAGCGTGGTGGCGCGGTGCTTGTACGACATGGGCATTCTCCTCTTCGGTGTATTTGCAACATTGTCAGGATAACAACGGAATGTGACAGCATGATGACAGTTCCGTGAACCTTTTATGACGTTATATCGTAATTTATATTTCGCCACCAGAGGAGAAGTCTGCCTCACTGCCTCAGCGCAATAGTCGCTGTGCCTCGTCGCTCAGGGGATATTCCCAGACCGTGCTTTTTCCACCTGCAATGCCAAAGTCATTATCGCTGATGAAGAGCAGGCTCCTGCCATCCACCAGGCTCATACCCTCGACTTTCCCCAGACCCTTGCCAAAGGCATCGTCGCTTTCCCAGAGCAGATGCAGGGAAACCGGCTTGACGCCGACCTTGGCCAGATCATTTTGCTCTTCCAGGCTGGGATGGGTATCCGGCCGGGCCCACGCTGTGCCGATCAGCTTGGTGGCGCCGTCAAGATTGGCCAGATAGACCGCAACCTTGCTGCCGGCCCGCAGCATCAGCAGAACGCGCTGATCATCTACCGCGCTCATAGCCGAGAGTTTGAGATCTTTCTGCTTTTCGCCCGGAGCAAAATCTTCGATCTTGGGAAATTCTACGGCATAGCCACCGGCCATTCCGGCAAAGTTGCCATCGGCATCGAGATGCAGGGCAATCAGCCGGTCGATCCGGGACTGCTTCGCCGTGTCGTCATTGGGATTGGCCAGGGGGCTTTGCAGGGCGACGAACAGCAGTTTTTGGTCCGGCGCCAGGGCCATCCCCTCAAAGCCGCGGTTGAGCTTGCGCTGGGCCAGCAACGGCGGCAGCACGGCGCGCACCGGGACGGCGCTGCCTGAATAGAAGCCCGCCGTACCCCTGGGGACCAGGCGCTCCTCGACGACGCCATTGGCTGCCACCCGGAGCAGACTCGGCCCATATTCCTCGCCGATCCAGAAACCGCCCTGCGCGAGTGCAGAGATACACTCCGTATCGACCCCGTTGGGGGAGAATGGCAGCGGCTGGAGTTGCGCATTCACGGGCTTCTCGCCTTTGGGAAGCTGGGGCGGCAGGCCGGTGAAGTTCTGCCCATTGCTGGCGTGCAGCGGAATCGGTTCTCCGCGCAGGGTTACCTGGCCTGCCTGCACCGTCAGGGGATAAATGCTGGGGGTGTAACCCGGGATGGGAAAAATCACCTCAGCTTTGCCACAGACTTCTTTGCCGAGCACCTTGCCACTCTTGTCGCAGGGGATATTCGGGCCCCGATCGCTGACGGCGTAGAACTCGGTCCACGCTGTGCCGTGGGCGTGGGTCAGACCACTGCCGGGGCCGATGCTCAGATGCAGCTCCCGACCGGCCACGACCACGCTGGCAAGGGGCTGGCGCAGGGAGGTACTGTCCAGCTCTGCCGCCTGACTGACAGAGGTGGAGAGTAGCGTAGAACAAACGACTGCAAGGAGAGAAAAATAGCGCATGAAGGCTCCGGAAAAGGAGGGGGAATCCCCCTCCGGAAGAGAAAGAATCAGAACAGGAACTGCCCGCGGAACTGCAGGATATTCATATCCGTGTTGTAGCGCGGGTCATTCCACCAAGTCGCGTTGCTGGGCTGGCTGGTCGGGATGGCCTCCACATGGGCATGGCTGTAGTCCAGCATCAAGCGCACATGTTCGTTGGCATACCAGTTGATGCCGGCGGTGATCTGGTTGCCGCGTCCGCCGTAAATGCCGGCGTTCGCGTCATTCAGGTTCAATTGATCGAAACGCATGGCCACTTCCCAGGCTCCGCCCGGACCAATGTCCTTGAGATAATGGAATTCGCCTAGCTTGGGCTTGAAATTGCGTGGCTGGCCAGTGAGGGTGTAGCTGGCCTGCACGTAATAGCCATTGAAAGTGGCAGTGGGCAGGCCCAGGCGACGGGAAACGTTCATGCCCACGTAGGCCCCTTCGAGGGAGAAGGGCCCCGCCACCGCGGCCGTCTCCAGGGTGTAGTTGAACTGACTGCTAGGGTTACTGACATAAGCCTCGAGCAGCTTGGTGCCGGCAATGCTGGTTTCGGGACGGGTGCCATAGAAGGCAGCGGCGTTCTTGTCACCAAAGCCGGTATAGTTGAGGTCGGCACCAAAGAAGAGGTCGCTGCCCTCGCTATGCAGCGGGGCGTAGGTGGCGCGGCCAGAGATGGTGTAGATACCGCTTTGGTTACTGGTGGTATTGCTGATCGACGCCAAGGTCTGCTGCTTGGTGTAAGCGGTACGCGCCACGCCACTGTATTTGGTGTACATCTTTTCGTCGAGGGCGTTCATGAAACCACCGAGTCCCAGCATCCAGTTATCCCCACTCTGGGTGATCTTCAGACCCATGCGACGATCGCCGTAGGTGTCGAGTCCTTCGAGCAGGGGCCGCTCCATGAAGACATTGTCGTTGGAGCTATTCAACTGGTCCATGGTGAAAAAGGTCTTCGACTGGCCAAGGGTAATGGTATTACCGGGGATCAAGCCGGTGTAAGCAAAGTAGGCATCCTTGAAACCCGCTGCGCCAGAGTCGGTGAATTCATACTGAAATTTGAATTTCCAATCCTTGGCAATCTTGCCCGCGGTGAAAATACGCGCCCGCCGCAATTTGGCGCCAGCGGCTCCCTCATCGGTGACGGATCCGTTCGGGCCAACAAAGGTTTTGTTGAAGTAGGTGGCATAATCCGCCTGGATGCGTCCGCCGAGGATCAGGCTGTAATCGTCGTGATTCGAGCGCAGTACCGTGGATTCATCGGCCTGCGCCAAGACGGGAATGGCAGAAAGGGCGGCTGTCGCCACCAGAATGAAGCGCTTTTTCATGATCGAACTCCCTCTACAGTTGGTGGATACTGCAAAGAGGCCAGCCGGATCCCTTCCTGCTGGAGAGGGTGGTCCTGATAGTTGCATACGCTCTTTACACTATCGTCTTGAGCGTCGCACTATAGCAAAGGATTGTTACATTTTTATGAACCTTTTATGTCACTTTTGTGACAATGGCTGCCTTCTTTTCCCGGGCTGGCGTATGATTCACCAAGAGCTTGAACCAAGGTCGACCATGCCCATCGATATTCGTCAGCTGCGCACCATCGAAGCGGTCCTGCAACACGGTAGTATTGCTGCGGCGGCGCAGCGTCTGCACCTGACCCAGTCGGCCCTCTCGCACCAACTGCGCGGCCTGGAGAATGAATTCGAGATCAAGATCTTTGATCGCGATAGCGGCAACAACCTGCGCCTCAGCCCGGCGGGGGAGCGGCTCTATGCCCTCGCGCGGGAGGTTCTGCCCGCCCTGCGGCGCACCCAGGAGGAGTTGCGCCGACTCGCCTCGGGACGGGGTGGGCGGCTGCGCATCGCGGTGGAGTGTCATACCTGTTTCGATTGGCTCACCCCGGCCATGGATCAGTTTCGTGCTGGCTGGCCGGATGTCGAAATGGACATCGCCTCGGGGTTTCAGCAGGACCCGGTGCAATTGCTGCGCGGCTATCAGGCGGACCTGGCCATTCTCAGCGCCTCCGAGGCCCTGCCCGGCGAAATCGAGCGCCATGCCCTATTCAGCTACGAGGTGGTGGCACTGCTGAGCCCCCGGCATCCCCTTGCCGAACGTCCCTTTCTGCTGCCCGAGGATTTCCTGGAGGAGACCGTCATCACCTATCCGGTGGAAGACCGGCGCTTGGACCTGTTCCGAGAATTTTTGCACCCCGCCGGTGTGCAACCCTGGCGGCGGCGGCAAGCGGAACTGACGGTCATCATCCTGCAATTGGTGGCCTCGGGGCAGGGGATTGCCGCCTTGCCTGCCTGGGCGGTGAGCAGCTATGGCGATCGCGGCTACGTGCGCGCCCTGCCGCTGGGGCCGCAGGGACTTTGGCAGGACCTGGAAGCGGCCACTTTGCAGGGGCAAAGTGAGCAGCCCCATCTCCAGGCGTTTCTGCGTGAAATTCGCGCCAGTGCGAGCAGCGAGCTGCGCGGCATTCGCAGCTTGTAGGGGCAGGGGCTCCAGGCACAGGAGGAGAAAGGATGGGCACGGAGACGGTACTTTTCGATATCGACTTGATTCGGCGCTATGACCAGCCAGGGCCGCGCTATACCTCCTACCCAACAGCGCCGCAATTCCAATCGGAGTTCGATGAAGGCGCCTTGCGGGCCGAGCTGCGCGCCAGCAACGCGAGTGGCAGGCCGCTGTCGCTATATTTCCATATCCCTTTCTGTGAGCATCTGTGTTTTTACTGCGCCTGCACCAAGGTGGTGACTCGCCATCGGGAATGGGGGCAGCCTTATGTGGAGAGATTGCTGCAGGAAATGGCCCTGAGCCGGCGCGATATCGATGCGCAGCGCCCGGTCACCCAACTGCATTTTGGCGGTGGCACCCCCACTTTCTTGCTGCGCGCGGATCTGGAGCGTCTGGTGGACGGGATCCAGTCGCAGTTCCATCTGCTCGATGATGATGCGGGCGAATATGGGATTGAAGTCGACCCGCGTGCCATCGAGCCGGGGGTGCTGGCCCTGCTGCGTAGCCGTGGCTGGAATCGCTTGAGCATGGGGGTGCAGGATCTCGACCCCGCGGTGCAGAAGGCGGTACACCGCGAGCAAAGCCTGGATCTGGTTGCAGAACTGCTGCACGAGGCACGCAGCCTCGGCTATCGCTCCGTCAGTCTCGATCTGATCTATGGGCTGCCGTTGCAAAGCCCGCAGAGCTTCGCCGAAACCTTGGCGCAAATCATTTCCCTGCGCCCGGATCGGCTGTCGTTGTTCAATTATGCCCATCTTCCCGAGCGCTTCCCGCCGCAGCGCCGCATTCGCGCCGAGGATCTGCCCAGTCCCGCGCAGAAACTGGAGATCCTGCAGCACAGCATCAGCGCCCTGGAGGCTGCCGGTTATGTATATATCGGCATGGATCACTTTGCCCTGCCCGAGGACGAGCTGACCCGGGCGCAACAACAGGGCCAGCTCTACCGCAATTTTCAGGGCTATTCCACCCACGCCAATGCTGACCTCCTGGCCTTTGGCATGAGCGCCATCGCCATGGTGGGCCCGAGTTACAGCCAAAACCGCAAAGACCTCGAGGCCTGGGGAGCGGCGGTGGATGCGGGACGTCTGCCAGTGGAGCGGGGGCTGCGCCTGAGCGCCGACGATCTGCTGCGCCGTGAGGTAATCACCCGCCTGATCTGTGATTTTCGCCTCGATCTCGCTGCCGTGGAGGGGCGGCATGGGATCGATTTCTGGCGGTATTTTGCCGCAAGCCGCAGGAGGCTGGAGGAGTTGGCAGGGGATGGGCTGATCGATCTGGAAGAACGGGCCATTACGGTGCTGCCCCCCGGACGTCTCCTGGTGCGCCACGTCTGCATGGCCTTCGACGCCTACTTGGGACGCAGCCAGACGCAGTTCTCGCGGGTAATTTAGAGGCCTTGCAGGTGCGCCGCCCATTGCTGCAGGGCCGTTTCTGGCACCTCGGCCTATTTGTAGTCGTGAAATTGGTAGGCCAGCCCTTCTTCGGTCAACCAGGCGAAGGCCTTTTTAGGGTGCTGCAGTTGGCAATGCCTTAGACGGTGATGCTCATGCTTCCTTTCCTTTCTCCAAGATCAATACCTGGAAACGCTCTCCCATCTCCTGCGGCAGGGTGAGTTTCTTGATTTCGTTGTTGAGGGCGAGGCGCTGCTCCGCGCCGGCCTGTGCCTGCAGTTCTGCATAGACCTCCGGTAGACCGTGGCTGACGAGAAAGCGCGCGAGGGGACCATACCAGACGATCCGCATTCCTGACGCCACGGCCGTTTCCATGAGGGTGGAAAAATTGACATCAGCCGTCAGATCACATAGCCCCGGCCAGTAGAAGGGCTCTTCCAGAAGGTGATGCCGATGGTAGGCGCGCAAGCTGCCCCGGTAGCGCTGTGGATGGTAATATGCCGCCGCTTCTTGGCCGTAGTCGATGAGGAGGATGCGGCCGCGTTGCAAGCGCTCGGCCAGACTCTGCAGCCACGCCGTCGCTGCTGGACAGACTTCGGTACGGTAGCCCACTGGCCAGTCAGCGAGGTAGGGTCGCAGGGGCTGCAGCAAGGGCGCGGGGAGAGGCTGGGGCGAAGGTGCCCAGGCAAAGCCGTTGGCATCTGCCATTACCCCCATCTCGCGCAGAGAGCCATCTGGCATCTTTTCCACGACGGCGACGGACATGGCATCGAGCACTTCGTTGGCGAGAAAGACGCCCTGCCACTCGCTCGGGAACTCCCGTAGATGCTGCACCGTGGGGCAACGAGCGCGCTGCTGCGCCTGCAGGTCGGGGCTGGGTTCCAGAAGGTGGTACGGAACCTGCGGCAGAGCGGCATGGATCTGTGCGGCGAGGGCCCCGCTGCCGCCACCAAATTCGAGGATGCCGTCGTGCCCAAGCCCGGGTGCCAGGGTACGGGCGAGAACCCGCCCGAGCACCGAACCCAGCTCGGGGGCGGTGATGAAGTCGCCAGCTGCTCCAAAGCGCTGCTGGCCGGCCATGTAGTAGCCTTTTCCCGGTGCATAGAGGGCCATCTCCATATACTCGGCGAAGGAAATCCACCCCCCGGCGGCGATGATGCGGGCGCGAATTTCCTCCTGCAGGGCCAGACTGTGGGCCTGGGCAGCGGGATCGGGCGGCGGCAGGCTAGATGCCTTGCGCCCTGCAGGCGATTGGGTTACAACCCCTCTTGGTTTTGGTTGCATGGAACTCCTGGTGCAGGCTTCGGAAAAGGTCGTTCTCCTCACGGGTGGCGCTCGTCGCGTGGGGGCGGCCATTGCCCGCGAACTCGCCGCGCGCGGCTGCCGGTTGGCTCTCCACTATAGACGATCGCGGCCGGAGGCCGAAGCCCTGGCGACCGCTTTGCAGCAGGAGTTCGCGACGGTAGTAGAACCGTTTCGCGCCGATCTGAGCGAAGCGGGCGCCCCAGAACGCCTGTTGCAGCAGGTAGAGGAGCGTTTCGGCCGTCTCGACGGACTAGTCAACAATGCCTCTCTGTATCGCCCGGCGCCCTTCTCCGAGCTGAGTCTGGAGGATTGGCAGAAGATGGAGGCGATCCATGTTCGTGCCCCGCTGTTCTTGAGTCGGGCCGCGTGGCCCTTGCTGCGCGTGCAAGCCGGGTCCATCGTCAACATTGGCGATGTGCATGCTGAGATCCCCCTACGCGGCTATCTTCCCTACAGCGTCAGCAAGGCCGCTCTGTTGGCGTTGACCCGTGCGCTGGCCAAGGAGCTCGGGCCGGAGCTGCGGGTCAACAGCGTTTCCCCCGGTGTGGTGCTCTGGGCCGAGGGACAGGATCCGCCGGATGGCGACCGCGCCGGACTCCTGGCCCGTACTGCCCTGAAGCGCGAGGGAGAACCTGCCGATATCGCCCGGGCGGTGGCTTGGCTGCTCTTCGATGCGGGCTACGTGACCGGGCAGAACATCGTCGTCGATGGCGGGCGCATGTTATATTGAGCCGATGAGCGATATGGAAAGAACCCCCGTCCGTTTCTACACCGAAGAGGAGCTCGATATCCTCGAGGAGACCGACCCCGTCGCGGCGGCGAAGATCGCCCACGCCCAGGCCATGGCCCAGCGCCTGATCGGGCGCAAGCGCAGTTTCGGTCCCGACGATCCCCTGCCCGAGCCGGCTCAGGTAGAAGAGGCGGTCGCGGCGGTGCGGCGCATCCTCAACCGCGACGGTGGCGACATCGAGCTGGTGGAGATCGTCGAGCGCGACGTGCGGGTGCGTATGAAAGGCGCCTGCGCCGGCTGTCCCAATGCCGTCATCGACCTGCAGCAGGTAGTAGAGAAGATCGTCGGCGCGGTCCCTGGCGTGGCCAGCGTGAGCAACACCTTTTGAACGACCCCAAGATCCCCAAGGTCGGCTTTGTCAGCCTGGGTTGCCCGAAGGCGACGGTGGATAGCGAGCGCATCCTTACCCGACTGCGGGCGGAAGGCTATGCCCTGGTGAGGGATTATGCCGGTGCCGATCTGGTGGTGGTGAATACCTGCGGCTTCATCGATGCCGCCGTCGAGGAGTCTCTGGAGGCCATCGGCGAGGCCTTGGCGGAAAATGGGCAGGTGGTGGTCACCGGTTGCCTGGGAGCCAAAGAGCAGGGCGATTTCGTGCGCCGTGCCCATCCCCAGGTTCTTGCGGTAACCGGACCCCAGGAAAACGGCGCGGTGCTCGAGGCCATCCATCAGGTCCTACCGCCGCAGCACGACCCTTTCACCGATCTGGTTCCGCCCCAGGGCTTGCGCCTCACCCCAGACCACTATGCGTATCTGAAGATTTCCGAAGGCTGCAATCAGTCCTGCAGCTTCTGCATCATCCCCAGCATGCGCGGCAAGCTCGTCAGCCGCGACCCCGGCGAGATCCTGCGCGAGGCCGAGGCGCTGGTGGCAGAGGGGGTGCAGGAGCTCCTCGTCATCTCCCAGGATACCGGTGCCTATGGGGTGGACCGCAAATACCGCAGCGCCTTCCATCATGGTCGTCCCCTCAAGACCCGCATCACCGATCTCTGCGCTGCCCTCGGGGAACTCGGGGTCTGGGTGCGCCTGCACTATGTCTATCCCTATCCCCACGTCGACGAGTTGCTGCCCCTGATGGCGGCGGGCAAGATCCTGCCCTACCTCGACGTGCCCTTGCAGCATGGCAGTCCGCGCATCCTCCGTGCCATGCGTCGCCCGGCGGCGGCAGAGCGTACCCTCGAGCGCATCGCGCAATGGCGACGGGAAGTGCCGGAGCTCATCCTGCGCAGTACTTTCATCGTCGGTTTTCCGGGCGAGACCGAGGCGGAGTTTACCGAGCTCTTGGACTTTATTCGCGCCGCCGAGCTCGATCGCGTGGGCTGCTTTGCCTATTCGCCGGTGGAAGGCGCCCCCGCCAATGCCCTTCCCGGCGCCGTACCCGAGCCCATCAAGCAAGAGCGCAGAGCGCGCTTCATGGCGGTGCAGGAAGAGATCAGCCGCGCCCGTCTGCAACGCTGGGTGGGGCGGGAGCGGGAGCTATTGCTAGACCACGTCGACGATCGCGGCCGTGCCCAGGCGCGCAGTGCCAGCGAGGCACCGGAGATTGACGGCGTGGTCTATGTCCGCAATGCCCAGGGACGCCGACCCGGTGACCGGGTGCCGGCGCAGATCGAGGCATCCGACGCCCACGATCTGTTCGCTGCCTTGAACGCGTGACGCTCTCGCTGTTGCGAGGACTGTAATCAGGCCGTTAGCCGCCCGCTCGAATACGATCCTGATACAACCTTCTCTGCCTAGTGATTTCGTAAAGCACTATCCCGGACGAAGTAGCTAAATTTAGGCTTTCGATGATACCGCACATAGGTATATTCACGCAGAACACACTATTCTCTACGGCCAACTCGCTAATTCCACGACTTTCGTTGCCAAACCAAACCGCAAGTTTTTTATATTTTGTATACTCTCCCAATCGCGCGCCACCATCGTAGCTTTGGAAACGATATATGCTTTTTCCACGCCGAGAGCGTTTACATTTCTAATCACTGCTCCGGCATTTCTAATATCATTTGGCTCTTCAATAACCGCGATAAGGTTTTTGCATCGGCACAATTTAACCTTATTGGCCCGCAGTCTAAGTGATACTTTTGATGGTTCTTCGATGTTTCATGTGGGTAGCCTGAGATCCAGTTTACCGAGGATCAGGTAGGCCATGTTGATAAAGTTCTTGTGGGTACGGTAGCCACGGGCTTTTGCCTTGGCGGACTGGAGGAGGCTATTGAAGCCTTCCAGAATCCCGTTGGTGATCTGGCTCTCGAACCAGCGGAGCACACCATCCCAGTGATTCATGACGGTGTAGGCGACCTTGACCATTGGCGGTAATCCGCTGTCCTTGACGTTTTCCACCCAGGCCTTGAGCAGGGTGGCGCCCTGGTGGCGATTCTGGACGGTGAAGATTTCTTGGAAGGTCAGGCGAAGCTGATAAGCCTGTGCTGTCTTGAGGTTCTGGTTCTTGAGGATCTCCCGGAGCCTGGCGCTTTGCTTGGCGGAGAGCTTTCCCGGGTTCTTGAGCCAAAGCCAGCGGCTCTTTTTCAGGTCTGGTTGGGAGAGGGCTTCCCCCTTGCGTACGGCATCTACGGCCTCATTGACGAGCTTCATGAGGTGAAAGCGATCGAAGGTGACCTGGGCGTTGGGCAGGTGTTCTGCGGCCCCTTTTTGGAAGGCTGGCGAGAGGTCCATGCTGACCTCCGTAATGGCCTCGGCGCTGCCGCCATGGGCCTGCAGATCTTCGGCGAACTGCGCAAAAGTCTCGGCATCCTTGCCGGGTGTGGCAAACAGCAGGCGCTTCGCCACGAGGTCCACAAACAGGGTGATGTAATCATGGCCGCGCCGGCTGCTCGTCTCATCGATACCGACGGAATGGACCTCTGACATGTCCGCGGCCTCGCGGGCCTTGGCGACGTAATGATCGAGCACCCGCCAGAGTCGCTGGTCCGTCTCCCGCACTAGGCGGGAGACCGTCAACACGGGCATCTCCCGGACCATGGCCATGACTAGAGCCTCAAAGAGCAGCGTGAATCCCGAGCCTTCCCGCGCCCAAGGGACGGATACCAAATGCACGCCGTGTTCCGGGCAATGGACCCGTGGTACGCGGGCATGGAGATAAGCCGCATGCTGGAAGAAGTCGAGGTGACGCCAGACCTTCTCCTGGGTGTCATAGACCGGGCAGTCCTGGCCGCAGACCGGACAGGGAAACTGACTACCCCTTGGGAAGTTCACATGCAGGTCCAGGCGCTTTTCCTCCACCGTGAACCGCACATCGTCCACCATCCACGGCGGAACCAACCCCAACGCCAGAGTGAACAGTTGATTACCTTGGTCCATCCTTATCCTCAGCTCGCTGCCCTTCCCATAAAGCAATCATACCGCCTTACCCACTCAATGTGTCGAGGAGCCCTTTTCTTTCCTCAGTCATTGTCCTCTCCCTCGTGTTTCCAGTCGCATGAGGTACTATACGCTATTTTTCGGTGGTTTCAGCAATGGCATCATCCTTCCTCATCTTCATGCGGCGTTCTCTTTATCAGGACCTCTTGGAATGCCTGATTCTATACGGATACCTTCTGGTATGACATTTATAATCGAGAGAGGGATCTGGAAGCCAGCTCCAATCAGGCGGAGGAGGAAGTTCTGCAACGTGTCCCCAAGTCCACCCTCCAGGGCCAGCAATGTCACCCTCATCGGTCGCAATCGACATCGATCGCCGCTGTTCTTTGGAAACAAAAATACCAAACGGTTTTCCTCCGTCAGTTTCTGTACGATGGCGATGAAGGTTTCCCGCCGCTCTTCATGGGACATCGGAGCACAATTGACAGACTCCCACAGGTAGTGCAAATCGTCACCGGAGTGAGAACTGCAAAAATGTTCCCAATTAACGAAATTTTTGGTTTTCTCAAAAAACTCATCAATGTTCATAATCGCCCCACTCCATAAGGAAAAGATAACCGAAAAAATCTTTCATTTGTCAAACGCTTTGGATGCGATACCTTTTACTCCAGCGAGGCAGATCAGGAAACTCGTCCAAATGCACCCATACCCACTCCTCTGGATTAGCAATGCAGTGCCCGTCGGTCCACAAACTCATGGGTGCCTCATAATTCTCTATTCCGCCAGATGAAATGGTTTTTCCTCTGCCAAGCCACGCGGATGGTGGACAGGTGCCATAACTTATCATTTCCATTCGAAAATTGGGATGTGATAGCGGCGGAATATACTCGCGCAAATACCTCACAATCAACGGGGTATCGGCACACCACACGTGCAGAAAGCCGTCTTCGTAGGTGTGCCACTCATCGTATTCCAGGCATGGATCCGGCTTGGCAAACACTAGGTGTTTCTCCCGCAACAAACGTTCGACAATTGCAATAAATAGCTCCAGACGTTCTACGTCGGTCATCTCGACATCCGTGAGAGATCGCCAAAGGTGATGCAGAGCACCATCAAAACACGCATCCAAAAGGTCTTCCCAACTTTTAATAACCATGTCTTTTTCAAAATACTCATCGGTTGTCATGGTAGATTCTCCCCCAGGGGAATACGTTCCATCTTGATCTCTTTGAAATCCTTGTGTAGGCGCATGTCGTAGGGAATATCAATCGTTCATACGGGTCTGTGGTCTTTGCTGACTCCGGCCTGATGGTGCAGCCACACTGCCATCCTGTCGGTACCGCGATGCTCTTGTAGGCCGCAGCGTCTGCCATCAACTACCTCGGGATTTGATTTTCTCGCCGCACTGCGGCAGTTCCGGGAACCTCCTCGAGGTGCGCCCATTTCCAGTCAAGGGGTTGGGCAATGCAGTGCCCGTCGGTCCACAGACTCATGGGCGTTTCGTACTCGTCCACGCCGGCGGTGGAGGTGGAATGTCCGCGTCCAATCCAAGCGGTGCTGGGGAAAGATCCGGGGTTTTCTATGTCTTCGGAAAAATGCGGGTGAGAGGGCGACGGAAGATCAGCGCGCAGATACTGCAGAAGGACGGGAACGTTCGCACACCAAACGTGGTACAGGCCGTCTTCGTGCCGCACCCAATCGCGTTGCTTACTATCAGGGGTAGGTAACACCAGACGCTTTTCATGCAGCAAGCGCTCCATCAGCGAAACAAAGAGCTCAAAACGTTCCTCTAGGCTCATCTCTACATCAGCAAGGGACTTCCACAGCTCGTGGACATGCTTGCCCCAATGTACCTCATAAAAGGCTTTCCAGCTTTTTTTGGTGGGATGCTTTTCCAGAAATTCGTCAATGGTCATGGGTACTTCTCCTCTCGCTTGCTTGTCGTGGTAATCGGAAGGCGGGGCCGAGTGTCCGCAATCGCGGCGCCAGAATGGATGCAGCAACCGTATTTCATTCGCCTCCTGAAGTCAGAAGCTCTGGAGTCCGGCTCCAAACAGGTGGATCAGGGAGCTTTCCATATACGACCACTTTCACTCGGTAGAAGCTGGGCTGCGCCAACACCGTTACCCTCGATCGGAGCGCAAAAAAGTCGGCGTCCATACGGGGCCGGGTGAGGTGTCCAAGTGTGTCCATATCCACTCCGTAGGCCAGGCGATACAAAGCCCGTCAGTCCAAAGACTCATCGGAGTCCTATCGTCATAATCCTTCCAAGATAGCTTCTCGCGCCCCCAGCCAAGCCAAGCAGTCATTGGAAAAGAACCGTATGTTTCCATATCCTCGGCAAAATATGGATAAGAAAGTGGCGGGAGGTAGCCACGTAGGTAGTTCAGAATCGTTGGAACATCCGCGCACCAGATGTGATACAAACCATCCTCATAACGGTGCCACCCCCACTCCTCGATATCTGGCTCGGCAAAAACGAGGCGCTTCTCCAGCAAAAAGCGCTCCATCATCGCAATACACAATTCCAAGCGCTCTTCATCACTCATCGGTACATAAGTAAGTGACTCCCACACATGGTACATATCATCAGCAAAGTGCGAAGCACAAAACTCCTCCCAACTTTTTTCGTATGGATTCTTTGCAAGAAATTCATCTATCCTCATAAAAATTTATCTCCTTGCGGAACACGCTCAATCTTGATTTCTTTAAGTCCCTCCCCTATCCGCATACCTTTGGGAATATCAATCGTCCATACGGGACCAGACTCCTTCTCAGATTTTGCAAGGTTTCGTAGTACCATGTATCCGTCTTTTGTGGGGATCTTGTATAGCACTGCCTGCTCTCCGGGGATACCTGTTGTTTTGTTACCCATTAGAACTGGCTCGGGCAATTCTTTTGCTCCGGCGATATCTAGCGCCATCTTTTTGGCAACAGCCTCCGAGTCCTGCATGAGCATATCCTTGCGCCCCTTTATCCGAAGCACCAATTGGGCATTCTCCTTCCCTGTTAGGTCTTTTTCCACCACCTGCAGAAATTTGCCATCATAGGCGATGAGTCGCAGCTCGCCGGTCTTCTTGAATGCGTCCCACGCCTCATGGAGCCCGCGATGGACATCCGTGAGGACGTGAAACTTACCAATCGCCCCCAGTTCGGCAACACCGGCGGCTTTGGCAGCGGCGTTGCTCTCGGCTATGGCTTTGGCCAGCGCGTTGGTGCCCTTAGCCCCTAGAACCATGACAACAGCGTGCCCGAGCAAGTTACCGACGACTTCGCTGTTGGCGTAGCTGGGCTCGCAGATATAGGCTACGACAGCCCGCAGACCGTTTTCACCTGCCTGTTTCAGCGCCTCGAGCAGCAGCTGTGGGTTGTGGGCAACTGCCTGGAGACTGGCGCCAATTTCCGAGGGATTGGTAAAAAGGGTCTTGAAGAACTCGTACGAGCCCTCGAGCTCTTCCTTGGCTCCCTTGTAAAAGCCCACCATAAATCCAGCTCCCGCACTGGGAAGCTTTTGCAGCGTTTCAGAGAGGGGCGCGAGCTTGCCTTCCTTGATTTCTTCAAGGCGTTTTTTGATGCAGGTGAGGTCGTCCCGTTGCGCCACCGCAGCATGGTTGGTAGGGGCAACGCAGGCTTCGAGCTTGCCATTCTCTCCCGTTGCCGCTTGCACCGGCGAGGGTGGGGGAACCCAGACAAAATATTGGGTATTGGCATAGTTGGCATTGGCACGGTTGACATTGGCATGGCTGGTCGGGCCATTACCCCCATTGGCCGGCACAATGTACTGCTGCCAATCGGCGCGCGCCTGGGGCAGGAATGCCCAAAAGAGGGAAACCAGCAGCAGCCAGCTAATACATACTCGATACTGTCGCAAACGTTCCAACATCAACGCTCCTCCTCTGTGTTTTGGGGCCTGGCCTTGCGCTGCCCAAAGGCCAGCACGGTTTGTGCGATCTGTTGCAGTTCTGCGGCGCTTGCTCGCCCGTACAGCGCGTGGATGCCCGTCTGACTGGGATAGAGCAACAAGGGAAGTACGCCAAAGTTTCGTTGCCAGTAGTGGGTGTTGTTCCGCACCAGACTCAGCGCGTACAGGGTCGGTGCCGGGGTGGCCGCGCGTGGACTTGCGGGTGACTGCAGCAGCCGCGCCTCGTTATGCGCCAGAGCGAGGACGGGATGCTCATCGCTCAGGATTAGGGCACTCAGGGCTTCGCTATGTGGATCGATGGCACCCACCGGCACCCAGCGGATGTGCAACTGCTCGCGGTAGGCTTGCAGGGCTTGCCATTCTTTGGCCCCAAGTGGGCAGACGGGGTCAAAGAACACTATGAGTGCCGGCCGGTTGCGCGGTCCGCTCTCTATGGCGGGGAGCGTGTTGGCATAGACATAGCTTTGCTGCAACAGCTCCGGCAAGCCTGTCTGGGTAAAAATGGCACTGGCAGACGAGGCAGTCAGGGGGAAGTAGATCCCTGCTAGCCACAACACCATACGCAAGAGGAGGCCAACCGCAATGCTCCCGCGTTTTCCCGGTGGGGAAAAATTTTCCATGTCGCTCCCTTCCTTCTTTGTTTTGTGGCAGTATAGTGCCTTCGCAAAAAACCGCAACAGATTGATTTTTATAGTTAATATTTACTAGGCGGTGTAAGCTGCGATAGGGGAGGAGAAAATGTCTGGATACATGCTGGGAAATCTCTTAGGGCGACTGCTGGTCTCCTGGCTGTTGGTTCTGTTGTTCAGCCTTGTCATCAAGAAAGGGAGGATGAAAGCCGCTTTGCGCGCCAGCGTCTGGCCTTGGGGCTGGTTGGCGGTGCTCGCCCTCTTCGGCTTGGGTCTTCTCGGTACGCTCCTGCGCCTCCAGCACGGGGGATGAGGTTTGGCTCCTCTCGGTCGTGGCGATCCGAACGCCGGGCGGGGGCGCGCCCGATGGAGAGAAAGTGAGGGCCGGAGCGAACTGTAGAGAGCCTCGCTGGTCAGAGGGATATACCGCGAAACAGAAGGATATCCACCATGCCGCAACGACTCTCACTTGTCTTTGCCCTGCGCGCTCTGCGCCAGCCCCTCTTCTTCCTTGCCGCCAGTGCCTTGCTCAGTGCCTGTGCGCAGAAGGTTTCTCCTACCACGCCTGCGCAGATGGCCCCAAGTAGTGCGGTTTCCAGTCCAAGTGCCAGTACGCAGGCACTGAATCAGGCCGAGGAGAGGGAGAAAAACCTCAATTACGGTCCTCTTGGCGGCCAAAACGAAAATCTTTCCAATGCCGAACTCGCGGCCTTGCCCCGTCATTTGCGCGTGCATTTCGCCCAGAATAGCTTTCAGGTCAGCGCGCATGCTCGCCACATCACTAACGAGAACGCGCGCTTTTTGCTGCGCTTCCCGAACCTGCATGTGCGCCTGGAGGGGAACTGCTCACAGCCAGGAACCCAGGAATATAACCTCGCCCTCGGTGAGTGGCGTGCCCATGCCATCAAGGAATTGCTGGAGGCGGATGGTGTCCCCGCCAGTCGCATCAGTACCGTTTCCTTCGGCAAGGATAATCTCCTTTGCAATCAGAACACCGCTGCTTGCTGGCATAAAAACCAGCGCGTCGATTTCGTCTATCGTGCCGCGACTGGCGGAGAATGAGCTCGCCCTCTCGACCCTTTCGTCCACTGCCTCGCTCGCGGCCGGTCTGGCTTGCGGGGGTCTTTGTCATCGGCTTTCTAGCGGTGCTCGGCCGCGATATTCAGGTACAGTACCTGCAGGCCCGACATCTCCGCGTGCAGGGACAGATGCGTTATCTGCATGACCAGCGTCTGCCCGCCCAGCGCGGGGTGATCTTTGGCGACAACGGCCTACCGCTCGCGGTCAACACGGCGGCCAGCACCATCTGGGGAGATCCCAAGGTGCTGGGGAAACATCAGGACCAGTGGCCGCAACTGGCCAAGGTTTTGGGTATTTCGGTGACCGAACTCGGTCAGCGTCTGGCCAGCGGTGGCGCCGACTTCGCCTACTTGGCGCGGCAACGACCACCGAGCGTGGGCCAAGCGGTGCGCGCTACGGGGATCCCCGGGGTTGGGGTGCTACCGAGTTCCCGCAGCTACTTTCCTCTGGGTGCGGCAACGACGCCGCTGATCGGATTGGTAGATCAGGCGCATCAGGGGGCGACGGGCATGGAGCTGAGCTACAACCAGTGGCTGGCCGCCCACCCGGGCTCCGAGGAAGCCTTGTTCGATGGCCACGGGCAGATCGTGCAGGTGCTGAAGGTGGCGCGGCTTTCCCACCCGGGGCGCGCCATTCATCTGACCATCAACCCGCAAATGCAGTACTGGGCCTATATGGCGCTGCTGCGTTCCCTGCGTCACTTTCACGCGGAGAATGGCTCGGCGGTGCTGATGAATGTGCATACCGGCGCCATCCTGGCCATGGTCAGCGCCCCCAGTTGCAACCCCAATCAGCCCGGCGCCTGCCGCTCCCCGGCCGATTACGTCAATAACGCCGTGCATCAGGCCTTTGAGCCCGGGTCGGTAATGAAGCCCTTTGCCATCGCTGCCGCCCTCGCCAGCCACAGCGTTGCCCCCAACCAAAAATTCCACGTCTTCCACCCCCTCTGGGTGGGCGGCTACCCCATCCGCGACGATGTTCCCCATCATATTCTGAATATCGAACACATCCTCAAGTACTCGAGTTGCATCGGCACGGCAAAGATTGCCCTACTGACCCCCGAGCGGACGCTGTACGACATGTATCGTGCCGTTGGTTTCGGTAGCATTCCGCCTCTTGGCCTGCCTGGAGAAACGGCGGGGGTGCTGCCGCCCTGGCAGAGCTGGGGTATTGCTCGTCATGCCACCATCTCGATCGGCTATGGGGTTTCGGTGACGACGCTGCAATTGGCCGCCGCTTACGCGAGTATTGCCAATGGCGGCTGGTATGTACGCCCGACCCTCTTTGCCGGGGCTGGCGTGCATCGCCATCGGGTGATGCCGGCCTGGGTCGCCGACGACTTGCGTCGCTGGCTGCAGTCCGTCGCCCGCCCCGGGGGCACGGGGATCCTCGCCGCCATCCCCGGCTATGCCGTGGGCGGCAAAACCGGCACCGCTAATATGGCCAATGGCGAGGACGGTTTTTATCATCATCGCACCAATGCCACCTTTGTCGGCTTTGCGCCGGGCCCGCGTCCCGATTTGGTCATGGCGGTCAATCTGCGGGGCAGCCACTTCGCCTGGAACTTCGGCGGCATCGAGGCGGCACCGGTCTTTCGCTATACCATGCGCCGTGCCCTACGCACCCTGGATGTGCCGCCGCGCTGCAATACTGGTGGCAAATTTCTGGAGATTCGCGTACCCGCCGGCTCCGACCTGCACGAGCTCGCCCTGCGCTACCACAGTACCAGCCGCTATCTGATGCAAATCAATCAGTTGGCAAGCCCTCAGGCCCTGGAGGCCGGAGCCTTCTTCAAGGTACCCATGCCCTTGGGCGAAAAGGATTTCTGCCGGGTACAAACGCCAGCGGTCAGCCGTGCCCAAGCCGAGATATGGAGCGAAGGCGGCGGCTGAGCGAATGCTTTGCGGCGTAACGCGAAGATACTCGCTGCGCTCAGCGGAGGTGACGGTTGCCGGGTCGATCCCCCAGGCGACCTCACTATGGAGCGGGCCACCGTGTGCCCTAGGCGTTGGACACAAACTGCGCATAGGCGAGCATGACGACCAATGCTACTCTTGGTGGGCTGCAGCGTAGAGGGAGATTGCCGGGATGAAATCGACAGAAATAGAGGAAATCCGCATCCTGCGGCCGGATGACTGGCATCTGCATCTACGGGATGGGATCATGCTGCGGACTGTCTTGCCAGACACTGCCGCGCGCTTTGGCCGCGCCATCGTCATGCCCAACCTGAAAGCCCCGGTCACCACGGTTGCTGCCGCCCAAGCCTATCGCCAGCGGATCCTGGCAGCCTTGCCGGAGGGGATGGCCTTCACGCCGCTGATGACCCTCTATCTGACGGAGGCGACTACAGTCGAGGAGATACGGGCGGCAAAGGCAAGCGGTATCGTGCACGCGGTCAAATATTACCCCGCCGGCGCCACGACAAATTCGGAAAATGGCGTGCGCGACCTACGCCGGGTGAATGCCGTCCTTGCCGCGATGGAGGAGTTGGATCTGCCTTTGCTGATGCATGGCGAGGTGACGGACCCGGCAGTCGATGTCTTCGATCGGGAGGCGGCGTTCATCGATCGCCATCTGCTGTCCCTGCGCCGCGATTTTCCGGGACTGCGCATGGTGCTGGAGCATGTCACGACCCGCGCTGCGGTGGATTTTGTGCAAGCTGCGGGTCCACGCACTGCCGCCACCATCACCGCGCACCATTTGCTGCTGAATCGCAACGCCCTGTTCCAGGGCGGTATTCGTCCCCATCATTACTGTCTGCCCGTTCTCAAACGGGAGCAGCACCGGCAGGCCCTGTTGGCTGCCGCCATCAGCGGTAGTCCGCAGTTTTTCCTGGGCACCGACAGCGCCCCGCATCCGCGCTCGGCCAAGGAGTCGGCCTGTGGTTGTGCGGGTATCTACACCGCGCATGCTGCTATCGAGCTCTATGCCGAGGTCTTCGCACAGGCCAATGCCCTGGATCGGCTGGAGGGGTTTGCCAGCCGTCATGGTCCTGCCTTCTACGGACTGCCCTGCAACCATGATCAGACAGCGTTGCGGCGCGAGACCTGGACGGTGCCGGAGAGTATGCATTCCGGAGAGGAGACGATCGTACCATTGCGGGCGGGCGAGCAGGTGTTCTGGCGGATACTGCGAATCTAGTGGACGTGGTTGTCCAGTAGCTGAGCGATCGCAAGTAGCTGGACGCCCTGCTGACTGCCCGAGCTACGCGCCCAGTCTGCTGCAGACTGGGCGCAGGCCGGTACCGGGCTGCCCAAAGGCGGCAGCGCTCAGCCGAGGAGGCAGTCCTGTTCCGGGCCGAGGAGGTCGGCAAGGGTTTCGCGGCGACGAATGCAACGGGTTTCCGCTCCATTCACCAAGACCTCCGGAGCGCGTGGGCGGCTGTTGTACTGGCTGCTCATGGCGAAGCCGTAGGCGCCAGCACCGAGGATGGCCAAGCTCTCTCCGGCGGGGACGGCAGGGAGTGAACGACTTTTGGCAAAGAAATCACCGCTCTCACAGACCGGCCCCACCACATCGCATTCCCGCAGCGGTGCATTGCTTTGTCGCAGCGGCAGGATTTCGTGCCAGGCACCATAGAGGCTGGGGCGCAACAGGTCGTTCATGGCCGCATCGACCACGCAGAACTGCTTGCCCTCATTCTCTTTCCAATATTCGACGGTACTCAGCAGTGCCCCGGCATTGCCGACCAGGGCGCGTCCCAGTTCCACCACTCGGCGGACATCCAGGCCGGCGAGGGCCGCATCGAGCACGGCGGCATAGTCGGCTGGACTGGGGGGCACTTCGTCGTGGTAACGGATGCCGACTCCCCCGCCCAAATCGATATGCGCCAGCTCGATACCCTGGCTGCGTAGGCGTTCGTACAGATCGCGCAGGCGCCGGGCGGCAGCAGCCAGGGGTTGCAGGTCGATGAGCTGGGAGCCGATGTGCGCCGCGACACCGAGGAAATGGATGCTCGGCCAGTCTCCCGCGCGGAGATACAGCGCTTCGGCAGCGGTGATGGGGATGCCGAACTTGCTTTCCTTCAGGCCCGTGGCGATATATTGGTGGGTGCCGGGATCGACATCCGGATTGACGCGCAACGCAACCGGCGCGCGCTGGCCCATCTCGGCCGCCACTTCGGCAATGCGCTCGAGTTCGGCGGCAGATTCCACATTCAGGCAAAAGATCCCTGCCTCCAGGGCCGCGCGGATCTCTTCGCGACTCTTCCCCACCCCGGAAAAGACGATCTTTTGCGGATCGCCGCCAGCCCGCAGCACCCGCGCCAGCTCACCACCGGAGACGATGTCGAAACCCGCACCCCATTGTGCCAGTAGACGCAACAGATGCAGGTTACTGTTGGCCTTGACGGCGTAGCAGGTCAGGGTCTGCACGCCCAGTGCATGCGCGAAGGCGTGGTAGCGTTCGCGCAGATGTAGTTCGGAGTAGACATAGCAGGGCGTGCCATAGCGCGCGACGATTTCGCTCAGCGGACAGTCATCCACGTACAGTTGCCCGTTTTGATAATGAAAAGGATGCATCAGTGGCTGCTCGTCGGGGCGCTGACGGGGGTGGGGGTTTTGGGAAGGGTGAGCGGCGTCTTGCGCCCGCAACCGGCAAGGGCGAGACTGCCGAGCAACAGCACCAGGATCCAGGGGCGCATCGGCATCATGCGCTTTCTCCCGCCAGCCGCTGTCTGGCGCGGGCGATGGCGGCACGCACCTGTTCCGGCGCGGTGCCGCCGAGGTGATTGCGGGCAGCCACGGATCCTTCCAGGGTGAGTACCTGGAAGACGTCGGCGGCAATCGCTGGGGACAGGGCCCGTAGTTCGGCCAGGGGCAGGGCTTCCAGGCCGATGCCACGCTCCTGTGCCAGACGCACGGCGCGGCCGACCACCGCATGGGCGTCGCGGAAGGGCACCCCTTTGCGCACCAGGTAGTCGGCCAGGTCGGTGGCGGTAGCAAAGCCCTTTTCCGCCTCGGCACGCATCCGCGCCGGCCGGGTCTGCAAGCCGGGCAGCATGCGAATCAGGAGCTGGAGACTCGCTTCGACCTCATCCAGGGCGGTGAAGAAGATGCCCTTGTCTTCTTGATTGTCGCGGTTGTAGGCAAGGGCTTGTCCTTTCATGAGGATGAGCAAGGCCGTGAGTTGCCCCATGACCTTGCCACTCTTGCCGCGAATGAGCTCGGCAACATCGGGATTTTTCTTTTGCGGCATGATGCTCGAGCCGGTACAGAAGGCATCGGGCAGGTCGATGAAGGCGAGTGCCGCCGACATCCAGAAGATGAGTTCTTCCGCCAGGCGTGACAGGTGCACGGCAATGATGGAAAGGGCAGCCAGGGTTTCGAGCAGAAAATCACGGTCGGAAACGGCATCGAGGCTGTTTTCGGCGACGTGATCGAAGCCGAGCTCGCGCGCCACATCCCAGCGGTCGATGGGGAAGGTGGTCCCAGCCAAGGCCGCGGCGCCGAGAGGCAGCACATTGACCCGCTTGCGAGCATCGCGCAGGCGCTCCGCATCCCGGCGGAACATCTCCACGTAGGCCATACAGTGATGCCCGAAGGTGACCGGTTGGGCGACTTGCAAATGGGTGAGGCCAGGCAGGATGGTATCTGCCTCGCGCTCGGCCAGGTCAATGAAGACGGCCTGCAATTCGTGCAAGAGCGCGAGCAGATGGTCTATGGCGCCGCGGGTATACAGGCGCATGTCCGTGGCCACCTGATCATTGCGTGAGCGACCGGTATGCAGCTTTTTGCCGGTGTCGCCGATGAGCGCAATCAGGCGGCTCTCGATGTGCATATGGATATCTTCGAGGCTGTCCGAATAGGCGAATTGTCCGTCGGCAATCTCTTGGGCGATCTTCTGCAGCCCGCTACAGATCGCCTCCACCTCAGCCGCCGTCAAGACGCCCACTCGCCCCAACATCCGCGCGTGCGCCGTTGAGCCGCGAATATCCTCCGCGTAGAGGCGCCGGTCCACGGCAATGGAAGAGGTAAAGCGTTCCACCAGGGCATCAGTACCGGCGGTGAACCGCCCCCCCCACATTTTTTCACTCATCACAGACCTCCTCGTCAGGCGCGACTATACCGCAATGCGGCTAGGACGGACCAGATTGTCTCTGCTGCACCAATCGTCGAGGGGGTAGGCAGCAGCGCCGGGGCCTAGCGGCCATGTGGCTGCGGAGGGGAAGTTACCAAGAGGAGCGCAGACCGGGGATATTTTCTCCGATGAGTGGCTGTAGACCTCGTCGTCTTTTCCGCGGCCATGGCTTAGGGTGAGAACAGACGGAAGATGTTCCAGATACCTTCCCGGCGCAGCGCGTGCAGCAGGGTAAAGGCGACATGAGCAATCCAGTAGGCCCAGACGAGATTGGAGAGCGCCTTGTGCAGGGGAAGGAGGGCATACAGGATCGCGCCAGGAGGGGTGCCACCCTGGGGTAGAAAAAAGAAAATGGCGGTACCGGTCAGGGCCATCCAGGTGACCAGTAATAGCCCTAGGCCATGCACTGCGGCAGCGAGGCCTGGTTTTGGGCCGATGGGCCGCAGCTGGCCGCGTAGCAAAGCGAACAGGTCCTCCCATACGGGTCGCCAGGGTCCACGCAGGGGAAAGAGCTGGGCGCGGATGGCGGGGGTGGTGAAAACCCACAGCCATTCCCAGAGTAGAAAAAGCGCCGTCGTCAGGCCGATCCAGGCGTGGGTACTGAAGAGTAGCTGGGGGATGCTGCCATAGTCGGCATGCTGAAAATCCGGCGTCATCCACAGCGAGCTGAACAGCTGCCAGGTGACACCAAAAGCGATACCGGCGTGCAGCCAGCGTGCCTCGCGTGGCCAAGGATTCTCGCGGGGACCGTCCGACATCTTTCCTCCCAGATGGATCATGGCGAGTATATCGCGATTTTCAGGCTTTCCCATAAAGGGACGAAAAAGTATGATGATACCAAAGATGGGGGAGCGTCGGATGATCGTACTCTACATATTGAACACCTTGTTTGTGCTGGGCATCGTATGGGCACTGTGGTTTCCGGCGGAAACGCGTCGGATTCTGACGCGTCTGGGCCTCTGGGAGTGGATACAGGGGATCGATCGCGAAGTTTTCAGCCGCTGGGTAGAGCGGGCTGGCATCCTTTTGATGATCGCTGCGCTGGCGCTCTTTGTTTCCATTGCCATGGGCGGCCATCCCTGGGACTGGGCTTTGCCTGCGGGCGAGGGACTTTTCTTTGGCGTCGCCCTCTGGCTGGCGGGCTTTTGGTCGCGACCGAAGCCTTGAGCCGGCGGGCGATCAACAAAACTCCCGCCGCCGCTCCAGGATGCGACGGTATTCCTCCGGGTCGCGTAGCTCGGTGAGTTGGCCGCCGCGGGGAAAATGCTTGGCCTCCAGCCGCAGCAGCCAAAAGCGCAAGGCGGCAGCGCGCATGTAGGGGAACCACAGGCCGTGCTCGCGCCGCTCGAAAGGGCGCACGCTTGCGTAGGCTTGCCAGAGGATGGCGGCAAGGTTTTTGTCGAGACTGCCATCGGGAAAGGAACACCAGGCATTCGCCACGATGGCGAGATCGTAGAGCCAGGCATCGTCACCGGCGTAGTAATAGTCGATGGTGCCGGTGATCTCATGGCCCAGAAAGAGGACGTTGTCGGGGAAGAGATCGGCATGAATCACCCCGCCCGGCAGCTTGGCGCGTGGCCACTGTTTTTGCGCCTCCCGTTCATCTGCGAGCAGCTCTCTTTCGGCAGGACTCAACTTGGGGAATAGTCGTCTGCCGGTTTCCAGGCACCAGTCGAGCCCGGCGGGGTTTGGATGCTCCTCGGGAAAGCCGCGACCAGCGAGATGCATGCGGGCGAGCAGTTGCCCGAGGGCATCGATCTCCGTCTCGTTGGGCACGCGGCCCTCGATGGACAGGCCAGGTAACCGTTGCACGATGGCGGCCGGTTTACCGCAGAGGGTACCGAGGATTTCGCCAGTGCGTGAATGCACTGGGGCCGGGCAGGGAATCCCCTGCTGACTGAGCCACTCCGTGACGTGCAGGTAATAGGGAATGTTCTCCCGCGGTAGGCGCTCGAAAATGGTCAGCACGAACCGTCCGGCCTGGGTATCGAGAAAAAAATTGCTGTTTTCGGTACCCGCGCAGATGCCGGCAATCTGTTCTAGGCTGCCGAGCTCATACTCGGCGAGAAAACTTGCCAACTCGGCATCGGGGAGTTCGGTGTAGACAGCCATGCGCTTACCAGCGAAACAGGGTCCACTGCGGCACGTCCATTTTTTCCGCATCGGTGTTGGGTACGCGGCTGAAGCCATGGCCGTTGCGGTTTACGAGATAGTATGGGGGAAAGGGCTTGGGCGGGATGACCTTGACCATGTAGACCTCGCCATCGGCTCTATATTCTTCGATCTTGGAGCCCTTGGGCACATGCAGTTCGGCCTCGGGCACACTGTTCTTCGGCGGTGCCAGTCGCGGCAGATGGTAAGGGTATTTCTCGGGTCCGCCATCCGCCAGCGCGGTGCCGGCATAGAGGATCGCACCCAAACCCAAAAATATTGCGAGACGGCGTGGCATGACCAGGTTCCTCCCCTTTATAGGTTGAGCAGAGCTTCGGTTTCTGCCGATGAGGGGGCAAAACCGCGTTTTTCATAATGGTCGAATATGGCGGCGACCACAGAGTCTGGATCGTCGAGTACGGTGACCAGATCCAAGTCGGACTCGTTGATGGTGCCATGCGCCAGCATGGTGCTCCTCCACCAGTCGATCAATCCATTCCAAAAGCCAGAATCGAAAAGAATGATGGGCATGCGTCGGGTCTTGCCGGTCTGTACCAAGGTGAGGCACTCCGCGAGCTCATCGAGGGTACCAAAGCCGCCGGGCATGACCACATAGGCCGCAGCGTACTTCATGAACATCACCTTGCGCGAATAAAAATGTTCGAAGGAGAGGGAGATGTCCTGATAGGGGTTACTGTGCTGCTCGTGCGGTAGTTCGATGTTGAGCCCGATGCTATAGCCGGTGCCGCGATGGGCGCCGCGGTTAGCCGCCTCCATGACCCCCGGACCACCGCCACTGATCACCGAAAAACCGGCGTTGGAGAGCTTTTCGGCAATGCTCAAGGTTTGCTGATACCAGCGGTGTTCCTCGGGCAGCCGCGCAGAACCGAAGATGCTGACGCAGGGCTCGACGGTGGCGAGCTTTTCGTAGCCGCGCACAAACTCCGCCATGATCTGAAAGATTTTCCAGGCTTCGCGGGTGAGGCGACTCTCGCCGCCGTCAAGAAGACGTTCCGTGTCCAGGGGTGCGCGCATTGCAGGCCTACCGTAGCTACTCAAATTTTCCGTATTATGGGGGAAAGCTGCCGAAAAGTCCTGCTCATGACCAAAAATCCTCGCATCCTGGTAGACGCCTCCAGTTTTCTCTATCGCGCCTTTCATGCCCTCCCGGATCTGCGCGCCCCGGACGGTCTGCCCACCGGCGCTATCTATGGGGTGATCAACATGTTGCGACGCCTGCAGCGCGAGTATCCGCAGGGCGAGATCGTGGTCGTTTTCGATGCCGCCGGGCCGACCTTTCGTGATACGATCTACTCCGATTACAAGGCGCAGCGCCCACCGATGCCACAGGAACTGCGGGTGCAGATCGATCCGCTGCTGCACTGGATTACCGCGATGGGCCTGCCGTTACTTCGCGAGCCGGGCGTCGAGGCCGATGACGTCATCGGTACCCTTGCCTGCGCCACGCCTGCCGATCGTCCCCTCCTGATCGTCAGCGGCGATAAGGATCTTGCCCAACTCCTCGATGCTCGTACAAAAATCATCGATACCATGAAAAATACCGTGCTCGATGTGCAGGCAGTGCGCGAGAAGTTTGGCGTCACGCCGGAGCAGATGGTGGACTACCTCGCCTTGGTGGGCGACAAGGTGGATAACATCCCGGGCGTGCCGGGCGCAGGACCCAAGACGGTGGCTAAATGGTTGGCACAGTATGGTACCTTGGACAACCTGCTTGCGCATGCCGATGAAATCGGCGGCAAGATTGGTGATGCCCTGCGCGCCAGTCGTGATTTTCTGCCGCGCAGCCGGGACTTGGCCAGGATTCGCTGTGACCTGGAGCTCCCCGTGGCCGAGCTTCCGCAGCAGCCGGCCAATACCGCGGCGCTGCTTGCCCTGGCCGAGCGTCTGGGCTTCAGTAGCTGGCGCCGCGAGTTGCAGAACGAATTGGCAGCGGCAGGGGATCCTGCGGGGTCTTCCGCTCTCCCCGGGGATACCATCGACCGCAGTCGTTACCAGCTGATCGATACGGAAGACGCCCTGCGAAATCTCTTGCCACGGGTAACTGCGGCGCAGCAGGTTGCCATCGATACCGAAACTACCTCTCTCAATCCGCATGATGCCGAATTGGTAGGGATCTCCCTTGCTTGGCAGGAGGGGGAAACGATACAGGCGGCCTATCTGCCTGTCGGACACCGCGAGGGGCGGCAGTTGCTGCGCGGGCAAGTCCTCGCAGAACTGCGCGCCTGGCTGGAATCGGACGCGGCGAAGATTGCCCAGAATGCCAAGTTCGACTGGCAGATCTTCTGGCAACAGGGCATAGAGCCACAGGGCCTGCTGCGCGATACCCTGCTCGAAAGTTATGTGCTCGACTCTACTGCTCCGCACGATCTTGATCATCTGGCGGAGCGCTTTCTGCATCACCAGAACATCGCCTATGAGGACGTCGCTGGGAAGGGCAAGAAGCAGCGCAGTTTCGCCGCGGTCCCGATCCGTGAGGCCCTGCCCTACGCCGCGGAGGACGCCGATGTCTGCCTGCGCCTCGATGTGTTGCTGTGGCCGCGGATCGACAAGGTGCAGGGTCTGCGGCGGGTGTTTGCAGAGATCGAAATGCCCCTCGCGCTGGTATTGGCGCGCATGGAGTGGGCAGGAGTGAAGATTGACCGGCAGCAGTTGGAGGCCCTCAGTAGCGAGCTGGCCGCGGCTATGCAGCAGGTCGAGCGGGAGGCGCAGGAATTGGCGGGGCAGTCCTTCAATTTGTCTTCCCCCAAGCAGATTCAGGAAATTCTCTTCGACAAGATGCAGTTGCCGAGTCAGAAGAAAACCAGGGGCGGGCAGGCCTCGACCGATGAGGACAGCCTCGCGCAACTGGCCAGCCATTCACCCCTACCGGGCCTGATCCTTGAGTATCGTAGCCTCGCCAAACTGCGCAACACCTACGCCGATGCCTTACCGCAGATGATTCACCCGCGTACCGGGCGCGTGCATACCCACTATCGCCAGGCGGTGGCGGCTACGGGACGGCTTTCCTCCAGCGATCCGAATCTGCAGAACATCCCAGTGCGCACGGAGCAGGGACGACGCATCCGCGCCGCCTTCATCGCTGAGCCGGGACATCTGCTGCTGAGTGCCGATTACTCGCAGATCGAACTCCGTCTGATGGCGCATTTGTCTCACGATGAGGGTCTGCTTGCCGCCTTTGCGGCGGGTGAGGACATCCACCGGGCAACCGCCGCCGAGGTCTTCGAGATCCCGCTGGAGCAGGTCGATGCGGAACGACGACGGGCGGCGAAGGCGATCAATTTTGGTTTGATCTACGGGCAGACGGCCTTTGGCCTGGCGCAGCAGTTGGGGGTCGATCAGGCCCGTGCACGGGCGTACATGCAGCGCTATTTCGAGCGCTATCCCAGGGTCCAGGCGTATATGGAAGAAAGCCGCAAACGGGCGCGGGAGCAGGGTTTTGTCGAGACCCTGTATGGCCGCCGTCTCTATGTGCCTGAGATTCAGTCGCGCAATCCCGCGCGCCGCGCTTACGCTGAGCGTGCCGCCATCAATGCCCCGTTGCAGGGAAGCGCCGCCGATCTGATCAAGCTGGCGATGATCGCCGTGGATGCCTGGTTACAGGAAGACCGGTCGCGGGGGCGAATGATCCTGCAGGTACACGACGAGTTGATTCTGGAGGTGCCGGACGACCGCTTGCAGGAAGCCAGTCAGGCCCTGCGGGCGCGCATGGAAGGGGTGGCGCAGCTCGCCGTCCCGCTGGAGGTGAGTATGGGCTGGGGGAAGAGCTGGGCGGATGCCCATTCCTGAAGCTCAGTGCCGATTGTTGCTTTGAAACATCTTCAGGATGGCATCACTGCTGAGCTCTTCGCCGTTCAGCGCCATGGCAAGGACCTCACCGCCAATGACCTGGGGGGCGATGATCATATCCGGCTGTACCCGTTGCACCCGTTTGAGATTTTTACTGTCATTGACCGCCGCCACGGTCTTCGCGGAGCCTTGTAGCTCGCGCGTAGCAAGTATGATGAAGGCATTTTCCGAATCGTCGGCGCGCAGAGCGAGAACCGCTGCGGCGCCTTGGGCATCAGCTCGATTGAGGATGTCGGTGTCGCTGGCGTCGCCGATGATCACATCCTCGGCGTGAAAATACGTGTCGTCGGGTTGGCGTAGCAGAATGACCCGTACGATCTGCCCGCGATCTTTCAACTGGCGATAGCTGTTGCGTGCCAGCGGCGTGTCACCAACGATAATGTAATGATCTTTCAATGGCATGAGAGATTCCTTGCGCCGCATCGAGAGAAATTGAACTTTACTTCAATCTTTAGGTTCTAAGGGGAGTAGTTTTCCCGGACTTCACCTCCCTGTCCGGGATGGGAGTCCTCTCCTCCCTTTGAGGACTCATTATTGTTCCCCGCCGCCGGCGGGGGACTTTTTTCCAGCCAAATGGTCAGTCTGCTCTGTAACTCCGGGAGCCCTTCGCCCTCTTTCGCGGAAAACAGCTGTGCCGTACTCCCTGCCATTTCTCCCGCACGTAGCACCCGCTGCAGGGTCTGCTTTGCTGCTCCGCGCGACAGTTTGTCGGCCTTGTTGAGAAGGACGTGAACGGGTCGCTGGCAGTGTGCGGCAAAGCGCAGTAGATCGCAGTCGAAGGGCATCAGCGGATGGCGAATATCCATCACCAGAACCAGTCCTACCAAACTCTGACGACTACGCAGGTACTGGCTGAGCAGCTCCCCCCATTGGCTGCGCATGGCCTCCGGAACCTTGGCGTAGCCATAGCCCGGGAGATCGACGAGGCGCTGGTCGGGGCTGCCCAGGGTGAAGAAATTCAGCGCCTGGGTGCGACCCGGGGTGCGGCTGACCCGGGCTAAGGCGCGCTGCTGGCAGACCCGATTGAGCACCGAAGATTTGCCCACATTGGAGCGCCCGGCCATGGCCACTTCGGCACCGCTGTCGGTGGGGAGTTGGCCTAAGCGGGTCACGCTCAGCAGATATTCGGCCTGCTGCAGGCCGGCAGTGCGCGCTTTCTCCGGCCTTGGATTTTGCATGGTATGTTCCATGCTAGGAGCATAGCCGTGCCATGTGGCTACTGGCAATTCTCTTCTGAAACGCTAGACTGCGGGCAGACGACAGAATGGGAGGTGGTCTTGCAGACCGTGAGTAGTGTTCATGCGGTGCAGTCTTCGCGACTACGCCTGCTGCTGCAGTTTTTGGGCTCCATGCGCCTGGCGGTAAGCCTGTTGGTCTTGCTCGCCATCGCCTCCATCATCGGCACGGTACTCAGCCAACAACAGCCTTATGACAACTACCAGCTCCAGTTCGGCAGCTTCTGGTTTCAGGTCTATCGCGAGCTGGGACTGTACAATGTCTATCGGACCTTGTGGTACACCAGTATCGTCGCCTTTCTGGTCCTGTCCACTGCCACCTGTGTGACGCGTAACGGTCCGCGCATGCTGCGTGACATGCGTGCCTTGCCGGTCCGCCAGCGCCGGGCGGCAATTCGGGCGCAGGAACATTTCTTCTCGCTCGATGCGGAGCTCTCGGCTGAGCTCATGGCCAGTCGCGTGGCAGGACTGTTGCGCCGGGGCGGTTTCCGCCCGCGTCTGGAGCGTGAAGGCAGTGAATTCTACGTGGCCGCGCGCAAGGGACGCTTTCACCGGTCGGGCTATTTCCTCACCCATCTGGCCATCATCCTGATTTGTGCCGCGGCCCTCTACAATGCCGATATTCCGGTGAAATGGGCGGAATGGACGGGCACCCTCAAGCCGGCCAAGAACTTCGACCTGCCACTCAGTGAAATTCCCCGTTCGGCCTGGATGCCGCTGCACAATCCCGCTTACCGCGGCATCATCACCCTCCCTGAGGGGCAGACGGCGGATGCAGTCTTCGAACTGGCCGGCGATGGCTACCTCGTGCAGCCCCTGCCGTTTCGCATCCACCTGCGCTCTTTCCACGTCAGTTATTACTCCACCGGCATGCCCAGCGATTTCGTTTCCGATGTGGTGCTCTACAGCCCGTCGGGTAAGGTGCTGGAAAGCGGCATCATTCGTGTCAATCATCCGATGTCCTATGATGGTGTGGAGATCTATCAGTCGAGTTTCAGTGATGGTGGCTCTCTCCTGCACCTGCAAAGTTACGTCTTGGGGATGCCGGCGCTGCAACCCGGGCAGCTCTCGGGTCGGGTTGGCCAGACCTTGCAGGCAGGGGATTCCGGCTATTCGGTGCAGTTGAAGAACTTCTCCCTCTACAATGTCATGCCGCGAACGGCGGTGGGTGACAAGCCCGACCCGAAAAACCCCATGGTCAACCTGGGACCCAGTTACACCTATGTGGTCCATGATCCGCATGGTGGCGCAGCGGAATTCCATACCTATTTCAGTCCCATCACCCGCGACGGGCAAGGGTATTTCGTGCAGGGATATCGTCAGGCGCTCGGCGACCCCTATCACTATGTCTATTTGCCCGTTGGGCCCAACGGCGGCATCTCCCTGTTTCTGAATTATCTGGCTGCCCTGCAGGTGGCGGCGCATGGCGGTGCGCAGGCATCTCCGGCGGTGTTTCAGCAGATCTTTGCGATGCTTGCCGCGCGTGTCGCACCCAATATGTCTGCTGCTGAGCAGGATCGCTTCGTGCAGGCGAGCCTGAATGCGTTGGCAGAGATGCGGGATTACCCCGCTCCTTTCATTTTGCATCTGCAGTCCTTCGACCATCGGTGGGCGGCCGGTCTGCAGGTTACCAAGTGGCCCGGCACGGTGCCCATCTACTGGGGATGTGTGGCCCTCGTTCTGGGAATTTTCATTCTCTTTTACCTGCCGCAGCGGCGAGTCTGGGCGCGGGTGGAGGGTCGGGAAGGCGGCAGTCATCTGGAACTGGGTGCCAGCGCTGACCGGAACAAGCGGGAGTTTGCCCGCGAGTTCGCTGCCTGGGAGCGTGCCTTGCGAGCGCCGCCTGGAAAAGAAGATACTACTTTGAATTGTTGACGCATTTAGAGAGAGAGGAGCGAAACACATGGCAAAGAGCATGGAATCCTGGGCAGAAGGGCTGCCCGCGGAGTTTCGGCACCGCACCCTGGCGGAGATCCTGCGCCAGGAAGCGGCCTGGATTCTGGGTCTGACGGCAGTTGCGGCGTTCATTCTGGCCCGCTGGGGCGCACAGTTCGATTATTGGCAGTATGTGGTTCTGCTGTCCTGGTATGTCGGCCTTTTGTTGGCAGGGGTTGCCTGGCGCCCGCTGCAGTGGACGACCGTAGCCAGTGTCTTGCCTGCATTGGGCGCGGTCTGGCTCTATGCCCACGGACAGACGGCAGAAAACGATTTTCTTCTGCACTACGTGTTGCAGGGCGTCGCCGCCGTAATGTGGATGTCAGCACTCCTCCTTCTCGGTACCGGGGCCTACCTGCTGTATTTTTTCTCGGGGCGTGAGTCGATTGGGCGTTGGGCGACGCGCCTGACCTGGGGCGGTGTGATCTTCGGTTTCATTGGTCTGGGCGTGCGCTGGCGCGAGACCTACCTCGGCCACCCGAGCTGGGGACACATTCCTGTCAGTAATCTGTGGGAAGTCTTCGTCCTCTTTTGTGCGACGACGCCATTGTTTTACCTGTATTACGAGAAAAAGGCGGAAAACCGAGGCCTCGGCGCCTTCATCATGCCCTTGGTGGCGGCAGCCGTGGCATTTTTGCTCTGGCTGACGCTGGCGCAACACATGGACCGCGTCGAGCCCCTCATCCCGGCCCTACAGAGTTTCTGGATGAAGCTGCATGTGCCGATGATGTTTGTCGGCTACGCCAACTTCACCATCGCCAGCCTGATCGGGGCAGCCTACCTGCTGCGCGAAGGATCTGTCCGGCGCCGCGGGGTCTTGGCTGCCCGTCTGCCCGACGCCGACCTCATGGACGAGGTCATGTACCGCGCCATCGCTCTGGGTTTCCTGTTTTTCACCGTGGCAACCATCCTGGGCGCAGTCTGGGCAGCACGCGCCTGGGGCGGTTTCTGGTCTTGGGACCCCAAGGAAACCTGGGCCCTCATCGTCTGGCTCAATTACGCGGGCTTCTTGCACGCCCGGGTGGTGAAGGGCTGGCGCGGCCGCGGCATGGCCTGGTGGTCCTTCCTGAGTCTGTGGGTGGTGAGCTTCTGCTTCCTGGGTGTCAACATGTTCCTGTCGGGCCTGCATTCCTACGGCAAACTCTGAGGCTACGAATCGGGCCCCTTCGCGGCGGCTTCGCTATTGCCGAAAAAGCGACTGAAAAGGAGTAGATACAGCGCTTGTAGCCCGGCGCCGAGGTAGAAGGGCCAGCTGAGCAGCCCCGCAGCGAAGAACAGTGCGGCGATGGCCGGGCCGATGGCGCGCGGTGCCTGAATGCTCAGACTGTTGATGGTGGCCGCGAGACCTCGGTGTCGCTGGTCGACAATGCCAAGAAACAGGGCCTGCCGGGAACCGATACTGCCCTGATTCATTGCCGAGCGGAGGATGTACGCGAGCATCGCCAGCCAGAAGGTTGGCGCCAGAGGAATCATCAGTAACATCAGCAGGCCGACCAGGCGCAGGCGCACGACCGTGCCGACCATACCAAAGCGCCGGTTCAGGCGAATGCTGAACAGGGAGCTGGCTGCCGCCACCAGAAAGGCGATGGCCATGCCTGGGCCGATCAGCGCGGGACCCGCATGAAAACGCAGATGCAGCCAATAGGCCATCAGGGGGCCGATCAAGCCGATGCCCAGGCCGTTGAGGCTGTTGATGGCGCCAAAGCCAAGCAACGGACGCCAGCGAAACGTCGCTGGGGCCGAGGTGCCTGCCTGCGTGGCCGGTGCGGATGCGGCCCGGGGTCTTGGTTCGTTGGCGCGGAACAACAACCACAGGCTGGTCAATGCGCCCAGGAGGACCAGAAGGAAGAGGCTGCGGTACCCCAGCAGTTCGGGAAGATCCGCTGCGAAAAAGCTCGGCAGGGCGGCAAGCGCGGCCCCCAGGCCCATCCCTGCGAGCCCGATGGCGGTATTGATGGGTAAGATCCGGCCCCAGATCTCCTGTGCGAGGATGCGGGACAGCCAAGCCTGCTCCGCCGGTGCGAAGGGGCCCGCCCCACCATTGGCGCCCCGTCCAAAGGCGCCGAGAAGGGCGGCGACGCCGAGCGCGGCGGGGTTGCTGCTGAGCAGTGCGAGGACGGCTGCCAGGACCTGGACACCCTCGTAGGCCAGTAAAAAACGTCGCGCCCCATAGCGGTCACTGGCGGGCCCCACCAGCAGGGTAGCCAGTCCACCCAGCAGTAGGCTGGCAGAATAGAGAGCGCCAATGGCCTCTGCCGTCCAGTGCAGGGCGTGCAGATACAGGGCGAAATCGACCACCAGAGCACCCTGCCCCACACTGCGCGCTGCGCGCGCGGCCAGCAGTCGGCGCGCGCTTGCAGGTACATTGGCGAGCAGCAAGATAGCTCAGACTACGAGAGAGGGGCGAATTTCCCGATTTTGTGTATCGACGTGGACCACTTTGGGTAGCCAGCCCTGCGCCTCCTGTGGGCTCATTTGGAGATAGCTCGCGATGATGAGAAGGTCGCCCAAGGCGACGCGCCGGGCAGCGGCACCATTGACCGAAATGCAGCCACTGCCAGGCGCGGCACTGATGGCATACGTGGTGAAGCGCTCGCCATTGTTCACGTCGTAGATCTGAATCTGCTCGAAGGGGAGAATGCCGGCCGCCGCGAGCAGATCGGCATCGATGGCGCAGGAGCCCTCATAATCGAGTTCTACCGCCGTCACCCGCGCCCGGTGCAGCTTGCTTTTCAGCATGGTGATCAGCATCAGCGTTCCTTCTTCTCGTTGGAATGATGGCGGGCGAGGCGATTGACACCCACGGCGACGAGCAAGAGCAGGACGGGCGTCCCTACCAGGATCACGATTTCTCCCCACATGCTGAGCATTTCTCTGCCCCTCCACCAAGCGAACCATGCGTATTGTAGCTGCTTGCCCGCAGGCGGGGAATCGCGCCAGCGTTTTTGCTACACTGGCGCACATCCAGATCGCAGCAAGGACTTCCAATGGCCCAATATGTGTACACCATGAATCGCCTGAGCAAGGTGGTACCGCCCAAACGCGCCTTGCTCAAAGACATCTCTCTGTCTTTCTTCCCTGGCGCCAAGATTGGCGTGTTGGGCCTCAATGGCGCGGGGAAGTCCACCCTGCTCAAGATCATGGCCGGGGTCGATAAGCAATATGAAGGTGAAGCGACGCCCATGCCCGATCTGAAAATTGGCTATCTGCCGCAGGAGCCGCAGGTCGATCCGGAAAAGACCGTGCGCGAAGCCGTAGAAGAAGGTCTGGGCGAGATCCTGACGGCGCGAGCCGAGCTCGAAGCGGTCTATGCCGCCTACGCGGAGCCCGATGCCGATTTTGACCATCTGGCCAGCGAGCAAGCACGCCTGGAAGCGATTCTGGCGGCTGGCGATGGCCATCAGGCCGAGCAGCAGATGGAGGTTGCTGCCGACGCCCTGCGTCTGGCACCGTGGGAAGCCAAGGTGGGTACCCTCTCTGGTGGCGAAAAGCGGCGGATTGCGCTGTGTCGCCTGCTCATCAGTCGCCCCGACATGCTTCTTCTTGATGAACCCACCAACCATCTCGATGCCGAATCGGTGGAGTGGCTGGAGCAATATCTGGCGCGCTTCCCCGGAACCGTGGTGGCGGTCACCCACGATCGGTATTTTCTCGACAACGCCGCCGAGTGGATTCTCGAGCTCGACCGTGGCCAAGGCATCCCCTGGAAAGGCAACTATTCCTCCTGGCTCGAACAGAAGGAAAAACGACTGGAGCAGGAAGCCCGCGCCGAGGCCTCGCGCATCAAGGCGATGAAGCAGGAGTTGGAATGGGTACGGCAGAGTGCCCGGGGACGGCAGAGCAAGAGCAAGGCGCGTCTGGCGCGGTTTGAAGAGCTGAGCTCCTATGAATATCAGGCGCGCAACGAAACCCAGGAAATCTTCATTCCGGTAGCGGAGCGACTGGGCAATGAAGTCATCGAGTTCGAGAATGTCGCCAAGGGATTTGGCGACCGGCTGCTCTTCGAAAATTTGAGCTTCAAGATCCCGCCGGGCGCCATCGTCGGTATCATCGGCCCCAACGGCGCCGGCAAGTCGACCTTTTTCAGGCTCATCACCGGCCAAGAGCAGCCGGATGTGGGCACGGTGAAGATCGGCTCGACGGTGCAGCTCGCCTACGTCGACCAGTCGCGCGATGCCCTTGCGGCCAAAAAAAATGTCTGGGAAGAGATCTCGGGTGGTCTGGATATCCTGCAGATCGGTAAGTTCGAGATTCCCTCGCGGGCGTATTGTGGGCGTTTCAATTTCAAGGGCGCAGATCAGCAAAAGCTGGTGGGGCAGCTTTCTGGCGGTGAACGTGGCCGTCTGCATCTTGCCAAGACCCTACTGACCGGTGGGAATGTGCTGTTGCTCGACGAGCCCTCTAACGACCTCGACGTGGAAACCTTGCGCGCGCTGGAGGATGCCCTGCTGGAATTTGCCGGCACGGTGATGGTGATCTCGCACGACCGCTGGTTTCTCGACCGTATTGCCACGCACATCATCGCCTTTGAGGGTGATGCCCATGTGGAGTTCTTCACTGGCAACTACCGCGAGTACGAGGAGGACAAGCGGCGCCGCCTGGGAGAAGAGGCTGCACGTCCCCATCGACTGCGCTTCAAGCCGATCAGCCGGTAGCCTTTGCTATTATACAGACTGGTTGGTATGATTCACCCACATTGCCAAACTGGGAGAAAGTCGTATGGACGTCATTACCGCCATTCAAAAGCGCCGGGCTGCCAAGAGTTTTGATCCGCAGCACAAAATGTCAGCCGAGACGCGCCGCGTGCTGCTCGAAAACGCCGCCCTCGCGCCCAGCGCCTACAATATTCAGCATTGGCGCGTCGTAGATGTGCAGGATCCGCAGTTGCGTCAAGCCATCCGCGAAGTGGCCTGGGGGCAGGCGCAGGTCACCGACGCCTCACTGCTCCTCGTCCTCTGTGCCGACCTCGATGCCTGGCAGGAAGAGCCGCAGCGCTACTGGGCGACCTCGCCGCAACCGGTGCAGGACTTCCTGCTGCCCAAGCTCGACGAATATTACCGGGGAAAGCCGCAAGTGGCGCGCGATGAGGCGATGCGCAGCCTGGGGATCTTCGGCATGGCTGTCATGTTGCTGGCGCAGGATCTGGGCTACGACAGCTGCCCGATGGACGGCTTCGATTTCGATGCCGTGGCGCGCCTCATTCAGCTTCCCAAGAATTATGTGATTGGCTATATGGTGGCCGTCGGCAAGGGCATGGACAATGCCTGGGAGCGCAATCGTCTGACGAGCAGCGACTGGTTGATCAAAGATCATTTCTGAGGGAAAAGGCGCCATTATCTGGATTTGTGGGACGCTTTGCGGCAGACTTTGGACTATGTACCGAAGGACCCCAGACGCAAGGTTGCCCGAGTGCCCCACATACTGACCCTACACGGACCCAACCTCAATCTCCTCGGCCGACGCGAGCCGCAGCACTACGGTCAAAGCACGCTGGCGCAGATCGATGCCGCCCTGCAGAGCCAGGCCGAAGCCTGGGGCTGGCAGTTGCGGTCGCTGCAGAGCAATGCGGAGCACGAGCTGGTCGATGCCGTCCACGCTGCCCTGCAGCAGGGAGTGGATTACATCATCATCAACCCCGCTGCCTTCACTCATACCAGTGTCGCCTTACGCGACGCGTTGAGTGCTGTCGCCATCCCCTTTATTGAAGTACATCTCTCCAATATTCACGCGCGGGAGCCCTTCCGCCACCACTCCTACTTTTCTGATCTCGCGCAGGGAAGCATCGTCGGTCTGGGGGCAGACGGTTATACTCTGGCCCTCGAGGCGATTCGCCGTCGTCTGTCGGCCTGAACGACACCAAAAAGGAAAGCATATGGACATACAATTCATTCGTCGCCTGGCCGATCTGCTCGAAAAAAGCTCCATCGATGAAATCGAGGTGGTCGAGGGGGAGAGCAAGGTACGCCTCTCCCGGCATCAGGTGGCCCCCGTCGCAGCACTGTCCTACGCTCCGCCTCCTGCCGCGCCCAGTGTTGGCCCTGTGTCCATGCCAGTGGCAGACACTCCCCCCAGCGTGGTGCAGGCGGAACCGGCGCAGCCTGAGGGGTACATGATCAAGTCGCCAATGGTCGGGACCTTTTACCGCGCCCCATCGCCGGAGGCCAAGCCCTTCGTGGACGAGGGTAGCGTGGTGAAGGCCGGCCAGACTCTTTGTATCATCGAGGCCATGAAGCTGTTGAACGAGATCGAGGCCGATGTCAGCGGCAAAATCCTCAAGATCCTCGTCGCCAATGGGCAGCCGGTGGAATACGGCGAACCTCTCTTCATCATTGCGCCCGAGTCCTGAGATGTTTGGCAAGATCCTGATCGCCAACCGTGGCGAAATTGCCCTGCGGGTGCAACGCGCCTGCCGTGAGATGGGAATCCGGACGGTAGCGGTACACTCCGAACCGGACCGGGACCTCATGCACGTCAAGCTGGCCGATGAGTCGGTCTGCATCGGTCCGGCAGCTTCGGACAAGAGTTACCTCAGTATCCCAGCAGTGATTGCCGCGGCGGAGGTGACCGACGCCGAGGCGATCCATCCCGGCTTCGGTTTTCTTTCAGAGAATGCCGATTTTGCCGAGCGCGTCGAACGTAGCGGCTTTACTTTCATTGGTCCGCGTCCCGAGAGCATTCGCATGATGGGTGACAAAATCGCCGCCAAGGCCGCCATGCGCAAGGCTGGGGTTCCGTGCGTGCCGGGCTCCGACGGTCCTCTGCCGGAGGATCCTGTCGAAATCCAACATCTGGCCCGAGAGATTGGTTACCCAGTGATTCTCAAGGCGGCCGGTGGTGGTGGTGGGCGTGGTATGCGCGTGGTGCACACCGAGGCGCATTTGCTGAATGCCGTCAGCCTGACCACCGCCGAGGCGGCTCGTGCCTTTGGCAACCCTGCCCTCTACATGGAGAAGTTCCTTGAGACGCCGCGGCACATCGAGTTTCAGGTGCTTTGCGACGGCCATGGCAATTGTATTCACCTGGGCGAGCGCGATTGTTCGGTGCAACGTCGTCACCAAAAGGTCATCGAAGAAGCGCCTGCCCCGGGGATCAGCACCGAGCAGCGTCGAACTATGGGCGCTACGGTCGTGCAGGCGTGCCAGGACATTGGCTATCGTGGTGTCGGGACCATCGAGTTCCTCTATGATCCCGTCGCCAAGACCTTTTACTTCATCGAAATGAACACCCGCGTGCAAGTGGAGCATCCGGTGACGGAGCTCATCACCGGTATCGATCTCATCAAGGCGCAGATTCGCGTCGCTGCCGGAGAAAGGCTCTGGCTCACGCAGGACGACGTGCAACTGCGCGGGCATGCCATCGAGTGTCGCCTCAATGCCGAAGATCCCGAGCGTTTTGTCCCATCCCCCGGTCAGATCACCGCCTGGCACCCCCCGGGTGGTCCCGGGATTCGGGTTGACAGCCATATCTATGCTGGCTACCGGGTGCCGCCATATTACGATTCGATGATCGGCAAACTGATTGCCAGCGGCGTCGACCGGGCGGAGGCCCTGGCGCGTCTGCGCAGTGCCCTACGCGAGATCAATATCGAGGGCATTCATAGTAATATCGCCCTGCATCGGCGGATCGTCGAAGATGCCCAGTTTGCCGCTGGCGGAGTGCATATTCACTACCTGGAGGCATTGCTCGACCTATGACCCCCGCATGGTGGCAGCTCCATCTGCGCGTGCCGGGTCAGGACCTGGCGGGAGTTGAGGAGCAGCTGCTGGCGGCAGGTGCCGAGGCGGTGAGCTGGCTGGAGGATGATGCGGCGGCCCCCGTCTTCGTCGATGGCGAAACCTGGCCGGTCAGTCAGGGCGAGGCGCTATTCCCCGGCACCCAGGAGGGGCGCGAGGCCATCGAAGGATTGCTGGCGCAGCCAGGCTGGCAGCGCTTTGCGCCGCGCGTCGAGGCGCTGGCGGAACAAGACTGGGTGGCGCAAATCCAGGCAGCGTTTCCGGCCCAGGCATTCGGACGACTCTGGGTGGCGCCACACTGGGCAGAGGTTCCCGCCGATGTCCTACTTTTGCGCCTGGATCCCGGGCGCGCCTTTGGTACTGGCTCGCACGCGACAACGGCGCTGTGTCTGGAGTTTCTGAGCGACACCATTGCGGGTGGCGAGACGGTACTCGACTATGGCTGTGGGTCGGGAATACTGGCCATTGCCGCTCTGCTGTTGGGTGCGGAATCTGCGCTCGGGGTGGATACCGATCCGGTTGCCTTGGAGGTCGCGCGTGAAAACGCCGCAGAGAACGGCGTGGCCGAGCGACTGTCGCTGTGCTTGCCGAAGGAGGAGAAAGCGCGGCAATATGCGCTTGTCGTCGCCAATATCCTTGCCGCGCCGCTCATCGGTCTCGCACCTCTTCTGGCGCAGCGGGTCGTGCCGGGGGGCCGCGTTGCGCTTTCCGGCCTGCTCCATGCGCAAGAGGAATCGGTGCGCGCAGCCTACGCCCCGTATTTTTCCTTTGCCCCAGGCAAGCGGCGCGAGGATTGGTCACTGCTGATTGGAGAACGTTTGCCAGGAGGGCAAGATGGAAGTCCAGTGCCCGCGTTGTGAATCGACTTTTGCAGTAGAGCCGCTATCTCTACGGCAGCATCAGGGATTGTTGCAGTGCAGCGTCTGTGGCGAGGTGTTTCGCGTGCCCATTGCCGCACCTGCCGTGGCCAAGTCTCTTGAGGCCGAATCTGCCCGCCGCGGCGGTATCGGTCGCTGGTTTTTGCTGGCGATCATTGTGTTTCTGTTTTTGGTCTTGGTCGTGCAGATTCTTTGGTGGACCCGCAGTTATGCCTATCTGGCGAGTTCTCCCGTCATTCGCAACGTGATCGTTCAGGCGGCAAATGGCCTAGGGGTCGAGGCCCCATGGCCGGGACCGAATCGCGAAATCCAGATCGTGCAGAGCACAGTTACGCCCTTGCCCAACCACCTGGCGTTGATTCGTGGTCAACTGGAAAATGGCTCAAGGATGGTACAGGCCTATCCGCAAATACAGGTAGTACTCAGCAATGCCTATGGCTCGACGATTCGTACCCTGACCTTCGCCCCTGACAAGTACCTGCCCGGAAATGTGCTGCCCCGTGATGGGTTTGCTCCCGGGCACAAGGTGTCCTTCGCTCTGCAGGGTCCCCAACTGGAAGCGGCGCCCGGCTATCAGGTCACGATCCTGAGCCTGCCGTGATGGAGAGTCCAGCCTCAGGCACGGAGATGCCGAGTCTGCGTGATTGCGTTTTACATGAGGTGGGACGCTATTTTGCCGATTTGGGATCGGAAACGCCGCAAAACCTGTACCAAAAAGTCATGGAAGAGGTCGAGCGCGCCCTACTGGAAAAAGTGCTGCTACAACATGCCGGTCAGCGCGCCAGTGCAGCTCGAAGCCTGGGAATCAACCGCAATACGCTCAGCAAAAAGATCCAGCATTACGGGCTGGAGATCTGAATCACCGGCTTTATCCAGCGCGTGCTGGCCTCCTGGGGCGGGGTGCCGTCGGCGAACTTTTGATAATACTCCATAACCTCGGGTACGTAGTTTTGCGTCTCTTGGAATGGTGGAATGTGGTAGCCTGCCTGGATCACCGCCTGACTGCCGGCGTTGTAGGCCGCCAGAACCAGACGCAGGTCGCCACCAAATTTACGCATCAGGTCCGCCAGATAGGCAGCGCCGCCGCGGATGTTTTCGGCAGCGTCGAAAGGATTTTGCACGCCAAAGCGACTCGCCGTGGCCGGCATCAACTGCATCAGACCCATCGCTCCTTTGCTCGAAACCGCGCCCGGATTGAATCCGGACTCCACGCGAATCACCGCATTGAGCAGTGCTGCGCTCAGGCCGTACTGCTTTGCTGCGGCCGTGACAAGGGGTTGTAATTCGCTGCGGGCGATGGGATTGACGTGCTGTCTGGCGATGTGCGTCGCCATCTTTGGCGTGCGCATGACGAGACGATATTGTTCTTTGTGTTGCGGCAGATTGGTGAGATGGATGACGCCATCGCTTCCCGTGTATGCGTAAATGTCGGCGTGCGCTGAACTGCACAGCAACGTAAAGCAGATGAGCGCCAGTATCCGCCGTCGGGTCATTTGATGACTCGCAAACCTGGTCTTTGCGACGCCGGCTTGTCACTTTTCGGCGCCGGTTCCGGCGCGGAAGGGGGCGTGGCTGGTTCGGGAAAGCCCATCCCTTCCTGGGTTTCGGCGGCGTAAATGGCTAGCACTGCGGCCATTGGTACGGCAATGCGACGGGCCACGCCAGCAAAGCGCGCCTGAAACTGAATCCAAGAATCGGCCATTTGCAGGCCCACCACCGCCGCGGGAGAGATATCGAGAACAATACGACCGTCACGATCATAACCTGAGGGCACCTCGACGCCGGGATAATCGACCTTGACGACGATGAAAGGGGAGAAGCCCTGCTCCACACACCAGGCATGAATGGCGTTCAGCAAAAAGGGCTTGGCGGATTCTGGTAGCAACTGCATCCCTCGGTTCACGATTGGCTCCCTGAGTAAATTAGAACAGATGCCAAGTATGACAAGCTTGGCGCCAAGTTGCAGCCCTGCGATTATCTTCTATAATCCCCAGTGTCATGAAGATGCCGGGAGTTCGCGGAATTATCATTCCACGAACTGAACGGTGCGGTTTCTGTCGCAGACACCACTGGAGTGTGTATGAAGGGATTTTCTCAACGTCGTAGAGCGATAACCATAGCCGCTGCCCTCGTGATTTCGGCGGGACTCGCGGGATGTGCGACCACGCCAACGACAACGACCAAAATGGCCTATGTCGTATATAATGTGAAACCAGCCGCGGGGGTTGGGTACCAACAAGTGGTGCACGCCTTCGTATCCGGAACAAAAGAATATCTATCTAACGCCAGCGTGCAAGAGAACCCACCTCCGTATCCCTTACCCAAAGAGCCGGGGCGCTTTCGTTATGAACAGCTTTCGAATGTTTCTGGAATGGGAGGATTGTCTGCCCTAGCTTCAATGTCTGGTGCTGTGATGCCGGATATTGTTAGCTGCCCTGGTGCCTCGGTTACAGCAAGAGGCGTGGACAACAGTTTTCACCGCTATGGCAAGAATTCAACTTATACGTTCTGTCTATATCCTTACGATGGGGGCTACCAGGTCGACGCGATCGGTTCTTATACGAGTCAGTCGGGATTTTCCTCTAATCCTGACGTACTTGGTGCGGAACTCGGCGGAGTGTTTACCAAAGCTGTTGGACTGGGGTCTCCTTCCAAGTTTATCGAAGATACCTTTGGCAATATCAAAAGCTCCCTAGAGAAGACTGGCTCCAAAGTCACGGTCGTAGATTCTTTTGATCCGTTTTCTACCAACTGAATAGCTGCGTCAAAAACGAGAATCATGGCGGCCTGGATGGAGTCGTCATGGTTCCGGCTTGTATCGATGAATGGAGGGTGCCGCCAAAAGCTCTGCTTCTGGCTCATGCGTCATCGGAAGAGGCTGGCTGTGGCCTGAAAATCATCTTTCCTGTAACATCGGCGTGAATCCAAGCGTGGTGGTTCTGGAGAGTGACTTGATGAATCAGCAGGGAGATACCCAGTCGGTTGACGCTGATGTCCTGGTAATCGGTGGTGGACCTGCAGGGTCAACGGTGGCCGCCTTGCTCGCCAAGAAGGGTTGGCGAGTCATGTTGTTTGATAAAGATCAGCACCCGCGCTTCCATATTGGGGAGTCATTGCTTCCGCAAAATGTGCCGCTCCTTGACCGGCTTGGGGTTCTGGAGCAGGTGGAGGCCTGCTCCATGGTAAAATACGGAATTGAGTTCGTTTCTCCATTTCATGGCAAAAAGGTTCAATATGAATTCGCCAAGGCTTGGGGGCGACGTTTTCCCCATGCCTTTCAGGTGAGGCGATCCTCCTTCGATCACATCCTGTTGCAAAATGCTAGCAAAAGTGGCACGCAAGTCTACGAAAGTTGCCAAGTGAAATCCGTTGAACTTCACTCTGGGATGTTCCCTGAAGTGATTACCGAGGATGTCGATGGTCGGCAACACCATTGGACGGCGAAGTATATTGTCGATGCCACAGGTCGCGACACCTTCCTAGCTTCGAAGTTTGGTGCCAAAAAACCAAATCAACGTAATAAGAGCGCCGCAATTTTCGCGCATTTTTCTGGCGCTCAACGCTTGCCTGGTAAAGCTGAGGGCCATATTACCATCGTGTGGTTCGCTGAAGGATGGTTTTGGTTCATTCCTCTGGCGGACGGTATCACCAGCGTCGGTGCGGTTTGTTCCCCGGAATTTCTGAAGACCAGGAAAACCGATTTGACAAGCTTTTTTTATAGTATAATTGCCATGTCTCCGGAGATCAGCAGTCGCTTGCAAGATGCAACGATGGTAGGAAAAGTATCCGCAACCGGGAATTATTCATATACTTCGTCGATGGCGAGTGGGTCCAATTATCTGATGGTTGGCGACGCCACCGGCTTTATTGATCCGGTGTTTTCTACAGGGGTATATCTGGCGATGCGTGGCGGCTTTTCCGCGGCGGAGACTATAGATACCTGTCTGCGTCATCCGGAGCGCAGCAAGGCCGCTATGCGGCGTTACGAGGCTTCCATTCGCCATGCGATGGGCGCGTTTACGTGGTTTATTTATCGCATTCGTCAGCCGGCCATGCGTAACCTTTTCATGTCGCCTCGTAATACCTTGCGGATGGAGGAGGCGGTTTTGTTTCTTTTGGCGGGGGGCGTTTCTGGGGGTTGGCAAGTGAGCCTTCGTCTATATTTATTTCGCGCCATCTACTATGCGACCAAATTTTCTCATTTCCTTAGAGGTGTTCACAAGACCTCTGCTTCACCTGGATGAGGCACTGCCGTGGAGCGGATGAAGCTGGTCTTAATCCCTAGCTACAATTCCGGCCCAAAACTTTATGAAACCGTAGTCGGCGCTTTGCAGAACTGGCAGGACGTTTGGGTGGTCATTGATGGCAGCGATGATGGTAGTGATCTGCCCCTCTCTCATCTGGATGCAAATGGCTTACGTATCATTCGGCGCGCTGTCAATGGCGGAAAAGGATCAGCGATATTGGATGGCCTCCGTACGGCCCAAGAATGTGGTTTTCACGATGTCTTGATCATGGACGGTGATGGTCAGCACCCGGTCGCAGAAATTCCGTCGTTCATGACTGCTGCAGAGCAGTGTCCAGGCGCCATGATCCTGGGGATCCCACGCTTTGATGAGGCAGCGCCAAGGATACGGGTTTGGGGAAGAAAGATCTCCAATTTATTGGCGCGCTTGGAATCTGGGGTTCCGATCGGTGACGTTCTGTTTGGGTTTCGCGTATATCCGGTGCAAGAGCTCCGTGCCGTTATGGAATCAAGCCGGCATATGCGTGGTTATGATTTTGATCCAGAGGTGGTCGTGCGATTGAGCTGGCGCGGAGTTCCATGGCATCACCGGGTAGTGCCGGTTTATTATTTTAGTGCCGAGGAAGGAGGAATATCTCATTTTCACTACCTTCGTGATAATTTACGCTTGGTAGCCATGCACCTGCGCTTGTTATCCTTAAGACTTTTGCAATGCATTGGCGTCGGGCGTCGTTAAGTCATGGCGCCATTCACCTGAATGAGTTGGCCGGATACGTAACTCGCCTGCTCCGAGGCGAGAAACGCAACTACGTTTGCCACCTCCTGCGGGGTCCCTGCCCGTTTCATGGGGACCAGGCGTTGTATCGCTTCGTCGGAAAATAGTTTGCTGGTATTCGGTGTGGCAATAATTCCCGGCGCTACCGTGTTCACCGTGATCCCACGACTAGCAAGCTCCAGCGCCAAAGTCCGCGTCGCTCCGTGTAGGCCCGCTTTTGCTGCTGCGTAATTGGCTTGGCCGCGATTTCCCACAACCCCTGATACAGAAGAGATATTGATAATTCTACCCCAGCGTGTGCGGATCATCGGGAGGAGTAACGGCTGAGTAACATGGAAAAAGCCATGCAGCGAGACGTTTATTACCTGCATCCATTGCTCTGTCCGCATACCGGCCAACGGCGCATCATCATGAATGCCGGCGTTGTTTACCAGAATCTGTATCGGCGTCTTCTGTAACAGGTTTGTGAGCGCCGACTGCGTCGATTCCGCATCCGTGACATCAAAATATATCGTTTCTGCAGAGCCACCGGCACTCTGAATTTGTCTTACCACCGCTATCGCTTGATCCGGATGGGAGTGGGCATGAACATGAACATGATTACCCGCTGACGCCAGGGCATTGGCAATGGCCGCACCGATGCTACCGCTGCCGCCGGTTACCAGTGCGTGCCTCAAGGATGGTCTCCAAAGATCACCATTGCCAAACCGCTGACTCGGGGGTTCGCGGCGGCGCTAATGAGAAACGAGTAGCGGGCGCCGGCGATGGAGCTTTCGTGGCGACGAACCAAAATTTGCAAAGGCCCTAGTGCGTCGGTGAGGACGGGTGCTTCAATGTGGACATTGCGTAAGCTGACCAGATAGCCGGGTGACGGGCTTTCAGCCAAAGATGCTGTAAGGGCTCCGTGCAACGCCATTGCTTGCGCTGCAATTTCTATGGCGCTTGCAGTGCCGAAGGTGGCGTCGCAGCGCCGCAAAGGGTTATTCGCGTGTTGATAACGTTGTGAAACTGCAGACAAAGTATCGGCATCCCACTCCAGCACCTCGTCAAGAAGGCACATCTCCCCGGCGTGCGGAATATGTCGCAAAATTTGCTCTCGTGCCATGCCGCCCATCGTCTACTTTTCCCCCAGCGAATTGATGAAGGATATTTCGAGAGGCAAGGAGTATCCGGGCAAGTAGTCCAAGACTACCACTTGCGGCTGCTTTTCCGCTAGGGCACACAGCAGTGGTAAGCACCTCGCCGCCGGAGTGTGACGCCGCAACACCTCCAAAGACGGATTAGGAACGAGGGTCGGCTCTGTCTCGGTGCCGGTTGCCATACTGAGGCAGGCGACACTCATTGGTGACGGCGCCGATGCCAAGACGAAAGCGATGCCGAAGAAGGGGGCACCTATCGAGCGGATATCCCCCAATGGCGCTGGATAGGGCATGTCATACGCGATGAGTAGGGCGGCACCACTGATCTGCGCTTGCGCCCCAGCTTCCAGCAATCCCGCCGCAAAGCTGCCGTCATATGCACAAACGCTGGTGGTAGCCTGGTGAGACCCGGTTGCAATGCTCCAATAGCCTGCGCACACATTATGCACGGAGTTGTGAAAATGAGTTGGAGAGAGTGCTGGTTCCGCATCAGCCAGGGTACACATGATTTCGTGAATCGTATTCCCTTCGCCGCCAGATGAGGCAAAAACCGCTGGGAGCTGGGCCGGGTTCCTTTGGCTGCTGGTGAGCGCCTCCAAGCCGACAGCGAGCGCTACCCGCACGATCTCCGGCGCTCGACGCCGCTCGTTGCTAGGCAGGAGGGTCGCCATGGGCAGTGGGGTGAGTGTGCCTTGATAGGGGATGATCCCCGCCAGCACATCTTGGCTCGCCGGCCAGCCGCTGAGACCTGGAGCCAGCAGGCCGATGCCCTCTATGAACAGTTTCATTCTCCCGCCTGCCCGAGTATGACGCTACAATTGACGCCGCCGAATCCGAAGGTATTACAGAGCACGTGCCGCACGGACGCCGTTTGTCCAATGCGTTGGTAGTTTATAACAAAGTCCGGGTCGATAGTGCGGGTGTGGGGACTGCCAGGGATGAACTGTGCGCGCAGTGCCAGTGCTCCAAAGATTACCCCCAACACCCCCGATGCACCGAGGGTATGGCCCGTAAACCCTTTACTGGAACTGCACGGTACGGTTTTGCCGAACAGGCTGGATACGGCTTTGTCCTCCGCAGCATCGCCAATGATCGTTGCTGTTCCATGGAGGTTGATGTAGTCGATTTCTTCTGCGCACAATCCTGCGGCATGCAGAGCGTTTTCCATAGCTTTGCGTGCTCCTTCGCCCTGGGGGTGAGGAGAAGACATGTGATAGGCGTCGGAGCTCTCACCCACGCCGAGAAGGCGAATGCTCCTGTCATGATGCCCGCCATGTGGTCTTTCCAGAAGCACGAAACCCGCGCCTTCGCCTATGGAAATGCCGTTGCGCTCGGCATCGAAAGGACGACAAGGACCTTCTGCGATGACTCCTAAGGCATGGAAGCCGAACAAGGTGGTGCCGCATAGGGTATCTACACCGCCGACCAAGGCGGCGTCACATACGCCAGCATCGATCATGCGTGCAGCACTGGCAAATGCTTTGGCGCTCGCTGCACAGGCGGTGGAAATGACATACGATGGTCCCTGCAATCCAAGAAATTCACGCACAAAGCGGCCGAGCGCATAGGTATTATGGGTCTCGGCATAGTGCAAGGTCTTGGGTAAAGCGCCGGTTACCGGATCCCTATGGCGATATGCCTGTTCGGTTTCCAGTATCCCAGAAGTGCTGGTTCCCAGAAATAAACCAATACGCGATGGATGATAGCGACGTTTCGCGCCCTCGACTGCATCCATCAGATCGTCTTGGAGCAATGCTCGCAAAGCAAGGCGATGATTGCGGCAATCATATGCTGACCATGGATCGGGTAATACCGAGTCCGTCAGACCATCCACTTGCCCAGAGTAAGCAGCAATCGGGAGAGGGATGAGCGGTTTTGCCGTCAAGCCGCTATGACCCATTCTCAAGTTGGCTAGCGTTTCCTGCTGGCCGGCCCCGATGGGAGAGACGACGGAAAAGGCAGAAAATACCAGGCCGGTCATGTTGCCTCCTCAAGATATCGAAGGATTCGCGAGGCCTCCCCCCGAAAACGTATGATATGGGCGTTGTAGCATTCTCGCAAATCTTCCTCTATATGCTTTTGGAAATATTGTGCCCGAGAATAAATGTCAACGAAATGAGTTAGATTATCGCGGAGTTGGGTATAGCGGAGACTTTTAAAAATTCTCTTCAGGTGAAACCGATAAGGGCCCCAGAAAGGGTTATCGTAGAAAATCAATTTCAAGTTTCTGTATACATCGTAAATATCGTTTGGCAATATTGCGGGCTCAAATATGGTGAGTGCTCCAGGCTTCGTTGGCAAACTACCCCAGCGCAACAGGCTGCTTCGAACGTTTGCATCGGTCAGAAGAGATTTGGCATCGGTCAGGGGCAAATCGTTGGTACGCAATACCAAGTCTACAAAAGTATTTTTTGGTACGGGAAATCTGAATGCTGCGCGCACCGCCCATTGCCCAGTTGGCCAGGCAGGCCAAATCCCGGCTTGTGCCAAGGCGTTATGAGCGACATGGACACAGTTGTCATTAAAGAGTTTCCACGTATATTGTTTCGATCCCTCGCGGTAGGGATGATTGAGCATGTTTAGGTAATTCACCACCGCTTCCATCTGCTCGCGATCTAATGGTACACGAGCGCAATATGCATCCCGGCCAAAGCGGACAGCGAAATCCGTTGCGATCGACAGCTCGTACATGTAGTCTTGTGTTGACATCCCGCGAGGCTTGTTGTTTAAGAATTGGGAATGAAATTCTATGCCATCAAGTATGCCAAAGGCTTTTGCCTGCTCTTGGGTGTGAAGATAGTTCTCATGGGTTAAAGGCTCGCCCACACCGAGTGTGCCCCGCATGAAGAAATCACGACCTTCTATGGCGATCCAATTGGCATTGCGATAATGTTCGTTGACGCTAATGCCGGCCCCGACCGTTGCAGGAGACTCGTCTTCGCCGCAAACCTGGAGCAGGGGATAGCCGTTAGCCGTCCGATCCACTTTGACGCCATTCAGGTACAATACCGAGTGGCCTCCGATGCCGCTGCTCAACTCGATGCCAACACCAGGCTTCTTGCGGAATTCCGAGAGAGCGGAAAATTCCGCATAATAAGGAAAAAAACTCGCATAGTTATCTTGATCTGGGTGCTTTCCGAGCTCTCGTGCGCGATTCGTGATGTTGTCCATAGGGTTCATCAGATGCCGTTTTGCAGGAAAGGTGAGCGGCTGAGAAATTCGTACCAAAGATTTTTCCACGTCGGCCAGTCATGGCCACCATCTTGCTCACAGATATTGCCAGATGGTAAATATCTTGCCAATAACTTTGCGCCAGAACAAAATCGGTCCTGACGTCCGTAGCCTAAATATAGTTGAGGGTTTGTGCCTTGCTTCTTTTTCAGATGCTGCGCTACCCATTCCAGTATCGATTGCTCCGTATTCGTCATCCCTATCCGGTCGAGCGGGAATTCAAATCCGCCGGCATTCGACAGCGCAGCCACGGTTCCCCGCGTCCCGATAAACGGGGCTAGCAAGAATATTCCGGTGACGTATCGCCAGTATATGCTGGAATATAGGAGTGCACCCATGCCGCCCAAAGAGATTCCTAATAGCCAAATGCGTTGGTAACCCTGATTGAGTGCGGGCAGGATCGCGTGTTCATGAAGCACGCTGGCCATGGTCTTGTCTTCCAGGTATATTCCGAGTTCAAATTCCAATGCCACAATATCTATTGGGCAAGTCTGGCTCTGCACTGGCGAAACCATATCGTGGGTAAAGAAATCCGCCGCATGCATGCCGGCACCAGGGAGCATGATCAGAAGCACACGGCCATCGCCAATCTCGGGCGATAGATACTCTAGGCGTGCGGCGATGGTTTCCTTCATGCGATCTCCGGTGCTTTTGGCAGGCTTAGAAGGGCTCCGGCAATCAGGCTGAGAAAGGTGCCGAGCGCTACAGTCACGCCAATATCATGAAGCACAGGAATGTCGGAGAAGCCCATCAGCCCATAAGCGCCAACCGTGCATAAATTGGCCAGTACGATGGACGTTATAGCGCGTTCCCAAAGTGGGTCCCCCGGCACGGCACGCTCAAAAAACAAACAATAGTTCGATCCCGTGGCGACGGTTAGCACAAAGCCCATTACAATGAAAATATTCAGTTTCGCATCGCCGAAGGTTACTATCGCAGCCGTCAAGACCACTGCCAACGCGAGCGGCACCGCAACTTTGAGCGTCCGTCGTATGGAACGTAGTCCCAGCCACAACAACGCGAGGATCGCTAAGCTACCGACGATGGCAAGCATTATCGCTTCGTGCTGGAAGGTCGCGAGGAGAGCTGTACTTTGCTCCTGTAGGTCCACCAGTTCAATCTTCCTGGAAGCTAGTGTTTGTTTAATGATTCGAGGCTGCGAGACGCCGAATAAGGGTGCGATAACCACCCACTGTGTCCGATAATGGACCAGCATGGAATCAAAGCGTAGTGCCAGCGCAGGTGGTAAATCGTCTGGCGTCAAGAGCGGTGCTTCGCGAGCTGCTGCCACATCCTTGAGAAACGGTGAGAATACTCCAGGTCGAAAAGGTAGACCCACCAATGCCTGACGTAAACGAGACCGGAGGATGGGTTCGGACGGCAGTGCAGCTCTGCGCGCCCGTTGGGTCGCATCGCTGGGGAGCACGTTACTGGGCAGATCGAAAGATCTTATATGGTTCTGAGTCTGTAAATGGCGCAGCAATGGCTCTAGCTCTTCACTTTTCTGTAATGCCTGCTGAGCACTTGCGGCAGAAAAGACCGCAAAGTAACGTTGCTTAGGTATCCCTAACTCTTTGCTAAGTCGTGTATTTAGTTCTTGGGCCGCTGGCGGAATAGGGCTCAGATTCATCAGGTTTTTGTCCCAAGTCACACCTCGATAGGCGAACAAAATCAGTGCCCCGGCGGCGACCGCCAGCAGGAAGATGACGCGGACAGGTCTGCGGTGCTGAATCAACCATCGCACAGGACGCGCAATGTTTTCCGCTCCTACCGCTTGAAACTGATGCGGAACCAAAGGCGGCAGAACGTAACGTGTAACCAACACAGAAGTGACTAATCCGGCAATCGAAAATAACCCCAACTGTGTAAACCCAGAAAAACTTGAGGCTAACATGGCGGAAAATCCGACGATCGAGGTTAAGGCTCCTAGTCGTAAGGTTGGCCAAATTCGTTTCAAAGTATCGTTTGTGTCTTCCCGACGACTGGTTTGTGTAAACAGGTAGGTAGCATAGTCTAGCGCTTCGCCAATCAGGGTGATACCAAATCCTAGGGTGATGCCCAACACGTAGCCAAATTGGAGGGATACAACCGCAATCCCAATTATTGCGCCGCTGATTATCGGTAGTAATCCGAGCAGGAGCATGCGGGGAGAACGATAGGCATAGATCAACAATAAAACTACGCCGAGTATTGCCAGTGTAGATAATAGGGTAACATCGTGTTGAATGATATCGCGTGTCTGTACGCCAAAGACACCAGGCCCGGTAAGGCGGATCCGAGTTTCTCGCGCACCGGCGGTAGTGCTGCGGATCTGATCAAAGCGGGTCTGTATGAGCTGGATATCGCGCTGTTGCGCATCCAGATCGAAGCCAAACGCGTGGGTGTGAACTAGCAGTAGCGCTGCATCACCGTTTGCGGATGTCCATACACCATGTCGCAACGCCGGGCCCGATCCAGATACGCGTAGATTTGTCATTATCCCTAGTACGGCATTTGTAGGGTCGGCGGCGAGGCTTTGCGACAGCAGAGGGCCCAAGTTGCTTGCCAGTAACCCAACATCGTGTTGCAAAGTATTATGCAATGTCGCTACGGTAAACTGCGATGGGATTGTGGTTGGACTGAGAAGGTAACGATTTTTCCACACAAATTGCTGCAGCGGCTCAGTTGATTGGGCATCACCATTCATCACATCGATAAAATGAGGACTTTTGCGCAGCGCCTGAGCTAATTTCTGGCTGAGGGTCGCCAACACCGGTGTTGGGGCGCCCTGTATAGATAATAACAAAAGACGCGAGGCTGCCCCGCCGTTCACTTGGCGTTCCAAAACTCGCTGCGCCAGCGGCGCGGAGTGTGGGAGAAAATTGGTCATCTTAGTGCGATAGGCACTGGTTATGTCCACGGCCAGGCCAATGATTAGTAGGATCCCCCAAAGTATCAGTGCCCAGCGATTAGTGCGCAAGCGTAATCGTCTCCGAAATCAGCATGTTCGTGACACTGCCAGTAGGGCTTATGGTTTTCATTCGCGTTAGGCGGCGGCCGTCGCCGTAGATCGTCATACTTTGCACCAATTTTTTTACATTTTCTGATCGCGGTAGGAGTTGAAGTTCCCAAGCGCTGCGAGATCCGTCGAGCCTAACGATATACAATTGCTTCAGTGTCGTTTCGTTACCCGAGAGAACCGCCTGTATTCCACCTATCAGACCACTGATTTGTGGTGCGTCAGTAACATTGAATACCTGTGTCTGATCATGGGGGCCGCCGCTGATCGTAATTCGTTGATGGTCAAGAATGAAGGTTTCATGTATCGGAGCGAGCGTCACCTTGACCAGATAGTCAGGGGCCTTGTAGCTCAGTACGCCGGTGCTGGTGAGTGGCTTAGATAGCAACGGCGAGGTCTGCGTTTGGGTGAAACTCGCAGACGCCGATTTGACCTCGGCCATTTGTTGCAGGAGTGTCTGCAGGTCCCAAGGGCCGGTCTGGGCCCCGGCTGGCCAAGGAGCCAGGCACAACAACCCAAGAACCCCAATGCGGGCTTTACAACCAGAAGTCATAAAAATTGAACCAATTGAACGGAGCATCACGGCAATAAAACTCCAAACGTTGGACATACCGACGCATGACCTCATCTATCCAAGCCTCCATGTCTGGGGGACGCTGTGTAAGGGCGGGGGCCAATTGCTCGAAGTATACCTCATAATCTCCACCCCCTCGGTACACGCTGGCCATCAGGACGATGGGCCGTTGCAGTAGCATTGCCACGCGAAAAGGGCCTTTGGGGAAGGCTGCCTTTGCCCCTAAAAATGGACAATGGGCCAAGTCTCTCCCATCAACATTGCGATCTGCCAAGACGCCGATGAAGTGTCCACGTTGCAAGCGATCTGCTACGGTAATGAGGGAGTCTAGACGTCCGAGGCCAATGACCTCCGCCGCCAGTCGGGGGTTTATTGCGCCCAGAACTTCACGAATTTTCTGCGCGTTTTCTTCATACATCAGCAAACTGATGGGTAGGTCCGCGCGCTGGCGACCGACCGTTCGCGCAACCTCGAAACTACCGAAATGTGCGCCGAATAACATGCATCCACCGCCTGTAGCTTCAATATCTTGCAGCAGATCTTCGTTATGAACAGTGATAGCAAACCACTGCTTCTGGTCATTCAACAGAAAGGCACGATCTAACAGGCAAGCAGCAAAGGTCAGAAAATGTTGAAAAACTTCCCGGGTTCTTGCCGGACGCCCAAACACCCGCGCCAAATAGGCGCGGGAAGCTTTCCTGGCATCGGCAGCGAAGAGCATGAAATACAAACAAATTGGGTACAAGAATAGGCGCATCAGAGGACGACCCACGCGCAACGCCACCCAGACATAAGCCTTGATCAGTGGCAGCGCGCCAAGCTCACGGCGATGGACCCATTCTTGCCTTCTTACCTCGCTTCTCATTTACTTTCCAAGGTGCCAGTCAATACCACCTCACCTCTGTCATAGCAGAAAAAGTGGATTTGACCTTCCTCCCGCGATTGCCAACGTAGCTGCAGCATTGCGCCGGGACGCACGATTCGCAAGAATTTTACGCTACGAATCAGGATGGGGCCGGGCACCGGCAATGTTTCTAGGATCCGATCGAGCATGAGAGCCCCAGGAACGATGGGATTACCGGGGAAATGCCCTGCCACGCTTGGATGGTCTGCGGTAAGCAAGATTTCTCCGCAGTTCCAATTCGTCATTGCGCTCGCGCCAGTAGCGCCAACAACTCATTGCGGACAACTTTGCCCGTGGCATTTCTGGGTAGAGCATCTACCAGCATGAGTTTGCGGGGAAGAAAGGCGGGGTCTAGGCGATCGCGCAATCCTCTCCGCACCGCCTCGACTGTCAATGTGGGAGCCACTACCACGGCCATTAGCCGTTGCACCACCATCCCGTCCGCATCCTCCTCCATGAGGAAAACACCATCTTCCACCCCGGGGATGCTCAGCAGTTGCGTGTTCAAATACGGTAGGGAGCTACGTTTCCCTGCCACGTTTACCATGTCTTGGGCTCGGGCGCCCAGGCGAAAATGCCGAGGCCCCGTGAAGTCCAAGACATCCTGTAAGGGTGCAACACCCTCCACAGAGGGACCTTCTGCCCAGCTCCCGGCTTCGTTTTGGAAGACCGATATTCCCTCAAAAAGATGCCAAACACCACCTTGAGATGTCCTTCGCGAAGCGATTTGCCCAGCTTCTGTGCAGCCATAGATTTCCATGAGAGGGGCTTGAAATCTTTCTTCTGCAGCGATCGCCAAAGAGGTCGGTAAAGCTGCAGTTGCCGACAGCAATAAATCTGCTACCGGTATCTCACCTTGTTCCGTTACCAAGGCGCGCAGATGCACGGGCGTCGTTACCAAAATGCGTGGCCGCGGCGTCCTGGAGAGGATTGCAAGAACGTCCGCAGGATACAAGGGCGTCCCTGCTTCCACGGCTAGGCCGTATTGTAGTGCAAGCAGGATGTTCGACTCTAGGCCGTAACTATGCTGATGTGGAACGGTGCTGACGACATTGCCACCGCCCAACGAATGGATGGCAAGCCGCTCTCCTGCTGCACGCGCGCTATGTACGAGGGTCGACCACGTTTTTTGCACAGGCTTTGGATCTGCGGTCGACCCAGAGGTGAATTGTATGCAAGCGACTTGTTGACCGGGGATCTGCAGCTTTGGGACTGCGCCTGAGGCGTGGAGATCTTTCGGGAAGATCAGGTGAGGAATCGGTAAATCGCCTCTGTCCGTAATGGCGTAGGTGTCCCTGTAGGTCTGACTAAGCAATCGCAATGCCTCGGGGGCGATGGACGCTGGCATGATGGTCACCTGTTGCCGCACCAGAGCGGCAGCGAAACTCACCAGAAAGCGATAGCGGTCAGCGCAGATATTGATGATATACGTACATTCTGGTAAGCATTTTGCCAGTGCTGCCACATCCTGCTGGAATTGTTCTATGGTCCAGCTTTGCTCTCCTCGCCTGGCGATGACACTGTTATCGCCGTGTTGCGCGAAAAGAAATGCCTTTGTCATACCGTCCTGCGCTATCATACCGTCGTCAGGAAGATTCCGTTGTTGAGGCTGCCGCTGTCTCCTGCATGGGCTTGGAAATCATGGCCAAAATCTCTGCGAAGGAATGGCGCGGTGGATGCTCCAGGCAGCGCTGACGAACCAGGTATTCTATGGCGAACATGGTAAGTACCAGGGGAAGGTCTAGTATGTTGACAAAAAAAGACCATATAACCAATGGCGCAAATAAGAGTAAAGAAATGGAAACAATTAATTGCGTCGCAAAGAAAAGCGTCCAAGCTATGGTTACCTTCCGTGTGTACTGGATCAATGCAGGATCGAGGTTTCCATGCATGCGCTGTACCATACTCGTAATGAGTGGTTGGCGCCCCGAACGCAATGTCAGTCCAAAAGTCAGCAGTAGACTGATATATATCGCCCATTGCATGATCGCCGTTGCTGATACAAGGGCAAGCTTTGCAAGCACCCATGGACTCCAGCCCAGTGTTAACGGTATGGACGCGGTTGCAAGGATAGCGAGATGTATGCAAACGGGAACGAAGACCACTGCGAGCAAAACATAAAGTTGTCGACGTTCGGGTGAGGCCGCGCTCACTCAGCTACCTCGATGGTCTTGGATGTATCGATTCAAGTTACGTAGGGAGCTGAAAATTTCGGCATTGTTCTCATTGCCTGCTTGCAATTTCACGCCGTAGTTTTGCGCTACCACCAGAGCGACCTCCAACATGTCGATGGAATCCAATCCGAGTCCCTCGCCGTAAAGTGGGGCTGAAGGGTCGATTTGATCCCCAGAGACGTCCAGATTGAGTGTTTTCACAATGAGGTTGGCAAGGGCCAATTCCTCATTGGTGAGATCCTTGCAGCTCATGTTTGCTGGCCATCCCGCGCCATTAGATGGACAGTTATCCAATCACACTCCCTGAGCACGCTGACAATCTTCGTTGAACCCAAAATCCAGAGCCTCCCATCTTAAGAAACGCTTCGTGTCATGATAACACCTAGCTGCGAGATTAGTCCCCGGCAATCTTCCTGGAGAATTCCTTTGCCCCCGCTTTCATGGCATCCCACGTCATAATGGCTCCATTCGCAATCCCGTGCCCGATTTGTGTGGCACCCTGGCCCACACGACTGGCGCCCTCGCTAAACTGTTGGGAAACGCTGCCAGTGTTGGGGGAACCTGCTGCTGGGGCGGGCCTTGCTGAATCAGAGGGCGCCTGGACCGCAGCGCGATGGTCATAAGTATCGGTTTGCGCACACGCCGCGCAAGCCAGACAAACCAAAGTAATCAAGACAAATCTACGCATAATCATAGCAATTAGGGTAACGGTTTCTGATCGGTAGCGCCAGTGCCAGTTCCAGTGTCGGGTGGTCGCTGTGCCCCTTGTCGGGCTGTGGCATACTTGGGGCTTTGCTCTAGCGGCAGACACGGGAATGCAAGGAAGAATAATATGCGTGGGGCTTTGCAACTTCTAAGGGTGATGCCCGAGGTATTATTTCGTCAGCCACAGGAGAATGTCGCACGGATTCTTGGCATCGTGCAGTATGGATTAGGTGCGACCGACATGGGGCTGCGCCAACTTGGTATTCCTTTGGCCAAAATTCCCGTGCTACCCCTCAACGCGCCGGATGGCATCTGTGAGATTTGGCAATCGTCTCTGCCAACCCAGGAAGGGCGAACAGAGGATGTCCACTGGCGTAACAATGGCATGGTGGCATTTTTGAGCTGGGACCAAGTAGATACGGAAGGTTCCGGACTGGCAAATGTTACTGAAGATGCTTATCATGCGCTATTTTCTGCTGTACATTTCCAAAAGCACCACTTGATACGGGTCTGGAACCATGTCGGCGAAATCAATGACGATTCTGCGGGCCTGGAACGCTACCGACAATTCAATATCGGTCGGCAGCAAGCCTTTGTCGGAACGGGGCGTTCCCTAGCCGGTGCGAGTGTGCCAGCAGCCAGCGCCCTGGGAGCAAGCGCGAGCGCTCTTGACGTGTTTGCTTTGAGCGCGGGACTACCAGCCGTTGCGATAGAAAATCCCCGCCAAACCAGTGCCTACCACTACCCCGCAGAGTATGGGCCGCGAGCACCCCTCTTTTCCCGCGCGAATCTGGTAGATATTGGTGGCGGAACGTTATTCGTGTCTGGGACGGCGAGCATTGTCGGTCATCAGACCCGGCACCAAGGCGACTGTCGGGCCCAGACGCGCGAGACCCTTCGCAATATCCAGGTGTTGTTGGACGAGACTCGCATGCAATACGGAAAGATATGGACATTGTCAGACTTGGAATTGAAAGTGTATGTCCGCTTCCGTTCGGACTTGCCGGCCGTGGTTGAGGAGATGGAAAGAGTTATTGGCGGGCCAGTTGACGCCCTGTTTCTGCAGGCAGACATCTGCCGAAAGGATCTCTTAGTAGAAATCGAGGCTGTTGGCTTGGCGCGGACTCGCTAGCAAGCCCAGACGTAACACAGATTACGGGCGAATCACCCATAATCCGTCTGTACCACCACAAGTCGGGTGTCATTGATGATGATACTGCATCACCCGCTCGACCTCGTTTTTGGCACCCAGGATTACCGGAACCCGTTGATGCAGTCCCTGGGGCGGAATATCGAGGATGCGCTCGCGCCCAGTGCTGGCCGCGCCGCCTGCCTGCTCAATCAAAAAGCCCATGGGATTGGCCTCGTAAAGCAGGCGCAATTTGCCCGGCTTTCTGGGATCCTTGGTGTCGAAGGGGTAGAGAAAAATGCCACCGCGGCACAGGATACGATGCACGTCGGCCACCATCGAACCCACCCAGCGCATATTGAAATCGCGTTGGCGGGGACCTTCCTTGCCGGCATTCAGCTCATCGATATAGCGGCGAACGGGTGCCTCCCAGTGCCGATGATTGCTCATGTTGATGGCGTATTCGCTGGTGTCTTCGGGAATGCGCATCTGCGGGTGGGTAAGGACATACTCGCCCACCTCCGGCAGCAGGGTGAAGCCATTTACCCCGAAACCCGTGCTGTACACCAGCATGTTGCTGGATCCGTAAAGGGCATAGCCGGCACAGACCTGCTGGGTGCCCGGCTGCAGAAAGTCCTCGAGCCGCGCGTCGCGCCCGGCCACCGGCGCCTTCAGGATGCTGAAGATGGTACCGACACTGATACCGACATCGATGTTGCTGGAGCCATCCAGCGGATCGAAGAGCAGGAGGTACTTGCCACGCGGTACCCCCGCCGGGATCGCGTAGGGGCCATCCTCTTCCTCGGAGACCATGCCCGCCAGATGCCCGGTCCAGTCCATGGATTTGAGAATGGCGTCATTGGCAATCACATCCAGCTTCTTTTGCACCTCGCCCTGCACATTACCAGTATCGGCGCTGCCGAGGGCTCCGACCAGGGCGCCACGATAGACCTGCGAGCCGATGAATTTGCAGGCGACCGTGAGGTCATTGAGCAATGCCGCAAAATCTCCGGAAGCCTGCGGATACAAACGGGTTTCTTCGATGATGAATTGGCTGAGGGTGGTACCGATCTGCATGCTTGGAGATCCTTTGGCTCGGTTCAACAGGCGCTGAGCGCCAGACGAAATGGGATGGTGGATTCTAGCGCGCGGCTCGGTCCAGGGTCCATCCATTGGAGAAACTGAATGTGCAAACGATGCATGCCACCACTGATTTTGGGATAGACCTCCGGCGTCTGCACTTCTATCTGCAGGAGGGAAACGGGTTGTCTAGGGTTGAGTGGTGTTCCAAAGCGTCCATGTTCGGCAGTTTGGAAACTCCAATCGAGAGATTCCCGCAAAAAAAGAAGGACGAGGGCAGTGCTTTCCTCCAGTAGGCCGAAGTGGGCGCGCCAGCGTTGCAACTGAGTGACGCGAAAGGTCGCCTCTTGTTGCTCCCAAAAAGCCAACAAGGGCAGATCGGCGCCGCTTAGGCCGCCAGCCACGGCCTGGCGCCCCCGAGCCAGCTGTAACAACTCTTGGTGACGCAAGCCCTCGGCGAAGTTTTGCGGACCACTGCGCAGGGCCTGCTGTTGCGCGTGTAGGCGATCTTCCCAGGCGCTCAACGCGCTTTGATCGACCAGCTGTGAAGCTTTCCATGCATGCAAGGCCTGGATCAGACGGTCCAGCTCGAGAAGCAAATCCACGCGCAACTCGGGTCGCTGGCAAAAATCGAGAAGCTCCAGAAAGGTCCGGAGCAGGGCGCGCAGGCCCTCCGGCGCAGAAAAATCCTGATCCAGACACTGAAACAGAGTTTCCAGGCGCAGCAAAGACCTCGTTCTTTCTTGCAGCGCAGTTTCGTATAAGGCCATCACAATTTTCTTTCCAGTTTCTTGGGCGAGAGTGCCACAAGCCCCGCCGCGAAGCAAAAAGCCTTATGGGTAGAGGGCTTGCCACCAGCGTTGCAAATGGAGCTGTAAATCGGCTGGAGTTTGCCAGTTGGGAATGATCCAGGTGGCAGCCCGGCGGCGTTCTTCTGGATGAATCTGTTGCGCAATCGCCGCTTGCGCCGTCTTCTGGTCCCAACCGCGCGCCACCAATCGCTTGATCTGCAGCCAGGCCGGGCAATCGATCAACAACACTCCATCGACAAGCTCGGTGTAGTGGCTCTCCACCAGTAGGGGGACAACCCAAAGGATGAGCGCCCCCGGATCCTGCTTGCCAATTGCCAGGCTCTCCGCCAGAAAGCGCTGCCGGATCTGTGGATGTAGCAGTTCTTCGAGCCACCGTTTGGCTTGGGTATTGGCGAAGATGACCTGGCGCAGCTGGGCGCGATCGAGACTGCCATCCGCGTGCAGGATATGCGAACCAAAATGCTCGGCGATCCGTTCCAGGTTGGGATGGCCAGGTTTCACCAGCTCTCGCGCAAATAGATCGGCATCCAGGATTTTCGCTCCCAGCGACGCGAGAAAATTTGCAGCGAGGCTTTTGCCACAGGCAATGCCGCCGGTCAGGCCGATACGACGGCTCATCCTGGTGCGGCCAGATGCAGGAACTGCTCGATCACGGCTTGCGGCCAGAGCAGCAGGATCGCCCCGCCGAGAGCGAGGTAGGGACCGAAGGGAATGGCGTAATCGCGGCCCTTGCCGGCGGCAAGGAAGATGATCGCCACCAGCCCCCCGCTCAGGGCGGCGAGGAAAAGCGCCAGAAACATGTCCTGCCACCCCAGCCAGGCGCCGATCATGCCGAGAAGTTTGAAATCGCCATGCCCCATTCCTTCCCGTCCACTCAGACGCAGGTAGATTTCTGCAAGACCGCGCAGTAGTCCGTAGCCGAGCAACAGCCCGAGGAGGGCGTCGACGGGGCGGGTCAGGGCAAAATCCGGCGTAATCAGCGCCGTGGCGTTGATGAGCAAACCAAGGAGCATCCCCGGTTTGGTGATGCGGTCGGGGAGAAGGTAGGTCTCGAGGTCGATGAGCGTCAGGGCGAGCAAGGCCCAGAGCAGGATCAATGCGGGCAGGAGCTGTCCACGCCAGCCCAGGGCCGCAGCGGCGAGGAGAGCCAACAGAGCGGCAGAAAGCTCGACCAGGGGATAGCGCCAGGAGATGGGAGCCTGACAGTAGCGACAACGACCGCGCAGGAGCAGCCAGCTCAATAGGGGAATATTGTCCCAGGGACGCAGTGCGTGTCCACATCTGGGGCAATGGGAGCCGGGGAACGCGATCGACTCCTGTCGCGGCAAGCGATGGATGACCACATTGAGAAAGCTGCCGACCAAGAGACCGACAATGGTCACCAAGACCCAGGCCAGGGGCTCAAGTGTCGTCGGCATGCAAACCTCTCTTCTCGCAGAGTTGCAGACGTAGGTCCAGAGAGCGTTGGCTGATGCCCAGGTTTTGTGCGCAGGCCGCTGCATCGTTCCGGACGGCCGCGAGCTGCGCGCGCAGAAATTCCTGCTCGGCGCTGCGTAGGCGTTGCGCCAGAGGGGAGAGACCCACCCTGCTGGGGGTCGGCCTTGGGCGGCTCGTATCCTCCGCGCTCAGATCCTGCAGCGTGATTTCCGGACCGGTATGGAGGGCGAAGGCGCGTTCGAGGAGGTTTTCCAGTTCGCGCACGTTCCCGGGAAGGATTGCTGCGCGAGCCAGTGAAGAGCGCTCGCTTCGATGCCCGGCAGGGTCTTCCCCTGACGTTGGGCGATTTTGCGTAACAGAGCGGTGACGAGCAGGGGTATGTCGCCCTGGCGCTGCCGCAGAGGGGGAATCTGCAAGGGTACCACATGGATGCGATAGTAGAGGTCCGCCCGGAATGTGCCGGCATGGACCATCTCTTGCAGATTCCGGTGGGTAGCGCTGATCAGGCGGATATCGACGGGAATTTCGCTGCTCGCGCCGATCGGTCGAATACTGCGTTCCTGCAACGCGCGTAGCAGTTTGACTTGCATCGCCATGGGGACATCGCCGATTTCGTCGAGAAACAGGGTGCCACCATCAGCGGCGAGAAAGAGGCCTTCGCGCTTCTGGTTGGCGCCGGTGAATGCCCCTTTCTCGCTCCCGAACAGTTCACTTTCCAGCAGTCCTTCCGGAATGGCCGCGCAGTTCACCGCAATGAAGGGCTTGTCACGACGTGGTCCTGCGTCGTGTATGGCACGGGCGCTGAGCTCCTTGCCGGTGCCCGATTCACCCGAGAGAAAGACCGGCGCGTTACTGCGCGCCAAGAGTCGGATCTGCTGGCGCAAGGCGCGCATCGGCTCGCTGTCACCCACCAGGCGCTCGCTACCACTGTCCGATCCATCGGGCTCCAGCACGGCCAGCGCCCGCGCCTGCTCGACCAGTCGGCGCAGCCGTTTGAGGTCGATGGGTTTGGTCATGAAGTCGAAGGCGCCGGCCTGCATTGCCTCCACCGCACCCTCTGTTGACGAGTAGGCGGTGATGACGGCAACTGGAACTTGCGGCGCATGGCGGTGGATATGGCGGACAAAGTCCAGCCCACTGCCGTCCGGTAGGCGCAGGTCGGTCAGGCACAATGCGTAGCTGTGCAGTTCCAGGGCTTCGCGTGCGCTGCGTAGACTGTGCGCAACTTGTACCGAGAAGCCCATCTCCGTGAGGGTGATATCGAGCAATTCCGTAATCGTCTGTTCATCATCCAGGACCAGTGCCCAGGAAGCGGCCTTCTCATTCATAACGGCGTGCCCAGATGCCACTCACGCAGCCGGAACCAAAACTCCGCGCCGCCGTCACGGTGATTCTGGACACCGATATCCCCGCGGTTGGCGCGGAGCAATTCGCGCACCAAAGGCAGGCCCAGCCCCGTGCCTTGGGATTCCGTCGTGAAAAAGGGTTCAAAAATACGCTCCAGGTTTTCTTCCGGAATGCCTTGCCCATGATCGCGTACGCGAATTTCCAGCTCTTCCCGGTCACGTGCAGACTCCACCGAGATATCCACTTGCAGGATATGGTCTTCGCCTTGTCCATGGCGCGCCGCATTCACCAGCAGATTGGCGAAAATCTGCTGAAGTTGCTCTGGATCACAGCTGGCCAGAGGGAGATTATTGGGGATGTCGAGTTTCACCTGGAGATCTTTTAACAATGGATCCTCGCGTAATTGATTCAGGACCACAGGTAACCAGGCGTTGAGCGAAATGGGTTCCGGATGGGCCGCCCGCGGGCGCGCCATTTCCAGCACGGAGTCGACGATGCGGTTCAGACGCTGCGACTCGCGATCGATGATGCTCAGCAGACGGTTTTCGCTCTCCTTCAGCGTTCGTTCCCCCAACAATTGTGCGGCGTGGCGGATGGCGCTGAGCGGATTGCGAATCTCATGGGCAATGTTCGCCGCGAGACGCCCCAGCGCCGCCATCTGTATTTCCCGCTGCCTTTCCCAAATAATCGTTGCATCACGCAACGTCAAGATCGTATAGGGTGTGTTGGGAAGCGGAATACTCTGCACCCAAAAGCTTCGTTTGCCGCCATCCGGTGCCGAAAGGATCAGTTCCTTTTCGCTCTGCGGCGCCTGCGCGTTGAGGAAATCTGCGAACTCCGGGCGCAACAGATCGAGTGCCTCCGGTAATCCAGAATCCTGCGGCAGGTTGATCATGGCGCGGGCAACGGGATTGCTGAATAACGTGCGATGTTGCCGGTCGAGGACCAGAATCCCGACATCACTTTGTTGAATGATTTCTTGATTCAGCGTGTTTAAATCGAGAATTTCCTGTTCTCTGGCGGCATTCCAGATGGCCGCACGCTCACGATTGCGCACCAGGTTGTCGGCGAGGAAGGCAACGGTGAGCAGGGCAACCAGGTAAATCAGCGTGCGGCTGGAAAACCATTCGATATCCTGCCAGCCGCTGATCAAAAAAATGAGCAGGATCAGGATCCAGACAAAGGCGAGAGCCGCTTTGCCGCGCAATTGATAGGCATTGGCAATGAGCAGCAGCAGAGGAAGTATGACGAGGGTTCCTGACAAGCCGCCGGTGAGGGCAAAAAGGGTCAGGACCAATGCCATATCGATGGTGCTGGTAAAAAGTTTGCTTCCTTCCCGCCAGAAGCCCGGCCACAACTGCAACGTGAAGAGAATGCCCAGACTCCAGAGGAGGGCGATGACACTGGTAGCGCGCACCGCATCGCTTGGCCCGGCAGGCTCGAGGATCAGGGGCTTGCTGGAGAGCGTGCTGACCAGGACCAACGCGGTGCTCACCAGCAGGCGCGAAAGGGCGAGGCTCCAAACCCCCATCTGGAGACGATGCTGGTGCTCAGCTTGCATAGTGCCGTCAGAGGTTGGTGACGCGAAGGACTTCTTCAAGACTGGTGATGCCTTCCTTTACCCGCAAGAGACCGGACTGACGCATGCTGAGAATGCCTTCCGCCGCGGCCTGACGGGACAGATCCATGGCCGACCCCCCCTGCAGAATGACCTCGCGCATGGCCTCGCTGATGGGCATGACCTGATAAAGACCCATACGGCCGCGATAGCCGCCGTTGCACTGTTCGCAGCCGACCGGTCCCATGGGCTGCAGACCTGGGAGATCCTCGGGCGCGAAGCCTGCTTCCAAGAGCGCCGCCTCCGGGATTTTTTCGGGCTTTTTGCAGGCGACACAAAGCTTTCGTACTAGGCGCTGTGCCATGACCAGATGCACGCTGCCGGCGATGTTGTAGGTCGGAATTCCCATATTTTCCAAGCGGGTCAGGCTTTGCGGCGCGTCATTGGTGTGCAGGGTGGCGAGCACCAAGTGTCCGGTCTGGGCCGCCTTCACGGCGGTCTCGGCGGTTTCCAGATCGCGCACCTCGCCGACCATGATCACATCGGGATCCTGACGCAGAAAGGAGCGGAGGGCCGCGGCAAAGTTGAGCCCGATGCGCTCGTTGATGTTCACCTGATTGATGCCATAAACGGGGATTTCTACCGGATCCTCCGCCGTGCTGATATTGACGTCGCCGGTGTTGAGGATGTTGAGCGCGGTATACAGGGTCGTGGTTTTGCCGGATCCGGTCGGACCGGTAACGAGGATCATCCCGTAGGGCCGGTGGATGGCATCGTCAAAGGCGCGCAATTGCTGTGGCAGGAAGCCCAGCGCTTCGATGGGCACCTTCGAGCTGGCCGGATCGAGCAGACGCAGCACAATGGTCTCGCCGAAGTTGGTGGGCAAGAAAGAGACGCGGAAATCGATGATTCGTGCCGGGGGGATGCGAACCCGCAGGCGTCCATCCTGGGGCAGGCGCCGTTCGGAAATATCGAGACGACAGAGGATCTTCAGCCGAGATGTGATGCCATCGCGCAGACCGATCGGGGGGTGGAGCATGTCCTGCAGCACGCCATCAAGGCGATAGCGCACGCGAATGTCCCGTTCGTAGGGCTCGATATGAATGTCCGATACGCCCTTTTGAATCGCATCGAGGAGGAGCTGCTGGACAAAGCGGACGACGGGGGCGTCCTCCCCGCGGGCATCACCGGCCAGATCAAATTCATCCTGTTCTTGCTGGGCGTCATCGGGGGCGAAAAATTCTTCGAGCTGATTCTTGAACCCGCCCGAGAATTCCGCAACCGCCTTGGCCAGCTTGTTGGCCTCGACCAGAATGGGATTGATCTGCAGACCGCCAGCATTGAAGCGGATGTCTTCGGTAGCCTTGACATCGGTGGGGTCGGCCATGGCCAGATAGAGCGCGTCGCGATGCAACGAAATGGGGAGGACCTGATGCCGCTCCAGAAGCGCTCGATCGATGCGACGAATGACGGTCTCGTCCAGTTGCACGGCATCCAGGTCGAGCATCGGCATTTTGTAGCGTTCGGAGAGATATTCCACCAAGGCGATTGCCGAAATCGCTTTCTTCTCTACCAGAAAAGGAAGCAGCGGCTGCTTGCCGCGTGTGGGATCGTTCAGCAGGGCGCGAAGAGAGTTCTCATCTGCCAAGCCTGCCCCGACGAGCCCACGCAAAAGGGGGGTCAAGGTTATAGCTTCGAGGTTTGCAGCCATGTCCGCAGGGTTTCCTCCACAGCTCCGGCGTTTGGCAACTGACCGGTCCAGATACGAAAACTTTCCGCCCCCTGCTCCACCAGCATGCCCAGACCGTCCACACAACGCAACCCATGGGCCTTGGCCGCCGCCAGCAAGGGGGTCTGCAAGGGTTTATAGACGATATCACAAACAATGCCGGATTGGGGTAAGCGCTCCAGGTCGATTTCTGGATGATCCTCGCCGCGCAGACCCCGACTGCTGGTGTTCACCAGTAGCTGGATATCGCCCAGGATTGGGGAGAGAGCACTTTGGGACAAGGCCAGGGGTCGGAGCTGCAGGGCGGGAAACTCGGCCGCCAGGGCCTCGGCACGGGCCAGGGTACGGTTGGCCAGATAGATGGGGGCGGCGCCCTCGTTGGCCAGGGCGTGCAGAATGGCTCGCGCTGCACCTCCTCCCCCAATCACCAGGCTGGGGCCGCTGATCGCTCCGGCGTGGCGGCGCAAAGCACGAGCGAAGCCAGTCACATCGGTGTTTTCACCCAAAATACGCCCGTGCTCGAAGAGCAAGGTATTGACCGCACCGATGGCGGCGGCGCGAGACGAGAGCTCATTGACGATTGGCAGTACCGCCTCCTTGTGCGGAATGGTGACATTGACGCCGCGCACCCCCAGGGCCTGCAGTCCAGCGATGGCGCTGGGCAGATGCTCCGTGGCGACGGGAAAGGGGGCGTAGAGAAAGTCCAGTCCGAGTTGTTCGGCAAATTGTCGCTGCATCCAGGGCGACAGACTGTGCTGCAGGGGATCGCCGATGATACCGCAGACCATGGCTCCGCCACTGGGTTTCAGCATAGCTGCGCGCGCAGGCTAAGGAGCTGCGACCAGTTTTTCCCGGGGTACAGGCTGCCGAGAACCACGGCTTCGCGTTGTCCGGTAACTCCGTGTAGATCGATAGTACGGCCGAGCAGACACTGTCCACCCAGCCAGGCAAAGGCCAGGGCTTCCATGGCGGCACTGGGGATGCCGCTCACCTGTTCACCCATTTCCACCGCGACATCCGGCAGAGCGGTCTGCAGGCTGCTAAGCAGGGTGCGGTTGTAGGCGCCACCGCCAAAGACCAGCATCCGCGCTGCCGGCGGCAGCCAGCGCTGGGCCGCCTGGGCGATGCTGGTGGCGGTCAGGGCACAGAGACTGGCGAGAAAATCCGCCTTCCCGTGCTGCCACGCCGACCATTGCGCCTCTACCCAGCGGGCGTTGAACAACTCCCGACCGGTGCTTTTGGGTGGCGGGCGGTGAAAGTAGTCCAGGGCAAGCCACTCCTGCACGACATTTTCCTGAACTTGTCCCTGCCCCGCCCAGTCACCGTTGGCATCATAGCGCAGTTCTCCGCGGCTTAGGACTTGCACCGCGGCATCGATCAGTACGTTGCCCGGTCCGCTGTCGAAGGCGCGAGTCGCTTGTCGGCTGCCCCGCGCGGGAACCCAGGTCAGGTTGGCCATCCCCCCAAGATTGAGGACCAGCAGGGGCCGATCAGTGGCGAGCCGAGCTTCATGAAAGGGGGGAACCAATGGCGCACCCTGTCCACCGGCAGCGACATCGGCGCGGCGAAAGTCATGGGCCACCGTGCATCCCGTTGCCTGTGCGACGTCATAGGCGGAGCCGACCTGCCAGGTATAGCCGTCGGGTCCATTGGGCTGGTGGGCGACAGTTTGCCCATGCAGGGCTAGCAGATCGAACTGCACCCCGGCGCTACGGATCTGCTGCGCGAACTCGCCATGCAATCGCCCGATTTCCCGGTCGATGGCGAGCAGCGGGCGGGCAGCGTCAGACTCCTGCAGGCGGAAAAGCCGCTCCTGCAGTTCGGGCGGATAGGAGTAGTGCCAATGACCGCGGGGCTCCCCCGCGCTCAGGGCAGAAAATTCCAGGAGAGCGGCGTCGATGCCATCGGCACTGGTGCCGGACATCATCCCCAGGATCAGCAAAGGCGTTCCCCGGATCCCCGATCAGTCGTGCTCGTGACCGTGCGGACCATGCACGTGGCCGTGCGCGAGTTCTTCGCTACTGGCGGCGCGCACGTCGAGCACCTTGACGGCAAAATGCAGGTTCATACCAGCCAGGGGATGGTTCAGATCGACGGTGATGTCCTCGCCTTCCATTTCGATCACTGTAGCGATCCGCACGCCCTCGTCGGTGTCGACCTCGAACTGCGCACCGACCTCGAGTTCTTCGGGATCGTCGAAATCCTCCTTGCCCACGACGTCGACCAGATCCTCGTCCCAGTCGCCGTAGCCATCTTCCGGGCTCACGTCCACTTCGACCTGATCGCCAACCTGATGACCATTGAGGGCGCGTTCCAGCCCGGGCACGATGTCGCCATGGCCATGCAGGTAGACCAAAGGTTCATCGCCTTCGGAGCTGTCGAGGATTTCGCCATCCTCGTCGGTCAGGGTGTAGTCCAGGGTTACGACGGTGTCTTTGGCGATCTTCATGACGGGGTTTCCTTGGTGGCGGGGTGTCCTTGGCGCAGTGTAGCCGTTGCCGTAGGAGGGTGCAAAACTCTGTATTGCTGCAGTACTTTTGGCACGAGAGGTGATCTGGATGATAATGGAAAAAACAACCGCCGCGGAGGTGCCGTGAGCAATCCGGAGCAGGACGCCCGTCAGAGCATCGACCAACTCCTTCAGGGGGCTGGCTGGCAGGTCTGCGATGCCGCTGCAGTCAACATCCATGCCGCCCGCGGAGTGGCGGTTCGCGAATTCCCACTCAAATCCGGCCACGGCTTTGCCGACTATCTCCTTTATGTGGATGGCAAGGCCGCCGGGGTCATCGAGGCCAAGAGGCAGGGCGTGACTCTCTCCGGCGTTGAGGTCCAGGCGACGAAATATAGGGAAGGGCTGCCGCCCGGTCTGCCTGCCTGGCACAACCCCTTGCCTTTCGCCTACCAGTCCACCGGAGTCGAGACCCGCTTCACCAACGGCCTGGACCCGGAACCTCGCGCGCGGCCGGTCTTCGCCTTCCACCGCCCGGAAACGCTGGCGGAATGGCTGGGGGATGCCGCCAGGGCCGACCTGGCGCAGGTCGCCGATATGCGGGGACGCTATGACGTGGCGGGCCGCACCGTCCTGGAACGCCTCCAGCACATGCCGCCGCTCCGTGCAGAGGGGCTCTGGCCCGCGCAAAGCACCGCCATCCGCAACCTGGAACACTCGCTCCGGGAGAACCGCCCCCGCGCCCTCATCCAGATGGCCACGGGCTCGGGCAAGACCTTCACCGCCATTTCTTTCATCTATCGGCTGCTGCGTTTTGCCGGTGTCCGCCGTGTACTGTTCCTGGTGGATCGCGGCAATCTGGCGGACCAGACCCTCAAGGAATTCCAGCAGTACACCTCGCCCTACAACAATTTCAAGTTCAGCGAGGAGTACATCGTTCAGCGCCTGAGCAGCAACACCATCGACCAGACGGCGCGCGTCTGCATCTGCACCATCCAGCGCCTGTACGCCATGCTCAAAGGTCGTGACCTGCCCGATGATCTCGATGAAGTGTCCGTAGATGATCTCGGTAACCTGTTCGGAAGGAACGGGCAACGCAGGGGGTCGCCAGACGAGGCGCAGAGTGAGCGAACAGCGGAGTTGCCTGGTGGCGCAATGAACAGCGCAGCGAGCGCCGCAACGCCGCATGGCGGCAGCCTGCCAGGCCCCGTTGAGCCCATCGAGTACAACCAGGCCATTCCTATCGAGACCTTCGACATCATCGTCACCGACGAATGCCACCGCTCCATATACAACCTTTGGGCCCAGGTGCTGGAGTATTTCGACGCCAGCCTCATCGGCCTTACCGCCACACCCAGCAAGCAGACTTTTGGCTTCTTCCATCAGAACCTGGTGATGGAATACAGCCACGAAATGGCCGTGGCTGACGGCGTCAACGTCAACTACGACGTCTACCGCATCCGCACCGCCATCACCGAGCAGGGCAGCAAGGTCGAGGCCGGCTATTCGGTACAGATCCAGGAACGCGACACCCGCAAGAAGCGCTGGGAACAGCTCGACGACGACTTTAGCTACGACCCCAACCAGCTCGACCGGGATGTCGTCGCCCCGGACCAGATCCGCAAAATCATCCAGACCTACCGCGACAAGCTCTTCACCGAAATTTTCCCCGGCCGCGAGTGGGTGCCCAAGACCCTCATCTTCGCCAAGGACGACGCCCACGCCGAAAACATCGTCGAAATCGTGCGCGAGGAATTCGGTAAGGGCAACGCCTTCGCCCAGAAGATCACCTACCGTACCACCGGCGCCAAGCCCAAGGACCTCATCAACGAATTCCGCACCAGCCCCATGCCCAGGGTCGCCGTCACCGTGGACATGATTGCCACTGGCACCGACATCAAAGCGGTGGAAGTCGTCATGTTCCTGCGCGCCGTCAAGTCCCGCGGCTTCTTCGAGCAGATGAAGGGCCGCGGCGTGCGTGTGATTGCGCCGGACGACCTGCAGAGCGTCACCCCCGACGCCCGCGCCAAGGACCACTTCGTCATTGTCGACGCCGTGGGTGTCTGCGAGCAGGACAAGACCGACTCCCGCCCCATGGAGCAGAAGCCCACCGTCAGCTTCGCCAAGCTCCTGCAGGCCGTCGCTTTCGGCAACACCGAAGACGACGTGCTCAGCTCCCTCGCCGGGCGACTGGCCCGCATGGAGCACCGTATCAGCGCCGAGGACGACAAGCGCATCCGCGCGCTTGCCGATGGTTTGGGCATCAAGGAACTCAGTCATCGCATCATCGCCGCCCTCGATCCCGACCGCCATCTCGAAGCGGCCAAGGTTGAGCTGGGCATGGCGCCCGACGACGACAGCCCTATTTCCGAACTCGCCCTCCAGAATGCGCGGCAGAAGATTATCCTCGATGCCGTGCGGCCCCTGCACGACCCGGAACTGCGGGCGGCCATTGACGAGATCAAGAGAAAAAACGAAATCGTCATCGACCACGTGAGCGCCGACGAAGTCCTCGAAGCAGGTTTTTCCCAGGACGCCCTCGACCGCGCCCGTGGCATGGTGCAATCCTTCGAGCAGTTCATTCAGGACCACAAAGACGAAATCACCGCCCTACAGGTGCTCTACAGCAAGCCCTACAAACAGCGCCTCAGTTTCGAGGCGGTGCAGGAACTTGCCGCTGTCATTCAAGAGCCGCCCTACCTGTGGAACGAATCCCAGCTCTGGAGCGCCTACGCTGCCCTGGAAAAATCCAGGGTCCGGGGCGCCTCGGGCCGCCGCATCCTCACCGACCTCGTGTCGCTGGTGCGCTTCGCCATCCATCAGGACAACGAGCTCATCCCCTACCCCGAGCGCGTCAACGCCAACTTCAAGGTATGGCTGGCCAGTCAGGAGCGTGGCGGCAAGCGATTCAGTGCGGAGCAGCGGCATTGGCTGGAAATGATCCGCGACCACATCGCCGCCAACCTGAGCACCGAGCCGGATGACTTCGAATATGCCCCCTTTCTGCAACGGGGTGGGCTGGGGCGGATGGAACAGCTCTTTGGCGAGGCACAACAGCCCCTGCTTGACCAGTTGAACGAAGCATTGGTGGCGTAACGCCCACCATTCTGACTAGAATATGGAGCCAATTATGGCTCATGAGGGGGTCCGCCATGGAACTGCTCTATACCAACGCCTCGGTCAGTATCAGCGAGCTCAAGAAGAACCCCAGCGCCGTCATAGAGGGTGCAGACGGCTTCCCCGTTGCTGTCCTCAACCACAACAAGCCCGCCGCTTACCTGGTGCCCGCTGCTGCCTTCGAGGCCATGATGGAAAAGCTCGATGACATCGAACTGGCCCGGCTGGTCAAGGACCGTGAGCACGAGCCCACGGTCAAAGTCGACCCGAATGAGCTATAGCCTGGAATTCCGACAGAGTGCCTGGAAGGAGTGGCAGAAGCTCGACCGCCCCCTGCGCGAGCAGTTCAAGGCCAAGCTGCTGGAGCGGCTGGAAAACCCCCGCGTCGAATCCGCGCGCTTATCCGGCCTGCCCGACTGCTACAAGATCAAGCTGCGCGCCGCCGGCTACCGGCTGGTGTATCAGGTCTTCGACGAAAGGATCGTGGTCGTCGTCGTGGCCGTGGGCAAGCGGGAGGACAGCGCGGTGTACCGCAAGGCCAGAGGGAGGGTGAAGTGATCCGCAACCATTTCGCCGCGAACCTGGGCATCAAATCAGAGGACTTCGGGCATGCGCCGTTCTTGCGGTATGGCGTATTGGGCAAAGTGCATCAACGGTTTTATGGCATGCAGACAGCGATGATTGCAGAACTGAACGAGACGTTGGCGGCATGAAGATCGAAAAAATGAAACTTCCGCCAAGTTGGGAGTGGAAGACAATGGGCGAAATTGCCGACGTCGTGGGCGGCGGTACACCAAAAACCAATGACCCCAGCAACTACGAAGATGGCTCAATTTCTTGGCTGACTCCCGCCGATCTCTCCGGCTACACCGCAAAAACCATAGGTCACGGCAGTAGATTCATAACACAGAAGGGGCTCGACACGTCATCTGCCAAAATGATGCCTGCTGGCACGGTTCTGTTTACTTCTCGCGCACCAATTGGCTACGTCGCAATCGCATCGAATCCAGTCTGTACCAACCAAGGCTTCAAGAGCTTCGTGCTCAAGGACGGTGTTTTACCGGACTACGCGTACTGGTGGCTGAAGGGGAACAAGGAATTAGCCGAGAGCATGGCAAATGGCACAACGTTTCTTGAACTATCCGGTGCAAAGGCAAAGCAACTACCGATACCGATCGCGCCCCTCGACCAACAAAAACGCATTGTCGCGGAAATTGAAAAACAATTCTCCCGCCTTGACGAAACTGTCGCCAGCCTCAAGCGCGTCAAGGCCAACCTCAAGCGCTACAAAGCCGCCGTCCTCAAAGCCGCCGTCGAAGGCCGTCTTGTCGAAACCGAAGCCCAACGCGCCCGCCGCGAAGGCCGCAGCTACGAAACCGGCGCCCAACTCCTGAAACGCATCCTCGAAACCCGCCGCAGCCAGTGGCAAGGCAAGGGCAAATACAAAGAGCCCGCCGCGCCCGACACCACCGGCCTGCCCGAATTGCCGGAGGGGTGGGTGTGGGCCGTTTCTGGGGCGATCTTCGACTTTGTTACCAGTGGCTCACGAGGATGGGCACAACACTATTCGGATTCCGGATCGATTTTTCTACGTGTGGGAAATCTCGATCACGGAACCATTGACCTCGATCTTTCGGAGATACAGCACGTGACACCGCCTGCGAATCCTGAAGCAGACCGGTCGCGGGTAAGGTCGGGGGATCTTCTAATTTCCATTACAGCGGAATTAGGCATGGTCGCCGTTGTACCCGAGAACCTTGGTGATGCATACATCAACCAACACGTTGCAATCGCTAGGTCCACAGACTTGGTCGATAAGAACTACATCGGTTGGTATTTCGCTTGTGAACACGGAGGCAAGAAACAACTCGAATTGCTTCGCCGAGGTGCAACCAAAGCAGGCTTGGGTCTTGATGACATACGTTCTGTGTACATTGCGCTGCCGCCCCTCACCGAGCAACGTCGCATCGTCGCCGAAGTCGACCGCCGCCTTTCCCTCATTCGCACAACCGAGGCCCAGGTCGACGCCAACCTCCAGCGCGCCGAGCGGCTGCGCCAGTCCATCCTCGCCCAGGCGTTTTTCGGCAGGTTGAAGCTATCAGAAGAATCGGTCGGAGAGGTGGCGTGACCATTGAACTAATTGAGATCATTGGTCGCTCGGAGCAGGGCATCACCAGGCCCTTCATTTGCCGAGGCGACGACAATCATGTGTATTTCGTCAAGGGCCGCAACGCCGGTAGACGCAGCCTCATCTGTGAGTGGGTGGCGGGGCAGTTGGCTTTGCGGCTCGGCCTGCCCATCGCGCCCTTCGAGATCGTATACATTCCTCCCGAACTGGTGTCCATCGCGATGCGGGAAGATCTACGCGATCTGGGTGTGGGCAATGCCTTTGCCTCCCGCAAACTGCCAGCAGTGGAGCTGAGCGCGTCTCAGATCGCTCAAGTACCCGTCGACCAACAGTGTGACGTCCTCGCCTTTGACTGGTGGGTCTGCAATAGTGACCGTACCTTGGGAGAACGAGGCGGTAATCCCAACCTGCTTTGGGACATAGCGCATGACCAGTTGGTGGTTATCGATCACAATCAGGCTTTCGATCCTTGCTGCTCAGCACAGGAATTTTTGGGTAAACATGCGTTCTGGGGCCAAGCCCCGATGCTCTTCCATGACTGGGTGGTAGAGCAAGGCTATGCCGAGCGCTTTCAGCAGGCAATGCTGGACTGGGAGGCGATCTGTGCTAGTGTGCCGTCCGAATGGCGTTTTCTGGATGACGAGCAGACACTGCCCACGGATTTTGATTTCCATGCCATCGGCCAATGGCTAATGCGATACCGGACGGACAATTTCTGGACACTCACATGAAGAAGATTCCCTGCCTCTATGCCATTGTTCGCTTCGCCCCTTTTGTGGAGACGGAGGAATTTGCCAATGTCGGCATTGTCCTCCTTGCTCCGACGGAGCAATATTTTGATTTCCGGTTGCTTGACCGACGACATGCCCGCGTCACTCGCTTCTTTGCGGAGTTGAAACCCGGAATCTTCAACACCAGCATGCGCAAGCTACGCGAGGAGTTACAGCGTGTTGCCGTCTTGCTGCGAGAGCAAGATCGCGATCGGGTGCTGAATCTCGACACGGACTTCGGCAGGAGCCTCTTTGCGGAAATCATTCGACCGCGGGAGACCATCATCAAGTTCAGCGAGCCTAGATCAGTCCTCGCTGCGGACCCGAAAGAGCAATTGAAAGCGCTGTACGGTTTCTATGTAGAGCGAAACTTTGCCACCCAGGAATACCAGGAAGCCCTGATGGAAAGGGGGTTGCGCGGTTGGCTGGTCGAAGCCCGACTCGCCGATCGTTTCCATTCCGAGCGCTTGGGGGATGAGACCTATGGGGCAAGATTCCCCTTTGTCGAGGGTGGCCCCGATCGTCCGCTGAAGGCGATCAAACCGTTGTATCTGGGCCAGGATGATCCTAGCAGGATCATCGATCATGGCGGACAGTGGGCTTTACGCGTGGCCCGACTCCGCAGGCGCCAGCGGTTGCCGCAGGAGTTGCTCTTTGCCGTACAAGGACCGGAGGACGAGGGCCGCAGCAGATTTGAGGCTTATGAGGAAGCTGTCGAAGAACTCCGGCAGGCCAACGTTGCCATTCTGCCCTTTGTGGATAAGCAACGCATCCTGAGTTTTGCCGCTACTGCATGGCGCAGGGAAGAAGGATGAATTCCGCAAAGCCTTTTTCTCTCCGCATCTTTGTCGCCGATGGTGATCCGGATGGCCTACGTCTGGTAGAGCGCTCCAATTGGGTCGGCAAGGCAATCGTCTTTCCACGTGCTTTGTTGCCCAAGATCAAGCAGCGTCAGGAACTGGATCAGGCTGGTGTCTACTTGTTGCTGGGGCCGCGGGAGGATGGCGAGGGTGAGATGCTGTATATCGGCGAAGGAGATCCCGTGCGTGCTCGGCTAGAAAGTCATTATGCGCAAAAGGACTTTTGGAACCGGGCCGTGTGTTTCATGGCGGCGCCGGGCCAGCTCAACAAGGCGCATGTGCAGTTTCTGGAGGCCCAATTGATTCGTCTGGCGAAATCCGCCAAGCGATTACCTTTGGATAACGCCAATCAGCCCACCGAGCCGAGTCTCTCGGAAGCGGACCACGCCGACATGCAGGTGTTTCTGGAAAACCTGCTGGGCATGCTGCCGGTTTTGGGCGTCCATGCCTTTGAACAGATTGCGCCGGTAGCCGCTGCCGCGGCTCAGGCGCTGCTTTTTTGCAGGGGTAAAGGCGTGACCGCCAGTGGTTATGAAGCCACCCAGGGATTTGTGGTCCAAGCTGGCTCCCAAGGGGTGGCCGAGACGGTGCCTTCCATGCAGCAGCATGTGCGCGGTATGTTTGACCTGCGTCAGGAGTTGATTGCAAACGGTGTGTTGCAGCGCGATACCGACCATCTTCGTTTTACCCAGGACTACGTATTCAGCTCGCCCTCCACTGCAGCCGCAGTGATACTTGGGCGTAGCGCAAATGGCCGGCTAGAGTGGAAGGATGCGGACGGTCGGACCTTGAAGGCGCTGCAGGATTTGGAGGCGAAGATGTGAGTGAACGGGTGTGGGATCGCTAAACATCATTAAGTCCCACCTCGCTACAGTCGAAAGCCGCGCGGTCGCGGGCCTGCGAGATGGGCGCGTCCTGCCAATCGGGCAGGTTCATATGCTTTCAGACAGGTGGCGCGCCGCCGCTAGGAGTTTGGCATTGGGCGCTGGTGGGTTCTCCAGCACATCGAGCACCCGCAGACTGTCGCGCTCGGACAGGGTCAGGTGCTCAGCCTGTGCGATGACCTTGCGGGCCGCGTCCAGCGCATGGCGCAAAACGAAATCAGTCATGTTGGTATGTTCGAGGGCCACTGCGCGTATGAGGAGCGTCTTGTCGTCCGGGCGAATGCGCAGATCGAGCCGGTTATTGTTTTCAACGATGGCGCGGGGCATATTGGCCTCCTTGTGGGTACTCAAATCGTACGAATATGTGACGGGCACCGCAAACATGGATGGTTTCAATCTACCTGCTTGGGAAACGCGCATGCGGAGCTTGTTGACGGCGCCAAGCGCGGATATTTAGACCGGGAAAACCATGAACACCGCCTCCATCGTCCAAAAACTCTGGAACTACTGCAACGTTCTGCGGGACGACGGCATGTCGTATGGCGATTACGTCGAGCAGCTCACCTATCTGCTCTTCCTGAAGATGGCTGACGAGCGCAGCAAGGGCCTGCACAGGCAGCCCAGTCCGGTGCCGCCGGGCTACGACTGGGAGAGTCTGCGCCGGCTGGATGGGGATGCGCTTTTTGACCACTACCGCCATGTGTTGGAGCGGCTTGGCAACGAGAAAGGGCTCCTGGGGCTTATCTTTGGCAAGTCGCAGAACAAGTTTCAGGACCCCGCCAAGCTGCGGCGGCTGATCGTGGACCTCATCGACAAGGAAAGTTGGGTGTCCATGAGCGCCGACGTGAAAGGCGACGCCTACGAGGGCTTGCTGGAGAAGAACGCCCAGGACACCAAATCCGGCGCGGGGCAGTACTTCACGCCGCGCCCGCTGATCCAGGCAATCGTCGATGTCATGGCCCCCAGGCCCGGTGAGACCGTCTGCGACCCGGCCTGCGGCACTGGCGGTTTTCTACTCGCAGCCCACGACTATGTGGTCGCCCACAACCCGCACATGACCAAGGACCAGCGCCGGAAACTGAAGGAAGAAACTTTCAAGGGCTGGGAACTGGTGCAGGCGACGGCGCGGCTCTGCGCCATGAACTTGTTGCTGCACGGCATTGGCAGTCAGGACTTCGAGCCCGTCGTGGTGGGTGACGCCCTGGCCGCCGACCCCGGTGAGCGCTTCGACCTAGTGCTCACCAATCCGCCTTTTGGTAAGAAGAGCAGCACCACCATCGTCGGCGAGGAGGGCAAGGTCAGCAAGGAGCGCGACATCGTCGAGCGCGGTGACTTCTGGACTACCACCTCCAACAAACAGCTCAACTTCGTCCAGCACGTCAAAACCCTACTCAAGCAGAACGGCCGCGCCGCCGTGGTCGTGCCCGACAACGTGCTCTTCGAAGGCGGCGCTGGCGAAACCATCCGCCGCAAACTCCTCCACGACTGCGACGTACACACCTTGCTGCGCCTGCCTACTGGCCTCTTCTATGCCCAGGGCGTGAAGGCGAACGTACTCTTTTTCGACAAAAAGCCTGCCTCCGAGACCCCGTGGACCCGTAAGCTCTGGATCTACGACTTGCGCACCAACATGCACTTCACCCTCAAGACCGATCCGCTGCAGCGCGAAGACTTGGGTGATTTCGTGTCCTGCTATCTGGCGTTAAACGGAAAGGGGATGCAGAACGCAGGTACCGGCGGACGTTCTCCCACCTGGAGCTCCGACCAGCCCTCTGGCCGCTGGCGCGCCTACGACTACGAGGAACTGCTCAGCCGCGACAAGGCAAGTCTGGACATTTTCTGGCTCAAGGACGAATCCCTAGAGGATGCCGAGAATCTGCCTGCTCCGGAGTTGATCCTGCAAGAGATCATGGAAGACTTGGAAGGAGCGCTGGCCCAGCTGCGGGAGATGGCGGGGGACCTGGGGAGCGAGGCGTAGGGCCGACACGGACAGGTCGGGTTTCTACCTCCGCCATAACCACGCCGGAACCCAAGCAGCTCAACGGGCCGGCAGGTGTTCGTCGATGATCTGCCGAAAATCGGCGATCCACGCCGGATCGTCATTCAAACAGGGGAGGTAATGCAACTGCTTGCCGCCGGCGTGGAGGAAAATTTCCTTGCCGCCGATGGCGACCTCTTCCAGGGTCTCTAGGCAGTCGGTGACGAAGCCGGGGCAGAGGCAGTCGATGCTGTCAACGCCTTGGCGCCCCAGCTCCTCCAGGGTGACGGCGGTGTAGGGTTCGAGCCAGCGCGCCGGCCCAAAACGGCTCTGAAAGGTCTGCACCCACTCGCCTTCCTGGAGGCCCAGGGCTGCCACCAGGAGTGCCGTAGTTTTTTCGCATTCGCCCCGGTAGGGATCACCGAGGGCGACGTTACGGGCGGGTAGACCATGGAAGGAGATGAGCAGCCGCTCTGCTCGTCCGCGTTCCTGCCACTGCTGCTGCACCGAACGGGCGAGGGCGCCGATGTAGCGGGGATCCTGGTGCCAGTCGCGCAGGAAATGCAGCTCCGGCAAGTTGCGCCAGCTACGCAACTCTGCTGCCACGGCATCGAAAATCGAGGCCGTCGTCGTCGCGGAATACTGGGGATACAGGGGCACTACCAGGATCTCCTGACATCCTGCATCGCGCAGCGCGCGCAAGCCCGCCGCAACCGAAGGTTGACCGTAGCGCATGGCCAGACGCACCAGCACCCGGCCCGGCTGCTCGCCGTCGTAGAGTGCTTGCAGGCCTGCGGCCAGTCGCTCGCTATACACCCGCAAAGGCGAGCCTTCGTCGAGCCAAATGCTGCGGTAAGCACGGGCGGACCGGGCGGGGCGGGTGAGCAGGATGGGACCGTTGAGGATGGGCCACCAGACGATGCGGGGAATTTCCACCACCCGTGGGTCGCTTAGAAACTCCCGCAGGTAGCGGCGTAGGGCCGGGGCGGTAGGGGCCTCGGGGGTGCCGAGGTTAACGAGGAGAATGCCAATCATGAGGGCTCCTTGATCTGCAGGACTACGGGGGCGTGGTCCGAGGGGCGCTCGACGGCGCGGGCACTGCGATCGATGTGGACTTCCTCGATGGCGGGAAGGAGGGCAGCGCTGCCGAGGATGAGATCGATGCGCAGACCGATGTTGCGGCGAAAACTGGCGGCACGATAGTCCCACCAGCTCCATTCTTGGGCATCGGGATGGCGATGGCGAAAGAGGTCAGTCAGTCCAAGCCCGAGCAGGTCGCGAAGGGCGGCGCGCTCGGCATCGGAGCAGAGGATTTCCCCGGCCCAGGCCGCCGGATCGTGCACATCGAGGTCGCCGGGGGCGATATTGAAATCCCCCAGTAGAAGCAGGCGCGGCCAGCGCCCCAGCTCGGCGCGGAGATAGTCTTGGAGTCGGGCCAGCCAGTCGAGCTTGTACTGGTATTTGTCGCTGCCCACCGCTTGGCCGTTGGGGACATAGACGTCGACGATGCGCAGATCGCCGATGGTGGCTGCGCAGATGCGCGCTTGCCCGTCACTGTCGTCCGGCCAGTCACAACGCGGATCATGCAGCGGCAGGCGACTGAGGATGGCGACCCCATTATAGGTGCTTTGTCCGTGGTACAGACTCTGATAGCCGATCTCCTGCAGCGCCGCCGCGGGAAAGCGATCGTCGGGAAGTTTCGTTTCCTGCAGGCAAAGCACGTCAACCCCTTCTGCCTGCAGCCAATCGAGCACCTGTGGCAGGCGTACCTTCAGGGAATTGACGTTCCAGCTGGCAATTTTCACGCGAGCATGCTCATTGCGGAGCGGTTTCGGCGACGCTGGGCCGATCGCGCAGGGATTGATACCAGCGATGCAGATCGACATAGGGAACGAGCAGCTCGGGGGCGCGCAGATCAACATAGCCAATGGCGGCAATGGCCCCGATCTGGCCCAGATCGAGAGCGCTGTCGTGGCGCCAATCCCGGCTTTGCGTCTGCAGAAAGGCCAAGCCATCCTGCACCTTGTCGCGCTGCTTCTTCAGCAGACCCGGATCCTGACAATCCTTGCTGCGACGATGCTCCTGCACCCAGGCAATGGTTGCATCCATGATGCCGTCGGCGAGGGCCTCCAGGCGCAAACAGCGGATCTTCTCCGCAGGATCGCTGGGGAGCAGCGGCGGCTGCGGATGAAACAGCTCCAGGTACTGCAGGATGACCGCCGAGTCATAGATCGCCTCGCCGTCGTTGCGCAGCAGGACAGGGATCTTGCCCAGTGGATTTTGTGCCTTGCCAGCATGTGCCGGGTCGCGCAGATCGACAGTTTCGACCTCGCAGGAGAGATTCTTTTCCCGTAGGGCGATGCGTACCTTGCGGGCGTAAGGACTGGTGGGCGTGCTGAGGAGTCGCATGGCAGTGTTCCTGTGCGCAATGGGCTTGTCCCTATGATGACCAATGCCTGCCGGCAAGCCAAGTGCGCGGCCCTTCCCACACGCCCACGAATGTCGCAACATCCTCGCCTATGAATTACCGACATCAATTTCATGCGGGCAATGCCGCCGATTGTATGAAGCACCTAGCGTTGGTGCTGGCCTTGACCCGGTTACTGCAGAAAGATCGGCCGCTGTATTTTGTCGATACCCACGCAGGGGCCGGCCGCTATGGTCTGCCTGCAGATGGCGAAGCGCAGGACGGCATCCATCGCCTTTGGCCGCAGCGGCGGGAGCTGGCGGAGTTGCGTCCTTGGCTCGACCTCCTGCTGCCGGACAATCCGGGCAAGGAACTGCAGCACTATCTTGGCTCGCCGGTCCTCGCCGCCCGCCTGCTGCGTCCCCAGGATCCTCTCTTTCTGTTGGAAAAGGTGCCGGGCATCGCGCAGGAATTGCGGCAGGCACTGGCTGGCCGGGAGCAGACGAGCATTCTCCAGGAGGACGCCTATCGGTTTCTCCACCGGCCAGCGCCACCGGCGGCGGGACGGGGTCTGGTCTTGGTCGATCCCGCCTTCGAGGCAGCGAATGAATGGGAGTTGTTGGCGGAAGCTCTGATTGCTGCGCTGCAGCACTGGTCGCTGGCGAGTTTCTTGGTGTGGTACCCCATCAAGATCCGCGGTAAGATTTCGCGCCTGCTACTGCAGTTGCAAGCGCATTCGGCGCTACAGAGCGCAGAGCTGCTGTGGGAAGCTGACGCCGGGCAAGAACGGCTGCGCGGTTCTGGGCTCCTGATCCTGCGGCCGGTGTGGGGCTTCGTTGAGCCTTTGGCTGCGGCCTTGAGTCGCATGGGGCCCTTGCTTGCCCTGCAGGGGGAGTGGTCGGTACAGCTGCGAGGCTTGCCGCAGCTAGCCCGTCGTACGCACGCCCCAAGTGAAACCTTAGGAAAGAAAAGGAAATGAATCCGTTGCCCCCCGTCGATCAGATCCGCACCCTGCATTTTTACGGCGGGCCCAAGGCAGAATTGCAGTTGTCTCTGCCGCAGCGGCCCGACAATCGCCTGTCCATTCAGGTACTCTATCAGCTCGCGCTCCGTCATGGCGTCATCAGCCCCAGCGGTGCGCGCGAAACTCTGGCGGAATTGCCGGCGGTGGCGGAGGCCACGGACGCCCGGGCGCTACTCCAGGGCGTGCTGGATCGCGGGGAATTTCTTGCCGTGCGAGTGCAGCGCTGAGTGCGTCTCTATAGCTGGAACGTCAACGGCTGGCGTGCGGCCCTGCGCAAAGGCCTGCGGGAGTGGGTAGCAGCGAGCCAACCCGACATTCTCTGCGTGCAGGAGACTAAGGCGGACCCCGTACGACTTGCGGCAAACGAGCGCGAGTTACCGGGTTATCAGGGTGACTGGGCTGTCGCCGAGCGCGCAGGATACAGCGGTGTTGCCACCTTCGTCCGCGATGGCTTTCCCCTGTTGCAAGGGGGCTTGGGAAATCCCCGCTATGACCGGGAAGGGCGCGTCCTGGTGCATGACTGTGGTGATTTCGACCTCTACAACGTGTATTTTCCCAACGGCAAAAAAGACGCTGGGCGGCTGGCCTACAAGCTCGATTTTTACTCCGATTTTCTCGCCCAGATCGAGGCGCGGGTGGCCGCCGGCCGGCCAGTCATATTTTGCGGTGATGTGAACACTGCCCATCATCCCATCGATCTTGCTCGGCCCGCCGAAAACGCCAAAATTTCGGGTTTCTTGCCGGAGGAACGGGCTTGGCTCGACCGCTGGGAGGCCGCCGGCTGGGTGGACAGCTTTCGTTACCTGCATCCGGAAACGCAGCGCTACTCCTGGTGGAGTCAGCGCACCGCGGCACGGGAGCGGAATGTCGGCTGGCGTCTCGATTATTTCTGGGTACACCGTAGTCTGTTACCACGTCTGCGTGGCGCCGGCATCGCTACGGAGGTCCAGGGCTCGGACCACTGCCCGGTCTGGCTGGAAATCGACTAGGAGAAAGCCATGCGTTGGCAGCAATATCGGGAACTCGCAGCAGGGTTGGAGAGCATCGAGGATTTCTGGCGCTATGGGCAGAGTCGTTTCTCTCAGGCGGGCATCGATTGCAGTCAGGGATACCAGACCCCGCGGGCCGAGGCGGCTGCCCTTATCGCCCGTCGCCTCGCCTTGGAGCCCGAGGATCTGCCGGAGCTGCGTGCCGCCCGGCTCACTGCGCTGGAGCGGGAAGCCGTTCTCGATGCCTTCTATCAGCGGGAGATCCTGCGCCGGCCGACGGCGTATATCCTGCAGGAGGCCTGGTTCGCCGGCTTGCGTTTCTTTGTCGATGAGCGGGTCCTGATCCCTCGCAGCCTGCTCGAACCGTTCATCGAAGAGGGCTTTGCCCCTTGGGTGGATGAGCAGCGCGTACATCGGATCCTGGAAATTGGCACCGGCTCCGGCTGTATGGCGGTGGCATTGGCGCAGCGCTTTCCCGAGGCGCAAGTCGATGCTGTCGATATCTCTCCCGCTGCCCTCGCCGTCGCTATGCGCAACATCGCCAGCCATGGTCTTGAAGAGCGCATCCGTTTGCTCGAATCTGACCTCTTTGCCGCCCTCCCCGGCGAGCGTTACGACCTGATTGTCAGCAATCCTCCCTATGTCGACGCCGCCGCCATGGCAGAACTGCCGCCGGAATATCGCCAGGAACCGCACCTGGCCCTGGCTGCTGGCGACGACGGTCTGGCTTGCCTCCTGCCTCTAGTGCAGGCTGCTCCGGCGCACTTGCGCCCCGGCGGAGTTCTGGTGCTGGAGACCGGCGATGCGGAGGAGGCTTTGCTGAGCCAATATCCGGACCTTCCCTTGATCTGGTTGGAGCATCCCGCGGGAGGCTACGGAGCCTGCCTCCTCCTCGCCGACGAATCGGCGCAGTAATTGACGCCCGCTGGTGCGAGCAACTGGAGAAAGGCGCGCAGGGCGTGCGAGGCAAGGGCCGGTTGCGGATGCACCAGATAGAGGGTCCAGAATAATCCTTGCGGCGGCTCCAGGCGCAGGGAGGCCAGCGGCCAGCGTACCTTGTCCAGGGCCTCGACCGAGGCGAAACCAATCCCCAGCCCGGCGGCGACCGCCTCGCGCAGGGCCTCCACCCCGGTGACTTCGACCGTGTAACTGGGCTTGAGGCCGGCGGCGCGCAACGCCGCCGCAACGCGTCGGCGAATGCCGGAATGTGGCTCGCGCCAGACAATGGGTTCCTGCAGGATCTCCGTCCAGGTGGCGCTCTGTTTTCCCGCCAGCACCCATGGGTGTTGCAGGGGCAGGATCGCTACCAGTTCGTCCTCGCGCCAGGGACTCTGGCAGAAGTCTTCGGGTAGCTGCTCTGCTGCGATGGCTTCTTCGGTAAAGAGCAGATCCCAATCCTTCCAGTTCCAGTCCTCCCAGGCCAGGGCGCCGGTCTGTAGACGTAGCTCGACACCGGGGTAGAGACTGCGAAAGCGCGCCAGGTGTTCCATCAGAAAATAGTTGGCGACGGTACTGCTGGCGGCAATGCGGAGTTGGCCCTCCTGCTGCTGTTGCCGACGACTGACCCAGTCCTCGATGCGTTGCAAATCGCTACGCAGGCTGCGCAGCAGCGGCAAAAGGGCCTCGCCTGCGGGACTGAGGCGAATACCACGCCCCTCGCGCAGATATAAAGGCTCGCCGACGATGCGCTGGAGCCGTTGCAGGCGACCGGAGATAGTCGGTTGACTGCGATGCAGTCGTTCGCTGGCGTGTGCCACACCGCCTTGCTCCGCTACCTCCAGAAAACTCAGCAGATCTTCTGGGGATATTTTCATTGGAAATACCGATCAATAAAGCCAAACAAATCCATTGGACCAATATAAGACGCGGCGCTACGGTTGCCTAGTTGAACTTTGGGGAGAGCGATGACGCAGCGCAGTGAAGGGATGCCGTGGATGTTGTTTCTCGGGGTGGGTCTGGCTCTTGCCCTGGGGTCTTTCGACGGCGCTGCGGTGCAGGGCATCTTTCCCTATATTGCGGGCGGCGTTGCCACCAGCAGCAACCACGCGCTCTGGGCGCTGACGTATTTCATCGTCAACTGGTCGGTGGGCATTACCCTGATGCCCTGGACCAATGCCCGCTTTGGTGCGCGGCGGGTGTTTCTGGGTGCCTGTTCTCTGGCTGCCCTGGGCAGTGTGATCAGCGCCAGTACCAGCAACCTGTGGATTTTGCTCCTCAGCCGTGCGATGGAAGGGATGGCGGCCGGTTTGCTGGTTCCCCTCAGCCAAAGTTTATTTCTCCGCGCCAGCCCGCCGGCGCGACACGGCCTGGTCACGGTGCTGTGGAGTAACGCCATGTTGGTGCCTTTCTTCGTCGGCCCAGCCATGGGTGGCTATCTTGCAGTCACCTTGACCTATCGCTGGATCTTTGCCCTGTCGGTCCCCATTTGGCTGCTCGCCGCTTGGATCGGCAGTGGACAGATTCGGGAAGAGCGCAGGCCGCGACCGCCAGGTTTCGATCTTCCAGGCTTTCTCCTTCTCTACGCAGGTCTGATGGCCCTGCAGATCGTTCTCGACAATGGCGAGCAGTACGGTTGGTGGCACTCGCGTTTCATTTTGCAAACGACCCTGGTGGCTGTCGCCTGTCTTTCTCTCTTTGCTTGGCGCGAAGCGACCGCTCGCCATCCCCTCCTGCGTTTTCACTACCTGCGCCAGCGCAACTATTGGCTTGGGCTACTTTTGCTCTGTTTCGGTTGGGCGCTGTTCATGGGCTGGGCATCCCTGCTGCCGCTCTGGGCGGAGGAAAACCTGGGCTTCAATGGCTGGTGGGGCAGTAGCATCCTCATTCCCATCGGCCTGGCCGCGGTACCCGTCTCGACCCTGATGGACCGCTTGCATGGGCTCGTGGGGCTGCGGCGCCTGGCCAGCGCCTGTTTCTTGCTCTTTGCTCTTGCCTACGGAACCGCCTACCTCAGTCCAATGATGAGTCTGGGAGATCTCTTCTGGCCAATTTTTCTGCTCGGCTTGGGCGTTGGCGCGCTCTTCGTACCCCTTACTCTCATCATCCTCTCGGGCGTCGACAAAGAAGAAATCCCCGCCGCCAGCACCACTAGTAACTTCATTCGTGTCTTCAGTGCCAATATCGGCGTCACCTTGCTGGAGGTCCTTTGGACCCGTGGCACGGCGCTGGCAGCGGCGCATCTGCGTGCCGATGTACGACCTCGTCCGGGCCTGCCCTTGTCGGTGCTCGTGCAGCATCTACAAAGCTTGGCAGCCACCTTGAGTCTCGACAATCTACTGCGCCTGTCGATGTGGATTGCCCTGGCCGCTGCGGCAGTGGCCTATCTCTTCCTCATCTCGCCACGCCGGCTGGCAGTTTCCGCGGCAAGCAGCTATGTCGAAGAGGAGGAGCGTGAAAGCGCCTCGGCGTAGGCTTTGGCTTCATCGGACCGTGCAAAACTGATCTCCTGACGTGGCCGTGGGATTTCGATCCCTGCCTGCTCAAGAGCGTCGGCGAGGAGCCAGTGGTACTCGGCATGGGTTCCTCCCGGGCGTACCAGGGCATTGCGTTCGACCCAGACGATCAGCTGGCAGTCGTAGCCGGCATCGCCGAAGGCAGTGACCCAGAGCCCGGGCCTTTTGCCCTCGACATCCAGGGTATGGGGGGAGCGTTTGGCAGCGGCGATGACCAGATCGCGCAGGGCCTCGCGATCGGTGCCGTAGGGCACCCGAAAGGGGATGTGCAGGCGCATGGTGCTGTCGCTCAGGCTCCAGTTGATGACTTCGCCATTGACGAACTGGGAGTTGGGGATCAGATAATCGACATTGTCGTTACTGCGTACCTGGGTGTAGCGAACCCCGAGGTGTACGACTTCACCGTGGGGACCGTTCTCTTTGATCTGGATGTAATCCCCCACCTTGATGCTCCGTTCCATGAGCAGGATCAAGCCCGAGGCAAAGTTGCTGAAGATGTTTTGCAGACCAAAGCCGAGGCCCACACCCACCACGCCGCCAAGGATGGACAGGCTGCTCAGGTTGACGCCCATGGTCTGCAGAACGATGAGGGCACCCAGGGCAAGGAAGAGATAGTAGCCAATGCGCGAGATCGCGTAGGCGAGGGCAGGGTCGAGGCGCCGACTGAGGAGAATCCGCGCACTGCGTCGCAGCCATCTTGCTCCCCAGAGGAGGAGGACGAGCAGGACGATCATCTCGATCACCCCTAGAGGCTCGATAGAAATTCCGCCGGGAAAGTGGATCGGGCTGCGAAACCAATCCCAAATCGTTTGCAATTGGATCATGAAGGGGTCAACCCCTGACGAAACGCGCGTGCATGCGCTACACTGCAGCAAAAATTCTTTTTGCTCAAGGTTTGTTTTGTGAAAAACTTCGTTGCCGAACCCCTTTTACGGGCTTTGCAGGCCCTGCAGCAGCAAGGCTTGCTACAGGATGTCCCCAGCCAAGTAGACTTCGACCGTCCGCGGCAGGCCGAGCATGGTCATCTGGCCAGCAATGTCGCTTTGCTTCTTGCCAAGAGTGCCGGTAAAAAACCCCGGGATCTCGCGAACCGTATTCTCGCTGCCTTACCGGAATCGCCCTGGATCGAGCGGGTGGAAATTGCCGGCCCGGGCTTTCTCAATTTTTTTCTGCGTCCGGCTGCCTTTCACGCGGTCATTGCTCAGGTACTGGAACAGGGGAGGGATTTCGGGCGCCAGAAACTTGGCGCGGGGCAGCGTTTGCATCTGGAGTTCGTTTCGGCCAACCCCACCGGCCCTTTGCATGTGGGGCACGGTCGTGGCGCCGCCTATGGCGCCAGTCTGGCAGAGATCCTGCGTTTTTGCGGCTATGAGGTGTTCTGCGAATACTATGTCAATGATGCTGGACGGCAGATGGATATCCTTGCCGCCAGTGTCTATCTGCGCTACCTGGAGGCCGCTGGCCACCCCCTACCCTGGGATTTCCCGCAGAGTGCCTATCGCGGCGAGTATGTTCGCGAAATCGCCGCCCATCTCCTGACCAGCGAAGGCGATGCCCTGCTGTTTGCGTCCAAAAGCATGCCCGATCTGGCGGTCATTGCCGATGGCGACGCGGCCATCGACCAGCTGATTGCCCATCTGAAAGACGCTCTGGGGGCGACAGCCTACGGAAGATTGCATGCCACAGGCCTGCAGGAAATCCTCGCGGACATCCGCGACGATCTCGCTGAGTTCGGCGTCGTCTACCAGAATTGGTACTCCGAGCGTTCCCTCATGGAGCAGGGCGCGGTCGAGCGGGCGATTGCACGGCTGGAAGATGGCGGACACTGCTATCATGCCGAGGGCGCCCTGTGGTTTCGCTCCACCGCCTTCGGTGACGACAAGGATCGCGTCCTGCGGCGCGAGAATGGTGCGTACACCTACTTTGCCTCGGACGTGGCCTACCACTTCGAGAAGACCACTCGCGGATTCACCCAGCTCATCGATATGTGGGGCGCCGATCATCACGGCTACATCCCTCGGGTACGGGCGAGCCTGCAGGCCCTCGGTGCGGATGCGAACGCCCTCGAAGTATTGCTGGTGCAATTCGCCATTCTCTATCGCGGCAGTGAAAAGGTATCGATGTCGACCCGAGCTGGCGAGTTTGTCACCCTGCGCCAGTTGCGCGAAGAAGTGGGAAATGATGCCGCACGGTTTTTTTACGTCTTGCGGCGCGCCGATCAGCATCTCGATTTCGATTTGGAACTCGCGACCAAGCACTCCGAGGAAAATCCGGTCTTCTACATTCAGTACGCGCATGCGCGCGTGCATTCTCTGCGCCGGCAGGCGGCGGAGCGAGGACTATCGCGGCCCGCACAGCTCCCTGATCTCGCCAGCTTGAGTGATCCACGCGAACTGGACCTCGCGGATCTGCTCTGGCGTTTTCCGGAGCAGGTGGCCAGTGCGGCCCGTGACCGCGAGCCGCATCAAATCGCTTTCTACCTCAAAGACTTGGCGGCGAGCTTCCACACCTACTACAACGCCACCCGCATTCTGGTGGAGGAAGATGAGTTGCGCCTGGCGCGCCTGAGCCTTGCCGACGCGGTTGCGCAGACCCTCGCAAATGGGTTGACCCTCTTGGGGGTCTCGGCGCCGGAGACAATGTGATCGGCAATGCGTGATTACAAGGGCCATAGTAGTCGCCAGCCGCAAGCAGAAGAGCATCGCCCCCCCATTCCACGCGCGGAGCGCGCTCCGCTAGCGGCAGAAACCGACGATGACGCAGACCTAGCCCTCGCCACGCGCCGCTCTGGTCATGGTTGGATCTGGTTGCTGTTGATCGCGTTTCTGCTGCTCAGCGGCGCGGTCTGGTGGTGGGTGGCCAGCCTGCCCATGGCCAGCGGCCAACTGGGTCTGCTCCCCGGGGTTGCCACGCCGCCGACGAGCTCTGCCAACTCCCCTGCCACTCCGCCGGCATTCTCCGCGCGTAGCGCCATGGCGGCGGCGAAATCTTCGAACAACACGCCGGCGGCGCTGAGCAACGCAGTCGCCGCCCCGGTCAGCAGTGCGACCGCTTCCGCGCAGAGTACCGTGCACTTCAACTTTTACCGCATCCTGCCACAAATGAAGGTGGATATTCCCGCTGATATTCTCGGCAGCGGGCCGGGCATCCCCAGCGCGCCGACCAGCAGCGCAGTTACCGGAGCACCCGTGCGCATACAGGTGGGGGCGCTGAATAATCTGGCTGGCGCACAAGTGATCCAGGAACGTCTGGAGCTGCTCGGCATCCCCAGCCATGTGGAAAAGCTGCGCGGCAATGACGGTGCCATCTACTACCAGGTATTCACCCGCCGCTATGCCTCTCCCGCCGATGCGCAGACGGCTCTGGCGAAGATTCGCGGCATGGGCGTGACACCCCTGTTGCAGCCCGTCAGCCCTGCCCTCAGTGCGCCGTCGGCGCCTCCAGCGCCTTGATCGCTGCCGCGGCGCTCTGCTTGCCATCGGCCACCGCCCGCAGGCCGGGAAGGTAATGATTGCAGGTTTCTACTGCCGATAGCAGATACCCTCGCAGCAGTTCGGCGCTAACGCAGGACTCCGGAACCTGCACGCTACTCTTGCAGTTGAGTTCCAGATCTTCCCAATCGAGCTCGAAGTTCCCGAGCGGGAGTCCATAGTTGGCGCGGGTCAAAAATTCGGCGACTGCCGGTAGGCGTGCCGCCGGAATCTCCAGACCCTGTGGACGCACATAGAACAGGATCCGCTCCAGCTCGGCATGGACATGACAGAACACGTCGAGGGTACCGTTGGGTACCGCCACGGCGCAGGTGATGACCGGATAGTCCTGCAGGGTCTTGGCGTTCCAGCCAAGATGACGAAACAAGGCCTCGGCGGCCTCCAGATGCTTCACGATGTCGCTCCTTTCTGCGCGAGTGCCTCGGCGAGGCGGACAAAAGTTGTAAAATCCAGGGTCTCGGCACGGGCCGAGGGGGAAATGGCCAAGGCCTCCAGCATAGCGCTATCGAGAATGCCCTTGAAGTTATTGGCCAGCGTCTTGCGTCGTTGCGCAAAGGCGAGACTGACAGCCCGGGTAAAATGCGGCAAGAGCTCTGACGGCAAACGGGAAGGGCGGCAGGGGCTGAGGCGGACAAAGGCGGAATCCACCTTTGGCACTGGACGAAAATTACCGGGCGCTACTGGAAACAGCACCTCGACTTGGGCTTGCGCCTGGACCATCAGCGACAGGCGGCCATAGGCGGAACTGCCCGGGCCGGCGGCCAGACGATCGGCCACCTCTTTCTGCAGCATGAAATGCATGTCGACAATCGCATCCTTCTGCGCCAGCAGGTGAAACAGCAGTGGCGTCGAGATATTGTAGGGCAGGTTGCCGACCACCCGCAGGGCCGCGCCTGCCTCTGTGGCAAGTTGAACAAAATCGACCTGCAGGGCATCGCCGGCAATCACTTGTAGCTGCTCGGGCGTGGCCAAGGCATGCAGATTGGGCAGAAGATCGCGATCGAGCTCGATGACCCGCAAAGGACCCGTGCCATCCGCTTGTGCTGCCAGCAGTGCTTGGGTCAGGGCGCCCGGCCCGGGTCCGATCTCGACGAGAGCGTCGCCCGGGCGCGGTGCGATGACCGCCACGATGCGCGAGACGATCGCCGGCTGTACCAGAAAATTCTGACCGAAACGTTTTTTTGCCTGGGGCAGTTTGGCTACTTGCAATTCTTGCCGTCCTTCATGGTATATTGCAGTAACGCCCCCAGCGGGCGCTAAGCAACGGAAAGCCAATGCATCTCGTGCTTCGTCTCGACGTCAGCGGCCGCCCCATGGCTTGGGAAACCTGGGAAGAAGCTGCTGCCCATTATGCCCGCGGCAATGTTGCCTGGACATTGGGAGATCCTTTTTTCACCGCGCATGGTGGTATGTCGCGGCACAGTGGGGAGATCTCCCTGCTCGATATCCACCCGCTGATCGCAGTGCGCGGACGCCACCAGGGCAAGATTCGTCCCCCTGCCCTCAACAATCCTACCCTGTTTCATCGCGACCGCCATCTCTGTCTCTACTGTGGCGGCAGTTTTCCCCAGCGGGATCTCACCCGCGATCACGTCATACCGCTGTCGCGCAAGGGTCGGGATGTTTGGACCAACGTCGTCACCGCCTGCCGCTGGTGCAATAGTCGCAAGGACAACCGCACGCCGGAGGAGGCCAACATGCCCCTGCTGGCCGTGCCGTTCACTCCCACTTGGGCGGAGTACCTGCTGCTCAGCAATCGTCGGATTCTTGCCGACCAGATGGAGTTCTTGCTGGCCCAGGTACCGGTTTCGCGGCAGCACGTCTTCTAGGCTTCCGGCGTCATATTCAGCCGGCGCTGACGCACGATTTCCGCCGCTGCTTGAATGGCATGCAGCAGGCTGTGGATCTCGGCCCGGCCAGTGCCGGCGAGTTCCAAGGCAGTGCCATGGTCGACGCTGGTACGCACGATCGGCAAGCCAAGGGTGATGTTTACGGCTTCCCCGAAGGCATGATATTTCAGCACTGGCAGGCCCTGGTCATGGTACATCGCCAGTACGGCGTCGGTGTCTTCCAGAAAGCGCGGTGTGAAAAGCGTATCGGCGGGCCAGGGGCCAGTGATGGCCCAGCCTTCGCCCTGCAGTTTGTGGATCACCGGGGCGATGACCTCAATTTCCTCTCTTCCCAGATGACCGCCCTCGCCCGCATGGGGATTGAGCCCCGTGACGCGGATACGCGGCTCGGCCACACCGAAATCCTGGCGCAGACCCTGCTGCAAAAGGCGCAGGCTGCGTTCGAGATCGCGGGCATTGATGGCGGCAGCAACGTCCCGCAGGGGGAGGTGGGTGGTGGCCAGGGCTACGCGCAAGCCGCGTCCGGCCAAGAGCATCAATACCTCGCTTTGTCCACAACGAGCGGCGAGGTACTCGGTGTGGCCGCTGAAGGGGATACCCGCGTCATTGATCACGCCCTTGTGCACCGGGCCAGTAATCAGCGCGTCGGCCAGCCCGGCTTGTAACAAGGATACGGCGCGATCCAGTCCCTCGAGAACGGCAGGGGCATTGAACGGATCGAGCTGTCCGGCGCGACAAGAATGCGGCAGCTGGATCGGCCATACGGAGAGAGACCGATTGTTTTCGGGCCACTCCTCTTCGGGATGCCAAGGGACCAGTGCTGTCGGCATCCCGAGTTGCAGGGCGCGGTGACGCAGGCAATCGATGTCGCCAATCAACACCAGAGGTGGCAACGCATGCTGCGCGAGGGCGACGCATAGATCCGGTCCGATGCCCGCGGGTTCGCCAACATGCAGCAGGAGTCGCGCTTGCTTCATGCCGAGTCCGCTGTGCCGAGAATGCTGACCACGCCGTCCGGCCCCTCCACCCGCGTTGGTAGACGGAGTATCGCCGCCTCGACCAAGCCTTGCGGCAGGTCCAGGCGCAGGCGATCGCCAGCTTGCACCAGGGTCCCCGCCTTGGCAGTGCGCCCGTTGAGCTGCACTCGTCCGGCGTCGCAGAGTGTCTTGGCGACACTGCGCCGTTTGATCAGGCGCGACATCTTCAAAAACAGATCGAGGCGCTGGCCCTCAGCCATTGCCGCGGGCCTCCTGCAAGAGGTCAGTGAAGACCTCCTCCAGCCGCGGCTCTTGCAGATGCAGATCGATGATCTGTGCGGGCAGTCCCTGCAGGCTGTGCAGCACTTTGCTCATGGGGTGCAATTCATCATCGACCTGCAGGACCCGAGTGTTGCCACTGGCGCCCAGCAACACCTCATTGAGACTGCTGGGCAATTCCCAGGGTCGCGGTCAAATTCGATGGTCAGCGTGCGTTTGCGCCGATTTTTGGCGAGCAGACGCTCCTTTCGGTCGAGGGCAATGACCTGCCCATGTTGCAGGATGGCGATACGTTCACAGAGCTCTTCCGCCTCCTCCAGATAATGGGTCGTCAGGATGACAGTATGGCCGAGGCCATTGTAACGTCGTACGAAACGCCAAAGACTCTGGCGCAGCTCTACGTCGACCCCTGCTGTCGGCTCATCGAGAACCACTACCGGCGGCTGATGTACCAGCGCCTGGGCGATGAGCACCCGGCGTTTCATACCGCCGGAGAGCGCGCGCAGGTTGGTATCGGCCTTGTCCGTCAGGTCCAGTTCGGCCATCAGCTCGTCGATCCAGTCGTCATTGCGGCGCAGGCCAAAGTATCCCGATTGCCAGCGCAGAAACTCGCGGACGGAGAAGAAGGGTCGTAGGCAAGTTCCTGCGGTACCACGCCCAGTAGTTGCCGGCTCTGGCGATACTGACGTTCCACATCGTAGCCAAACACCTCCGCGACCCCGCTGGAACGATGCACCACGCCGGAGAGGATATTGATCAGGGTGGATTTTCCTGCCCCGTTGGGACCGAGCAGTCCAAAAAATTCCCCCGGTGCCACGTCCAGGTCGACGCCAGCCAAGGCGAGGAAACCCGTGCCATAGGTCTTGCGGAGGCTGCGAACGTGGACCGCCATTGCCTCAGGCATGGGAATCTCCCTGCCAGAGTTGGGTCAGGCCATAGAGCTTTGCCAGATCGAGAAGCGTCGCGGGCGGGTTGCGGAGTTCTGCCGAGCTGCCCAGGCTGCGCTGGATACTTTGCCAATCGATTACGAAGGCCAATGTGGCACTATCCAGCGCCGTGACCTTGGCGAGGGACAGATATTCCCAGCGTTGCCGAAGAAGACTCGCGGCATCGCGACGCAGCCTTTGATCAAGGGGACGCAGACGCCAGTCACCGCGCAGCAGCAGCCCGCCCGCGCTGTCCCGCTCCCAGCTTGCTTCAGCTGGCATGGGCACTACTGGTGTTGCCGGCATCCGCTACCTTGTGCTTCAGTTCTTGCAGGAGAGCGGGAATACCCCGTTGCCCGGCGATATTGCCGAAGGCCTGGCGATAGTTGAGGACCAGACTCACGCCATCCACATAGATGTTGTAGATCTGCCATTGCTTGCCGTTCTCGATCAGGGCGTAGATGACGGGGATGGTTTTCCCCTGCTCCTGCTCGATGTCCATATTGACCTGCGCCACCGGAGGATTCTGCGAAATTTGCTGGCTGCCCTCCACCCGCACCTCCTGCCCGTGGTACTGGTTCAGCGCGTTGCTGTAGGTCTTGACCAGCAATTCCTGGAAGAGCTCGGTGAATTCCTTTTTCTGGGCGGCGGTCATTTGGCGCCAGTAGCTCGCCATCACGTAGGCCGACATGGTGTTGAAGTCGATGTGCGGAATGATTGCCGCGGCCACCTCTTTCTTGAGTGCTGGCGTAATGGGTTTTCCTTCATTCTTCTGCAGAATCTGCAAAACGGTGTGGGTCATGTCCTGGACGACGCCTGCAGCCGCCTGTGCGTCACTCGTCGCTGCGTAGGATGTCTGTCCCAGCAGGAAAGAGAAAAGAAAAACCGCCAGAAACCAGAACGGTTGCGCCCGTTGAATCTTGTGCATGGTAGTCTCCCGAATCAAGGTGTGCTGGTACCAGAGGAACTGCCACTGGCCTTATCAAAAACCATTTGTCCAATGAGCTGATCGATATTGACGGCCCCCTGGGTCAAGGTGATGGTGGCGCCCGGCTTCAGGTTTTGCGGCATGCCGCCAGGCTGAATGGCGACGTACTGCTCACCCAGAAGTCCCTGGGTGTAGATCGATGCGCCGGTGTCGATGGGGAGTTTGATGCTGCGCTCGATGCGCATCGTTACCTCAGCGCGGAAGGTCTGCGGATTCATGCCGATGTGGGTGACCTCGCCAATGGTCACGCCTCCCAGCTTGACCGGGCTACGGTCCTTGAGGCTGCCCACATTGTTGAAATCGGCGTGCAGGACATAGCCGTTGCCGTAGGCAAAGCCCGCGAGATTGCCCACGCGCAGGGCCAGCACTGCCAGGGCCGCGATCCCCAAGAGCACGAAGATGCCCACCCACCAGTCGATTGCCCGTTGACTCATAATCTCTTCCTCGACATCAAAAAAGTAGTGCGGTCAAAATGAAATCCAGGCCCAGAACGGCCAGTGATGCCATGACCACGCTGCGTGTGGTGGCGGCACCAACACCCTCGGCCGTGGGCTTGGCAGAAAAACCCTGCCAGACCGCGATCCAGGTCACAACCAGACCAAAGCAGAGGGCCTTGAGCAAGCCGTTGAGGATGTCTCCGCTAAGGGTTACGTTGGACTGCATCTGTGCCCAAAAGGTGCCCCCGTCGACACCCAGCACCGGTACCGAAACCAAATAGCCGCCGAATATTCCCACCAGATCGAAAATGACGCACAGAATCGGTACAGCGAAAATCCCACCCCAAAGCCGCGGTGCAACCACCCAGGCCAGAGGATTTACCGCCATCATCTCCATTGCCGCGAGCTGCTCGGTCGCCTTCATGGAGCCGATCTCGGCGGTCAAAGCCGAGCCGGCGCGGCCGGCGAAGAGCAGTGCGGTGAGCACCGGCCCCAACTCGCGCAGCAGAGAGAGGGCGATCAAGGTTCCCAAGGCCGAGGTTGCACCAAAGCGGGCCAGGGCGTAGTAGCCCTGAAAGCCCAACACCATTCCGGTGAACAATGCCGCGACGATCATCAGCGCCAACGACAGCACACCAAGTCCGTATACTTCCCGAAGCCACTGGCGGAAGCTGAAATGACGATTGCCAACCGCGCCCAAACCGCCCAGCAAGAGACGGGCGGCGGCGCCAAGACGCGGTACGCTCTCCCAGACCGCATGGCCGAGACGAGGGATGAAAAAATCGCTCATTTGCCCTCCTGCAATCCCAGGTCCTGGGCAAAGGTCGTCGCTGCAGGATAGTGAAAGGGCACCGGCCCCTCGGGGCTACCCCGCAGAAACTGCTGTGCCAAGGGAGAGTTGCTGCTGCGCAAGGCATCGGGGCTGCCTTCGGCAATCACCTTGCCGCCCCCCAGGATGTAGCCATAATCGGCAATTGCGAAGGTCTCCTTGACATCATGGCTGACGACGATACTGCTGGCCCCGAGGGCGTCATTGAGCCGGCGAATCAGACTCGCGATGATCCCGACGCTGATCGGATCGAGGCCGGTGAAAGGCTCATCATAGAGGATGAGCAGGGGATCCATGATCACCGCGCGGGCGAGGGCAACGCGGCGCGCCATACCGCCCGAGAGCTCCGCCGGCATGAGTTCGGCGGCACCCCGGAGGCCTACTGCCTCGAGTTTCATCAGTACGAGCTTTTTTAGAAGGGACTCGGGTAGGCGAAAATGACGACGCAGGGGAAAGGCGACGTTCTCGAAGGCGCTGAGGTCGGTAAACAGGGCGCTGTGCTGAAACAGCATCCCCATCTGTTGCCGCAGCCGGTAGAGTTCGGCGCGGGAAAGGCTGGCGGTATCCTTTCCGGCCACCAGCACCCGGCCGCGCTGACCCTGCAGGCTGCCGGCGATGAGGTTGAGCAGAGTGGTCTTGCCACCACCGCTGGCGCCCATGACGGCAACGACGGCCCCACGCGGAACCTGCAGGTCGATGCCATCGAGGACCACGTGCTCGCCCCGCGCAAAGTATAGACTGCGTATCTCTACCAGGTTTTCCTCTGCCAAAATCCCTCGTCCCTCGCATCGATCATCTCGCAATTATACGGGGTCGATGTGCTGCTAGGCCAATCGGGGATGTTACGGAGTCTTGCAGCCCAGAAATTCGCGGTAGTTGCTTATAAACCTTCCTTTTCTTGAGTGGGTTGCGATGTTTTTGGCGGCCCTTGCATCGCCGCGCGAAACCTGTATAGTTGCGGACCTGTTTCCACGGCACCGAAAGCAGTTACGGAGGGGTCAGTCCTTAAGAGACTCGGAGCGCGGCACTGCCGGTTCCAGCAAGGTAGGGCATAAAACCAAGTACTGTCTGGGGGTGCACGGGAGCTACTTCTTAACCATTTTGCTAGTTAGGGGGGCACCTATGCGCTCATTGGGACATCAAATCGTCGCGGACTTTTATGGATGCGACAGCAGTACCTTGTCGGATGTAGATTTTGTTACTGATGCCATGCTCGAGGCCGCTCGTCGTGCCAACTGCACCATCGTCACCCAGACCTTCCACCACTTTTCTCCCTATGGCGTGAGTGGCGCGGTCATTGTCGCTGAATCGCACTTGGCGATTCACACCTGGCCGGAGTATGGCTATGCCGCAGTCGATGTATTCACTTGCGGCGATGTCATTCAGCCGGAAGACGCCTTGAGTTTCCTCAAGGAAGCTTTCGGCGCGGCGCAAGTCTCCACCATGGAGATGAAGCGTGGACAGGTGGAGATGATGGGGGTTCCCAGCCACGAACTACGGGTAAAGCCCGCACTCTGCGCCTGAGTCGATGCGGTATCGCGAAGGGCACCTCGCAAGAGGTGCCTTTTTTATGGCCGGCGAAAACCGCCTTCCTGGCCGTGCAGCAGGCGCTGGATATTGCTGCGGTGACGCCAGAGCACCCACAGCGCCAACACCACGACGAGCCCGCGCAGGCTGGGCGGTGTCAGTAGGAACCAGGCATAGATTGGCGCGGCAACGGTGGCGATGAGTGCCGAAAGCGAGGATACCCGACTGACGGCGAATACCAGTAGCCAGGTGGCCAGGGTAGCGAGGCCGAGCGGGGGGCTGACGGCCAACAGGATGCCCAGGGTGGTAGCCACTCCCTTGCCACCGCGAAAGCCGAAATAAAGGGGATAGAGATGCCCGAGAAAGGTCGCCAATGCCACCAGTGCCACGGCCCAGGTCGGCAATGCTGCCAGACGAGCCGCCAAAACCGGCAGCAGGCCCTTCAGCAGATCTCCCAATAGGGTTAGCGCTGCCGCTTTCTTGCCGCCCAGGCGCAGCACATTCGTGGCGCCGGGGTTGTGAGAGCCCGCTTGCCGCGGATCTGGCAGTCCCAAGGCGCGGCTGACCAAGATGGCCGTAGCGAGAGAGCCGACCAGATACGCGGTCAGACACCAGAACAGGACCGGCCAGGAAGAAGTAAATAGCAAAACAGGGTCTCTCAGTGCATGGCAGCCGCCGGAGAAAGCGGTATCATAAAGCATTCTTCGGCGAAGAACAGGCTTTGCCGGGCAACAGAGTGGAGAGTCCATGGATATCCTTTTCGTGCGCGAACTCAAGGTCCAGACCCGAATAGGTATCTACGACTGGGAGCGTGAAATTCCGCAAACGGTCCTGATTGACCTGGAAATCGCCGCAGACGCAGCGCGGGCTGCGGCAAAGGACTGTGTGAGCGTTACGATCAACTACCAGAGCGTGTGTGATCGTATTGTCGAGTATCTGGAAGCCACGGAAATCCAGTTGGTCGAGACCGTCGCGGAAAACCTTGCGCGCATGGTGCGCGAGGACTTCGGCGCGCCCTGGGTGCGGATAAGCGTGCACAAACCCGCGGCGGTGCGTGGTACCCGCGACGTGGGCGTGCGTATCGAGCGGGGTACCTTGCCGACTGATGGTTGACGGGTGCGGGTGTCACACGATCTGCCCAGCATTCTTGCAATCCCGTAGCTGAGGCGATAGGGTGTTCGCGAGAACATCGAAGTGTTGACGTAACTTGCTGATATACCAGTTTATTGTCGGTGACGTTTGGGAGGAGAAGGCAAATGCAGAGTTTATCCGTTTCGCCGCTACGTGCGGGCATCATGAGTGTCGTGTTCCTGGGTCTTGCTGGCCTTGTCAGTGTTCCCGCGCTGGCCGCTACAGCTGGGCAGGTTCAGGACTTTGCCCAAGCCGTGGAGCAGATCAAGCCATTGAACGAGCAGGTCCATGCCGCGATCAACAAGCCTGGGGTCACGGACGCGCAGAAGCAGGCGATGAAGAAATCCTACATGGATAAGGTGAATGCCATTTTGGCGAGCCATCACCTGACGGCGCAGCAATATTCCAGCATGCTGCAGGAGACGCAGAAAAACCCTGCCTTTGCCAAGGAAGTCGAAGGCGCGATGCGCTGATTGCTGCGCGAATGAAACGCCCTGCGGCTCATTGAGGACATTACGCCTGTGGGCCAACAGGGCTGGGTTTTTTGTTGACAGGGAGAGTACTTCACTTTATTCTCTCGCGCCTTGACGTTCAGGTAGAGCGGAGTGCTGTATGAAAACCTATTCTGCCAAATCCCATGAAGTGCAAGGGGATTGGTTTGTTGTCGATGCAACGGACAAGGTCCTTGGCCGTCTTTCCGCGGAAATTGCCAAGCGCCTGCGCGGCAAGCACAAGCCGGAGTATACGCCGCACGCCGACATTGGCGACTACATCGTCGTCATCAATGCCGACAAAGTCGCAGTGACGGGCAACAAGGCCAAGGACAAAATGTATTATCGGCACACCGGTTACGTCGGCAACCTGAAGAGTGCATCTTTTGAGAAAATGATGGAGACGCACCCAGAGCGGGTCATCGAGATCGCCGTCAAGGGCATGTTGCCGAAGAATCCCCTGGGTCGAGCGATGTATCGCAAGCTCAAAGTCTACACCGGCGCGCAGCACCCGCATGCGGCGCAGCAGCCCCAACCCCTACAATTCTAAGGCGGATTCGTATGGAACAATATTACGGTACCGGTCGTCGCAAGAGTGCTACCGCGCGTGTCTACCTGCGGCGCGGCAGCGGCAAGATCAGCATCAACAAGCGCAGTCTGGAAGAATATTTTGGCCGCGAGACCTCGCGCATGATCGTGCTGCAGCCCTTGGAGCTGACCGGCAACGGCAGCCAGTTCGATATCCTTGTCAATGTCAGCGGTGGTGGCGCCAGCGGCCAAGCCGGTGCCATCCGTCATGGTATCACCCGCGCTCTGATGGCCTACGACGAGACCCTGCGTCGTCCTCTGCGTAGCGCCGGCTTCGTCACCCGTGACGCACGCGAGGTGGAGCGCAAGAAGGTCGGCAAGCACAAGGCGCGGCGTAGCCACCAGTTCTCCAAGCGCTGAGAACTATCGCGCTCGGTCCAGCCGCCTCCGGGCGGCTTTTCTATTTGTTCGGCAGTTCGCGGGGGGCGACATCATGATTCGCGTCGGGATTGTAGGGGGTACCGGGTATACGGGCGTCGAGCTTCTGCGCTTGCTGCTGCCGCATCCGGAAGTCGAAGTCGCTATAATCACCTCCCGAGGCGAAGCTGGGCAGCGGGTCGATGCGCTGTTCCCCAGTTTGCGTGGGCATACGGATCTCCAATTTTCCGCGGTTTCCAGCAAGGATCTCCAAGGTCTGGACGCGATATTCTTCGCCACTCCTCATGGTGTGGCCATGGAAATGGCACCGGAGCTTCTGGCGGCCGGGGTCAGGCTGATTGACCTGAGCGCCGATTTCCGTCTTTCCGATGCTGCACTCTTTGCGCAGTGGTACCACCAGGAACACTCCAGCCCTGCGCTTCTGCCGCAGGCCAGTTACGGCTTGCCAGAGCTCTTTCGCGACGAAATCCGCGGCAGTCGCCTGATCGCCAATCCTGGCTGCTACCCGACCGCGGTTGCTTTGGGCTTTGCTCCTCTGCTAGAGGCGGGGCTGCTCGACGCTGACTACTTGATTGCCGATTGTAAGTCGGGGGTGAGTGGCGCTGGTCGCGCGGCTCGTCTCAGTCTGATTTTACCCGAAACTGCGGATAGCGTGACTGCTTACGGCGTAAGCGGGCACCGCCACCGTCCCGAAATCGAGGCGACTCTGAGCCGGATCGCCGGGGCGGACATCCAAGTCCAATTCACCCCCCACCTGATGCCGATGATCCGCGGGATTCACGCGACTCTCTATGGCCGATTGCACAAGCCGATGAGCAACGCAGCATTACAGGACCTCTTTGTCGAGCGTTACGCGCAGGAGCCCTTCGTCGACGTGCTGCCCTTCGGCGAGCATCCCAGTACCCGCACGGTGCGTGGCGCCAATGTCTGCCGCATTGCCCTGCACCAGCCACGCCCAGGACAGGTGGTGATCCTCTCGGCTATCGATAATTTGGTGAAAGGCGCCGCCGGGCAGGCGGTGCAAAACCTTAATGTGCTCTTTGCCTGGCCGGAAAATCTGGGATTGGCGCAAATCCCACTCTTACCATAGCCGAAAATTATCAAAAAAGTTACGCCACGTATCATCTTTTTAAACGCGCGATCTAAGCTTGCTGAATCATTTTTTTCGACTATAGTAACTGGTGTGGGGGAGCAGGCTCTGCGCACTGGGGTCTGGCGACTGAGATTACACTGGGACGAGTGGCGCTGTTAAATGCTTAATGATTCTACCGTTTTTTCAGGCGTTACTCCGGTTTTCAAGCGTTCAGGACAGGCCTGCAGTAACCAGGCCCTGGAGGCCGTTTTTTTGGTTCCTGGCGGCACGCACAATTGGCGATTTCCAGAAGACGTGCTGGCCTATTTTCAGCCGATCTATTCCGTGTATCAGGAACGTATCGTTGCCGTCGAGGCGCTGGCACGCGTGCAGGCGAGCAATGGAGAGATTTTGTCGCCCACGCAGTTTCTCCCCTTCCTATCCTTGGGCCAACGGCGGGAACTCAGTCGGCAAATGCTGATGGCGGGTATTGCCTTGCTGGAAGCGCTGGATGCCAAGGGTATATCTCTCGACCTGTCCTTCAATGTGGATCCGGATTTCATGGAGGATCAGGACTGCGTGCCCTGCTTTCTGGGGGTGCTTGGCAGCACCACCATCACCCCGCAGCGGATTACGCTGGAACTCCTGGAGAGCGGGGATTTTTTGCAGGGTGACATTGCGGTTCGTCGTCTACAGGCCCTGTGCGATACGGGCGCACAGATTGCCCTGGATGATATCGGTAGCGCTTATTCTTCCTTGTTGCGGCTGAAAAACCTGCCCATTCAAAAAATCAAGCTCGACCAGGAACTGGTTCGCGATCTCGATCGCGAGCCCAAAATCATGGCTTTTTTGCAAAGTATGAAGTTTCTTGCCGATGGCTTGGGCGCCACCCTGATCGTCGAGGGCGTGGAGACCGCGACGATCCTCGATGCGGTAGCGCAACTGCAGCAGGATCTCGTGCAGGGCTACGCCATTTCCCGTCCCATGCCGGCGGAGGCGTTCATTGCCCTCGCCCAGAACCATATGCGTCCCGCAATCAGCTTCACCCCCGGCTCTCTGCTGGGGGCCTACGCGGCCCACGTGCTCCGTCGTCCATTGATGTATAGCCTGCAAAGTAACCACGATATCTCATCCCTGATCCAGTATCTGGACGATTGCCCCCTGCTGGACTACCTTCGTGCCCATCCGTGCCAGGCCAGTGCACCGGTGCTGGATGCTTATGCGGCATTGCTGAACGGGGTGCGGAATCGTCAGCACAACATGCCGTTCCATCAACAGATAGCAGAAACGGAAGGGCGACTGCAGGTGATACTTTATGACGCCATTCGGGCAGAGCGGCGCGATGCACCCGGAGCTTGAGGCCGCCACCCATCGGTCTTCAGGAATTCTCTCCTTGAAACCGGACTCCGATGCAGCTTTGCTCACGGAAATCCGTCTGCCGGTCGCAGATTCTTCGATCTCCGCGCGGCAACTGTGGTGGATAAATGTCTGGCTGTTTCTGGCAACCGTTCTGGCAGGAGCTATTGCCGGCTTGCTTTTTCATGACGTCTTGCCAAGCCAATATTGGCCTATCTGGCCCGCAGAGGGGGTGATTGCCTACGGCATACTGGCCTGGGGGCCGCGGGCTATTCCCGGCCTAGTGCTGGCGCGCATTTTCCTCAATTTGATCTCTTTGCATTATCCCGTACCCATTGCCCTGTGGGCCGACCTGGGCAGCATCCTGGCCCCGTGGCTGGGGCGCTGGCTCCTGTATCGAGTCACCCCCGATTGGCGGGGTTTTGGCAATGTTCGCCATGCGCTGAGTTTTCTTCTGCTGTTCTGTCTGGTCCCGGCTTTTGTGAATGCGGCCTGGCTGATCGCCGGCACGAAATTTTTGACCCATGTGGCTGGGTTGTCCTTGTGGCACATGTTTTCCTACTGGACTATTGCCCAAATGGCAACTCTTCTGAATATCGTTGCCGTGGCCCTGGTTTTGTTGCACGGGCATAGCCAGGTCCCTTGGCACTTTCCGCGCGGTTTTGCGCTCTTCGCCGTGCCGACGCTGGCTATCGTTGCAGCACTCTTTTTCCAGCATTTTGCGGCGAGCAGCCTGCCAGAGGCGGGCGTGGTTTTTCTGGTTCTGCCGTTTATCTGGATGTTATCCAAATATCCGGTGCAGCTGGTCTATCCGTTGGCTTCTCTCAGTTTTTTGCTGGCCTTGCTGGGGACTAGCCGGGGATTCGGTCCGTACGAACATAATCAGCTGATCCTCCCAGAGGCTTTGGCTCTGATCATTGGTTCGGTTCTCGAGTTAGTGGGATTGCTTGCCGGAGCCATGATCGCTGAACGCAGTGCCGCCCGCGTGGCCTTGGAGCGCCTGAATCGGGACCTGGAACGTCGGGTCTTCGTGAGCTCCCAGGACCTGCGGCAGCGCAATCGCGAGCTGCAGGTGCGCGATGCCTTTCTGCAATCGGTCACCGAAATCAACCGACTGTTTTCTACTCCGGCAGCGTCGGGGTTGCCGCAAATTCTGGAACAGTTCTGCAGTATCCTGGTTTCCCGAATGCGACTCGCTGCGGTATGGATCGGACATGTACAAGAGGGGGAAAACCGCATCGAGTTGACCGCTGCGGCCGGTCCTCTCGCCGCCCCCTTGGCCCAGGTAATGCTGCCTTGCTATGCCCGTGCGGGACTGCCGCAATCCCCCGCCGGACGTGCCATCGAATGCCAGCGCACCATGCTGTTTTCCAGCGACGATCCGCTCTTTACGCCGTGGGCAGACCTGATTCAGCAGTACCGCATGGGGGGTGGTATTTACTCGCCCTTCTCCTGGCCCGATGGCAGCGCCGGCGTGCTTGCCCTCTATCGCCACGTTGATACCGCCTTCCCGGCGGAAATCAGCGAACTGTTGGAACGCCTGAGCGCTGACCTCGCGGCCTTTCTCCGTCAGCGTCAAGTGGCGCGAGAGCTGGAAGACATTCGAAGGCTCCAGAAGACGATGTTGGTGAGTGGCGACATCGTCCTGCGTGCACGGGAAGCGCCGCAGATGCTTCGTGCCATCTGCGATGAGTTGATCCGGAGCACCTTGTTCAATGCGGCGTTCATCATCCGTCCGGATGCCGCAGGAGTGTTTCAGGCGCTGGCCCTGGCTGGGCACAATGTCGAATGGATCCTGCAGCGGCGCTGGACGATCCACCCCGACGATGTGCCGGATGGGCAATCGTTCACCTCCCGCGCCTGGCATCAGAGCAGCTTCCTGGTGGTTCAGGATTATTTGGGCGCACTGGGGGAAAATGCCGGCTGGTTTGCGCAAGCCCAAGAGAATCGTTGGCACTCCGTCGCGACCTTGCCTATCTATCACCGTGAAGAACGCTGGGCGATGCTGAACGTCATCAGTGATCGAGCGCACTTGTTCAACGAGGAGATCATCGAGGTGTTGCAGCGGGTGGCATTGCTGGTTGGACATGCTTTGGATGAAATTCATCTGAAGGGGCAGCTGTCGGAAGAGCGGCAACGACAGAGCCATCTCGCGCGCCACGACGCTCTTACGGGACTGGCGAATCGACGGGGACTGACCGAATTTCTGCAGCTTGCCATGGCCCGTGCACGGCGTAATGACGGTTTGCTCGCGTTGGCGGTACTGGATCTCGATGATTTCAAACCGGTCAATGATCAGTACGGTCACGCCGCCGGGGATCTCTTGTTGCAAGAGGTCGCCAATCGTCTTCGCTCGTCCTTGCGGCAGAGTGATCATCTGGCGCGACTCGGAGGGGATGAGTTCGTTCTGGTTTGGGACAGCCTGCAAAGTCGCGAGCAAATCCATTCCATACTGGAGAAGATTGGCGAAACCCTGGCGCAGCCCTATTTTCTCTCTGGCCTGCCGATGATCCATGTTCGTCTGAGCGCGGGGATCACGTTTTATCCCCAGCCGGAGGTGACCCCCGGAGATGCCGACCTGCTCTTGCGCCAGGCCGATCATGCCCTGTACGAAGCCAAAGAAAACAAAAAGGTACGGGATCGCTTCTGGTCGTTCTTCGCTGACGAGAGTGCTGACGAGCGACGCCAGATTCAGGCGTTGTTGCGGGATGGCCAGCTACTTCTCCAATACCAACCAATTCTGGATCAGCTGCACAACCGTATTGTCGGTGTGGAGGCCCTGGCAAGACTTGCTGGCGCAGAGAGGGCGATATCGCCGGGAGATTTCTTGCCCTTCCTGTCTCCGGAGGATCAATGGACCCTCACTAAACTCGTCCTCGCTCAGCTCAGTAAGGACTGGCAAGAGTGGCAAAGCCAAGGAATCAACCTCTGGATCGCACTGAATATCCCCCCCGGTTTTCTGGCAAGTGAGCGCGGCCTGCAAAGGCTGCGGCAACTGCTCGCGGATTGCGCCGTCCCGGCCCGGAATCTGGTGTTGGAAATCCTCGAGAGTGAGGAGTTGTTGTTGCTCGACTTCACCGCGCAGTCGATTCGTAGTCTGCAGTCGCTTGGGTATGGTGTTGGCTTGGATGATGTCGGAACCGGCTACGCCTCCCTTCTCTATCTGAAAGAACTGCCGGTAGATAAGATCAAGATCGACCAGGCCTTCGTCCTGCATCTCGGCGAGCATCCGAACGATCTGCATTTTCTGCGAGCCCTGCTCGATCTGGGGCAATCGCAGGGGCTGCAAGTCATCGTGGAAGGGGTGGAAAACCAGACCATTCGCAACGTCTTGCGCCTGATGCAGGTACCCCTGCTGCAGGGCTTTGCGATTGCTCGGCCGATGTTTGCCGAGGCCATTCCTGCCTGGTTGCAAGAGCGCGCACGCGTCCGCCCGCAGACCAAGACCACGGATTATGATTTGTTGCAGCTCTACGCCGAGATCATCGACTACCAGAAGACCATATTTGCCCTGGTGAGCTTGAATCCGGCCTGGTTTTTACGCTTGGCGCCCTGGTCCGGGACGCAATGTCCCATTCACACTCGCCTGTCTACTTTTCCTTTTGTCGGCTGGGAAGAGGTGCTGCAGGCTCACGAGGAATATCATCGGCAACTCGAACGTATCACCAAGGCCCTGGAAAGGGGCTCGGCTGGCGATTTCCACACCCTCCAGGACGCTGGGGAGCAGGTGTTGCGTAGCATAGAACGAATCATCCATCGTCCTCCTCTGCTGCAGGACGCCCTGCGCGCGCCTGCCTGAGCTTTGTCATGTCGCCGCTCGTTAGCCAACATTCCTTCGCACGACGAGCCCGGCGGCTTCGGCGCAGCATCCGCGCGTTCTTTTTGGGTATCGCCATCATATTTTTCCTGCTGTACCTCTGGCAGGCCCACACAGAAATAGAGCGTCAGCAGGAAAACTTCTTCCATCTCAAAACGCATCAGCTCAACACCATGGCGCGGCAGATACGGCGACGTCTGGATGGCCATTTTCATGATCTCCAGTTTTTGCGGGAAACGCTGCATTTTGCTTCGGCGCAATCACCCTACCCGGATCTCGATAGCAGAAAGGCACTGGAAAGTTACCAGAAGAACCACCGCAATTCTCTGGCGATCAACATCCAGGATGCGAGTGGAAATACCATTATCTGGTCGACCAATCGCGCGCAAAGTCCTCATGTCATGGTCCCGGGTGACGCGTTTTTCACTGCCAGTGGCGAACGCGACTGGCTCGTTGCCGACCCCCTTTACGCCCCGAGATATGGCTTGTGGATCGTTCCTACACGTATCCCTCTCTATGACGTCCGGAGGGAGCTGGTGGGGTTTCTCGGGCAACCGATTGCCATGCGGGATCTGTTGAATGAGGTCCCTCAGCCGGGTGTGGTGCTCTTGATCGAACGCCATGGTCGACCAATCGCGGAACTCGATGCGAGCGGCCACTGGGGGCCGCCAGACTCGCAGAATATCCTGGATCTGCAGCGGGTACGGGCTCCCCTACCGGGCGTTCCATGGGAGCTGGAGATGTGCTGGCCCGGCAGCACCTGGCTGGATGCCCTTTCTTTTGGCCAATGGTTGCAGCTCAGTCTGCCCTTTCTTGCGCTGATCATACTCCTATGGATTTTTTATCGAATAGCGATCAAAGCTGCGGATTCCATGCTTGGTTTGCGGCAATTCCAGTCGGCGGCGCTGGCCATCCATCACCGTTTGCTGCGGGTGACGAGCTTATTCGATCTCTACCCCGCGGTTTGCGATGCAATCGTTCAGGAGAGTAGCATCCACAGCTGCTTCCTGGTGCAAGCGGGCAGCAACGAGCGGGGTCTGACCCTACTTGCCATGGCGAGCCCTAGCGCCGATCTACTCGCCGGGCATGACCTCCCGCTATCCGTTGCCGCCAACGAAGATATCGCGCAGACGCTCATTGCTGCCGCACTGCAGCGCGGCAGTGTGCAACATATCGACCGAATACAGGACTGCGTGCTCCTGGCTCCGCTGCGGCACGCCCTGGACAAAGAACATCTCCGCCATGCCATCGCCCAGCCGATATTTCTTGCTGGTCGCACCGAGCCCTGGGGCGTGTTGCTTTGTTTGCAGCAAGGGCAGAATCAGGCAACGGACGCTGTCGAAGCATTCCTGCAGCAGGTTGCGGAAAGTTTTGGCCTGATTTTGAGTCTTTGGCAGCGCCGGGATGCGCTGCAACACGCCCAGGGAATGCTGGATCTTCTGGCGGACTTCGATCCCCTTACCGGCGCCGCCAATCGCGCGAGACTGGAACAAGCCTATACCAGGTTTCAGTTCCGGGTGGTGGAGGGCGGCGAGGGGGCGGCTCTGGCAGTGGTGGACGTCGATGATTTCCATCAGATCAATGAGCGTTTCCAACGCCAAACCGGAGACCAAATCCTGTCGCTCCTGCGTGAGCGCCTGGAGAGGGCTTTGGGACCGGACGATCTGGTGGCGCGTCTTGGAGGGGATGAGTTCATCCTGTTGTTTTCGGTTGTGGGTGGCGTGCCAGGTCTGCGGCAGAAGCTCAACGATGTGGAAAACGCGCTTGGCTTGGATTTTGCGTTGCCTGACGGCAATCTGCAGTTGGCGGCAAGTATTGGCGTGGCGACGCTCGCCGGTGACGACGAGCATTTTCTCGATAGCCTCTTGCGGCAGGCACGGCAGGCACTGGGCTTGGCCAAGGCGCACAAGGCCGACCGTTTGCACAGTTGGGCCATTGCCGGACAGGAACTGGAAACGAAGGCGCGCACCCTCGCGCAACGTCTGCTGGCTGAAAACGCCCTGGAGGTCTGGTACCAGCCGATCATCAACGGTTTGGATGGCAGTGTCCGGGGAGTGGAGGCCCTCGCCCGCCTGCGCGATACGGACGGGCGTATCTTGGCTCCGGCAGATTTTCTTCCCCATCTCAAATTGGAGGAGATCCAGAACCTGAGCTGGCAACTGCTCACAGTCGCGCTACAGGACATCGTCGCCCTGGAAAGGGAGGGTTGGCTCCTGGGGCTTTCTTTCAATGTCCCGGCACAATCGTTCACGCATTACTGCCTGCCTTGCCTGCGCGGCGTTCTGGCGGCAAGCCCCGTGTCGCCGGAACGCATCACCATGGAGATCCTCGAGAGCGGAGATTTTCTCGATCAGCCAGTGGCCGCCGAGGTGATGCGCGAGATTCGTGCCATGGGGATCCATCTGGCTCTCGATGATGTGGGTACCGCCTATGCGTCGCTCCAGCGCCTGCGTGATCTACCGATCGATAAAATAAAGGTGGATCAACACTTTGTACGCGCATTGCCGGATCATCCGGAGGATCTGCACTTCATCCGGGTTCTGCAGGATCTCGCCGAAGAAATTGGCGTGGAGCTGCTGGTGGAAGGTGTCGAGACTGCCGAAATCCTCGACGTGCTGCTGACGCTTGGGGTTGCTCAATTGCAAGGCTATGGCATCAGTCGGCCGTTGCCCTTCAAAGAGCTGCGTCGTTTCCTGGAAACCCCCCTGCGCCTGGACGGCGCAAGACCTGCAACACTGTTCGGATTGTTTGCGGGGATTCTGAGCATTCACGCCGTGATCAAAAAGACCCTGCAACCGGTAGGGCGGCAATTGTTTGTCCTGGAAAGTGCCTTACGTCGCGATGGTCCCTATGATGCTGCCTTGTCTCGCTTGGGCTACACGCCCGGAGAACCTCTGCATATCGCCTTTCGCCATTATCAGTCGATGCTCTCCCGGGCGTTGGCGGGCGGGGCAGATTCGCCGCACAGTCGTTATTGGCAGGACGTGGAGGAGGCGCTGCGCGAGCTCCAGCAGCAGATCCTTGCCGAGCGTCAGCGAGAGATTTGCGGCAATGGGGAGGTGCCAAAGTCTTAAGCGATCATGTCGACGTTTGGCGACAGTTGCGGAAACCAGCATGAGGATAAGGCATTGATTTTTTAGTGTCGCCATTTCCGGCACATGCTTTGCTTGGCGATTCGTCCGAAGGATCAGAGCACAGAGGTGTCGCCATGAAATTCAATTACAGGAAAATAGTCTCTGCGATGGTGGGGACGGCGTTGGGAATTGCCTCCTTGGCCTACAGCGTGGCCGCAAGCGCCGACGACCTGAATCTTGGGGTCGCGGTCCCGGGCCTGAGTCTGTATTTGGGCAATGCGCCCCGTTACTACGTCGCCCCCCCAGTGGTCTATGTACCGCCCCGTCCGATCTATTACGCGCCCCCGCCTCCCCGGGTGGTGGTATACCAGCCAGCGCCGCGCTGGCGACCAGGGCCCCCGCCGTGGGCCGGCCGCTGGCACCATGGGCGCGATCGCGACTGGGATGACGGTTGGCATCGCGATTGGCATCACTAAGGATTTAAAGGCGAAGAGATTGTATGAATATCATGAAATGCCGTATTGTAAAGTCTGCGCTTCTGCTACTGCTGGTCGCCGGCTTGGCGGGCTGCGCCAATATGAGCCCCACCGGTCAGCGCGCCCTGAGTGGTGGCGCTATCGGCGCTGCCGGAGGCGCCGTTCTGGGTACTGTCGTCGCCGGGAATCCCGCAGTTGGGGCGGCTGTCGGTGGTGCGGTCGGAGCCGGCGTCGGAGCGGCCCTACCGAGCATTGAGCGTTCCTTGAACGGGAATTGACGTGGTTGTGGAGCGGAAGCGTTCCGCTTGACGCTCGTTGGAACCCTTTGCGATCATGGCGTGATTTATCGGTTATGATCCTTGGGGGAATATGGAAGCCAGCGACCGAAAGCGCCTGCTGCGAGAAATGCTTTTTGCGCGTCGTTTTGAAGAGCGATGCGCCCAGGCTTATCAGGAACGGGAGATCGGTGGCTTTCTCCACCTCTATCCTGGCCAGGAGGCCTGCGCCATTGGCGTGCTGGAAAAGGCTCGCAAGGGACAGGACTATGTGGTGACTGGGTATCGGGACCACATTCATGCCATTCAGTGCGGCGCCGATCCCAAAGAGGTCATGGCAGAGCTCTACGGCAAGGAAACGGGTTCCTCCCGTGGGCGCGGTGGTTCCATGCACATCTATGACGTCGATCACCACTTCATGGGTGGCTATGCCCTCGTCGGGGGTCCCTTCCCGCTGGCGGCTGGCTTTGCCAAGGCGATCAAACTGCGCGGCGGCGATGAGATCGCCATTTGCTTTCTTGGGGATGGCGCCAATAACCAAGGCACCTTTCACGAAACCATGAATATGGCGAGCCTGTGGAAGCTGCCGGTGCTCTTCGTCTGTGAAAACAATCTTTATGGCATCGGCACGGCGATCGAGCGTGCCTCCTCCGAAATCAATCAGTACCTGCGTGTCGCCCCCTATAAGATAGCCGCATCCCAGGTGGACGGTCAGGACATCGATGTGGTCATGGCGGAGGCCGAAAAGGCCATCTCCCACGTCCGCGGCAAGAGGGAGCCCTATTTCCTGGAGTTGATGACCTACCGCCTGCGCGGGCACTCCATGTCCGATTCTGGTGCCTATCGCAGCAAGGAAGAAGTCGAGCAATGGGCGCAGCGCGATCCCATCGGCATCTACAAGAAGCGGCTGGAGGAAGCGGGCATCATCGATGCCGCCGCATTCCAGGCGATGGACGAGGAAATCCTGGAGCAGATCGAAAACGAGATCGTCCGCTTCGCCCTCGAGAGTCCGGAGCCCAGGGTCGAAGATCTGGAGCGGTATGTATATGTGGCGGAGGGGGCGTAAGCATGGCGGAGATGATGTATTGGCAGGCCATTTTGCGGGCCCATGACGAAGAACTCGCCCGTGATCCCCTGGTCTTTGCCATGGGGGAAGACATCGGTGTGGCAGGCGGTACTTACAAGGCCACGTCAGGTCTCTACGCCAAGTATGGTCCGGAGCGGGTGATCGACACCCCCATTTCGGAGAATAGCTACACCGGTATCGGGGTCGGTGCTGCCATGCTTGGCTGTCGGCCTATCGTGGAGATCATGAGCGTCAACTTCGCCTGGCTGGCGATGGATCAGCTCATGAACAATGCCGCGAAGATCCACTATATGTCCGGCGGCAAGATTCGCTGTCCCTTCGTCATGCGGGTGCCCGGTGGCACGGCGCATCAGTTGGGGGCGCAGCATTCGGCGCGCATGGAAAAGGTCTTCATGGGAATTTCCGGCCTGCGCGTCGTGACTCCAGCCACCCCCCGCGACGCCTACGGCTTGCTCAAGAGTGCCGTGCGCAGCGACGATCCCGTGGTCGTTATCGAACACGAGAGCATGTACAACCTCAAGGGCGAGGTGCCGGACGAGGAGTTCTTCACTCCGCTGGAAGGCGTGGAAGTGATGCGTCCGGGGCGAGATCTGAGCATCTTTGCCTATAACATCAGTGTCCACTGGGCCCTGCAGGCGGCGGAACGTTTAGCCAAGGAGGGCATCGACGCCGAGGTCATCGACCTGCGTGCCCTCAAGCCCCTCGATCGGGCCGGTATTGCTGCCAGCGTGCGCAAGACCCATCGGGCCCTAATCGTCGAGGAAGATGAGGCGCCCGTTGGCGTGGGATCGGAGGTGATTGCCATCATCAACGAAGAAGCCTTCTTCGAACTCGATGCGGCGCCAGTGCGCGTGCATGCCCGCGACGTTCCCATTCCCTACAACCGACGCCTCGAAAAAGCGGCCATTCCCAACGCCGATGAGGTCGTCGCTGCAGCCAAGAAGCTGCTGGGCAAGTGATTCCGGCGCCCTTTGGGGCGCGTCTGCCTTTTCGGAGATGCTGAGATATGGCTGAAGCGTACGTCATCAAAATGCCCCAATTGTCGGACACCATGACCGAGGGCGTGCTGGTCTCCTGGGAAAAGAAGCCCGGAGAACGCGTCGAACGGGGTGACGTGGTAGCGACGGTGGAAACCGACAAGGCAATCATGGATGTCGAGGTCTTCCGCAGTGGCTATCTTGCCGGCCCTTTGGTGGCAGTGGACAGCGTCATTCCTGTGGGTGAGGCAATTGGCTATCTGGTCGATAGTCCCGAAGCAACAGTGGAAACACCGGTGGCTGATGCTGGCGCGCCGCAGGCGGTTGCTGCCAGTGCAGAGCAGACTCCATCGGCCAGTGAAGATCTCGGTCATGTCATCAAGATGCCGCAGTTGTCCGACACCATGACCGAAGGCGTCTTGGTCTCCTGGGAAAAACAGCTAGGGGACAAGATCGAGCGCGGCGATGTCGTCGCCACTGTCGAAACCGACAAGGCAATCATGGATGTTGAGGTCTTCCGCGCCGGTTACCTCTCCGGACCTCTAGTGGCGGTGGATAGCGTCGTCCCCGTGGGGGAGCCGATTGCCTATCTGGTCGACAGCTCCGAACAGGTGCGCAGCGGTACTGCGGTCTCGGCAGACAAAGGTGGCGCCAGCGCGAAGCCGGCGGCCCCAACGGCTGCCGCGAAGACCGCTGCCCCCGTTGCCGTTGCGACGAGCACTCAGCCCAGTCGTCAGCCAGGTGCCCAGCCTGCCCCTCGTCCGCAACAAGGGAGCGCCTCGCCCTACGCCCGTCAGTTGGCCGGTGAGCGCGGCATGTCCCTGGAGGGGTTGCGTGGCAGTGGTCCCAACGGCGTCATCGTCGCTGCCGATGTACCTGCCGCTCAGGGTGGAGCGTCTTCCCCAGCCGCAGCAAGTATTCCCGTCCCGCCACCAGTCCCTGGCGAAGGCCGAGCAATGACGGCCATCGAAAAAGCGATCAGCCAATCGATGACCGCATCCTTGAGTATCCCCGTCTTTCACGTCACCATCCACGTGCAGCCGGAAGCGCTGATGCGCGCTGCCAAAGCCGCGGGGGTTTCGGTGACTGTTGCCCTCGCCAAGGCCGCCTCTGCTGCCCTCGCCAAACATCCGCTGATCAATGCCGCCTACCAGCCTGGCGACCGCATCGTCGATGATCGTCCCCACGACATCGGTATTGCGGCCACCACCGAGGACGGCGGCCTAGTCGTACCCGTTCTACGCAACGTGGCAGAGCAATCCCTGCAGGACTTGCAAGCCGCCTGGAAGCCCCTCCTCGAGAAGGCACGCAAGCGCCGCCTGAGTCCAGCCGAATATCAACACCCGACTTTCACCATCTCCAACATGGGGATGTATGGCATCAGTCAGTTCGATGCCATCGTCACTCCCGGCACGGCGGCCATCTTGGCCATCGCCGCCACCGGCCCCCAGGGGATGCCGATCACCATCACCGCCGACCACCGCGTCGTCAACGGTGCCGAGGCCGCGGCCTTCCTCAAGGATTTGCAAGACGCCATCGAACATCCGGAAGCCTGGGCAGGAAGCAGCGGCCCGGTGATTCCCGAGGGTGATTTCGACACCCAGGTGCTGGTCATCGGCGGTGGACCCGGCGGCGAGGATTGTGCCCGCGAGCTGGCGGAACACGGCATCAAGGTCACTTTGGTCAACAATGCCCCCTATCCTGGCGGCGAATGCCTCTGGCGCGGCTGTATTCCCTCCAAGGCCTGGCGGGCAGCGGCTGATCGCATCCGTGACCGCGCCCACGACGCCGCCATGGGTATCGGCCTGGGCACCCCGCAACTGGACTGGGCGCAGCTCGAAAAGCATCGCCGCGGCATCCTGCAAACCCGCGGCGAGATGGCCCTAAAAACCGACCAAGGCATGAAGATCGAGGTGCTGGAGGGCTTCGCGCGCTTTATCGATCCTCATACGGTAGAAATCAGCGGCAAAAACGCCCGTACCCTGAGCTTCGGCGCCTGCGTGATCGCCACCGGTGCGCCAGCCTTCGTGCCCCCCATCCCCGGCGCAAAAGAGGCCCTCGCCGCAGGTGCGGCGGTCACTTCCGACACCGTCTGGGAACTCAGCACCCCACCCAAGCGCCTCTGCGTGATTGGTGCTGGCGCCATCGGCATGGAAATGGCGCAGATGTTCCACGACTTTGGTGCCGAGGTCCTCGTCCTCGAGGCCCTGCCGCGCCCGGTGGCGGAAATGGAGAAGGAGGTCGCCGAGCAACTCATGGCCGCTTTGGCCAAGAACAGTCCGCGCCTGACCGTGCTGACTGGCGTGCAGACCCAGGAAATTCGTGGTGAGAAGGGCAATCTGACCCTGCGCTACCGCGATGCCGAGGGGCAGGAGCACAGCCATAACGCCGACCTGCTCCTGATTGCCACCGGCAAGCGTCCCGACACCAGCGCCCTGCAGCTCGAAAAGGCGGGGGTAAAACTCGGGGAACGTGGCGCCATTGCCACAGATGCCCGTTGCCAAACCAATGTGCCCCATATCTTTGCCGTCGGCGATGTGATTGGCGGCTACATGCTCGCCCACACCGCGGGACAGCAGGGTCGGGTGGCTGCTGCCAACCTGCTGGGAGAATCGGCGCGCTACGATGCCCGCAAGGATAGTGGCGTCACTTTCACCCGTCCCCAGGTGGCCTTCGTGGGCATTTCCGGGGAACAAGCCAAGGCGGCGGGACTCGACGTGGCGGAGGTCAAAGTACCTCTTTCCATCGACGCCAAGGCGATGATGACCGGTGAGACCGACGGCTTGATCAAGATGGTGGCGGACAAAAAAACGCACCGCATCGTTGGCGTGCATTTCCTCGCCGACCATGCCGACACTCTGGTCGGCGAGGCGGTGCTCATGGTCAGTGCTGAGCTCACCCTGGAGCAGGTAGGCAGTGCCATTCATCCCCATCCCACCCAAACCGAGCTCTTCGGTGAGATGGCGCGGCGCCTGCTTTCTCGACTGCGGCGCTCGGCGCGCAACAAGCAATAGATCCCTTGAACGAGCACGAGCACAAATCCGCCGCCAGCTATAGCGAGATCGTCGGGCTGCGCGGTACGGTCATTCGCTTCTACGGAAGGATGCTGGATTTTGTCATCACGATTCTCATCTTCCTCATGCTGGTCACCTTGCTCTATGCCGTCTGGAGCCTCATTGGCGATGTCTATGCGGCGTTTTTCAGCCTGCACCAGGAGGAGGTGATTTCCAGCCTGGTCTCGGATGTTCTTTCGGTCTTCGTGCTCATCGAGCTTTTTCGAACCTTTACCGACTACCTGGAGTATCACCGGATCCGCCTGCGGGTCCTAGCGGAGGTCGCCATCGTCTTCATCCTGCGTGAGCTCTTCATCGGCCTCTATGCCCATCGCTTGGGTCCTTTGGATTTGCTGGCCACGGCGGCCCTCCTGGCCGTGCTGGTGGCTGCCCGCGTTGCCGCCATCCAGTTTGTGCCCAAGCGTGGTCAGGACGCTTCTTGACGTCCGCAGGTAAAGGCGAGCAAAATCGTCGGATATTTCTGATGGTACGCGCACGCGCGTGAGGAGAATGTAGGAATGAGCACAGCTACGGAAACCATGACGGATCTGGACAGCCTGCCGCCGGTCATGACCCTGACCGACAGTGCGGCCGAGAAGATCAAATCCCTGATCGAAGAAGAGGGTAGCCCAGATCTCAAGTTGCGGGTCTTCGTCACCGGGGGCGGCTGTTCAGGCTTCCAGTATGGTTTCACCTTCGATGAAAACGTCAATGATGGCGATACCGAGGTCGAGCAGTTTGGCGTCCGCCTCTTGGTCGATCCGATGAGCTATCAGTATCTGGTCGGTGCGGAGATCGATTACAGTGAGGGGCTGGAAGGCGCGCAGTTCGTCATCAAAAACCCCAATGCCACGACCACCTGCGGTTGCGGTTCTTCCTTCTCCGCCTGAAATACCCCGGCAGTAGGAGGGATACAGGGAGGCGTCCGTCTCCCTTTCTTTTTTTGCGCGGGGTATGATGTAGAAGTTCCCTGCCCCTGTCCCAAGGAGAAACGCCATGACTGATGCCACTGTCGTCCCCGGACTGGAAGGGGTCCCCGCTACCCATTCCGCCATCTCGCATATCGATGGTGCGGCGGGCTTACTCTCGTACCGCGGCTACCCCATCGCCGAGTTGGTCGCGCAGAGCAGTTACGAGGAGGTCGCTCTGCTGCTCCTCGACGGGGAGCTGCCCAAGGCCAGGGATCTCGAACGCTTTGATGCGGGACTGCGGGCGCATCGTCAGATCAAGTACAATGTGCGAGAAATCATGAAGTTTCTGCCGGTGACCGGCCATCCCATGGACATGCTGCATTGCGCCATTGCCAGCCTGGGGATGTTCTACCCGCAGCAGGAGCTATCCGATGCCGAACGGGACAATGCCTCGCATCTCGATGCCATGGCGATGCGCATCATCGCGCGCATACCCACCATCGTCGCCATGTGGGACCAGATGCGTTTTGGCAATGATCCGATCCCGCCGCGCAGCGATCTGTCGCATGCCGCCAATTTTCTCTACATGCTGCACGGGCGCGAGCCGGACCCGCTGCATGCACGGATTCTCGATGCCTGTTTCATCCTGCACGCGGAGCATACGATCAACGCCAGTACCTTCTCGGTCCTGGTCAGCACCTCCACCCTCACCAATCCCTATCATGTGATTGCCGGGGCCGTGGGCACCCTGGCAGGCCCCTTGCATGGCGGTGCCAACCAGCGCGTGGTGGAGATGCTCGAGGAGATCGGTAGCGTCGAGAATGTCGTGCCCTTCCTCGAGGCGCGCCTCGCGGCCAAGGAAAAAATCTGGGGCTTCGGCCATCGGGTCTACAAGACCACTGACCCGCGTGCGGCCATCCTCAAGGGGATGATGGAGGACTTGGCGCAGGCCGGGCATCTGCGGCAAAGCAAGCAATTTGCCATCGCCCGCGCCTTGGAAGAAGCCGCCGCAGAACGCCTCGGACCAAAAGGCATACATGCCAATGTCGACTTCTACTCGGGGGTGCTTTACCACGAGATGGGCATTCGCAGCGACCTCTTCACTCCCATCTTTGCCATGGCGCGCAGCGTCGGCTGGCTGGCGCACTGGCGTGAGCAGCTCAGCAACAACCGCATCTTCCGGCCGACGCAGAATTACACCGGTGCGCCGAGCCGATCCTACCAACCCATGGCGGAGCGTCCCGCTTGATTTCCGTTCTCTCTACCCCACCGCGCCTGGTGACCAACCAGGTCGATCCGCTCCATGAATTGGAAGAGCACCTGATTCGTAACCAGTGTGCCATCGAGCGCTGGTTTCGTTGTCAGTGGCAGACTACCCCACCGCCCTTTTACGGATCGGTCGATCTGCGCAACGCCGGTTTCAAGCTGGCGCCGATCGATACCAACCTGTTTCCCGCGGGCTTCAACAATCTCAACCCCGATCATGAAGCGCTGCACATCACCGCCATCCAGCATTATCTGGATCAATATCACCCGAGCCTGCAGCGCCTGTTGCTCATTCCCGAAAATCACACGCGTAACCTCCATTATCTGGAAAATGTGGCGCGGCTCGCAGAGCTGCTGCGCGAGGCCGGACTTGAGCTGCGCATCGCGTCCTGGATGCTGGAAGAAGCGCAGGAGCACAAGTTGCCCTCGGGTGAGCGCCTGCTGATCGAGCCGCTGCGCCGTGTGGAATCCAGGCTGCAGGTCGATGATTTCGATCCGCAGATGATCCTGCTCAACAATGACCTCTCGGGTGGCGTCCCCGAGATCTTGCGGGGGCTGGAGCAGCCACTGCTCCCCCCCTGGCTGCCGGTTGGCAGACGCGGCGCAAGAGCCAGCACTTCGCCCATTACCGGCGCCTGGCAGTGGATTTTGCCGAGGTCGTCGATATTGATCCCTGGCTGATTGACCCGTTCTTCCGCCGCTGCACGCAGATCAATTTTCTGCAGTCCGAGGGACTGGAATGCCTGGTGACCAATGTCGACGCGGTCATCGCCGAAATTGCCGAACGCTATCGCCACTATGGCATCGAAGCGCGCCCCTTTGTCATCGTCAAGGCCGATGCCGGGACCTATGGCATGGGGGTGATGACTGCCTATTCAGGTGCCGAGCTGCGCGAGCTCAACCGCAAGGCGCGCACCCGCATGGCCAAGAGCAAGGAAGGGCTGGTGGTGAGCGATGTCTTCATCCAGGAAGGGGTGTATACCTTTGAGCGAACGCCGGAAGACTTTGTCGCCGAACCCGTCGTCTATCTGCTCGGACAGCAGGTCCTCGGCGGTTTCTATCGCGTACATCGCGAGAAGGGCGAGGATGAGAGCCTCAACGCCCCCGGTGCCCATTTCGAGCCCATGGCCTTTGCCGAGCCGGGAATCAATCCCTGTCGTAAATCGGCGCCGGATGCGCCAGTCAACCGCCATTACGCCTACGGTGTTATCGCCCGATTGGCGCTGCTGGCGGCGGCACGCGAGGCCGAAGACTGGGCCAAGGCGGGGCAGTGACGATGCGCGTTGCCGTGCTCATGGATCCCATCGCGGGGATCAAGCCCGCTAAGGACAGTACCTTTGCCATGTTGCTCTCCGCCCAGGCACGGGGGCACGAGTGCTGGGTCTGCACCCTGGACGGATTGTCTTTGCGGCAGGACGGGCAGGCTTGGGCCCGGCTGCAGCCGGTGCAGGTCTGGGACGATAGCGAGCATTTTTTTGCGCTGGGCGAAGCGGCCGCGCGGCCCCTGCGGGATTTCGATTGTGTGCTGATGCGCAAGGACCCGCCAGTAGACATGGATTTCCTGCATGCCTGCCAGATCCTTGAACACGCCCATACCTGGGTGGTCAATGATCCGGCCTCCATCCGGCTCGCCAATGAAAAGCTCTTCCCTCTGCAGTTTTCTCGTTGGCTCCCACCCTATCTGGTCAGCCGGGATATGGCAGAGTTGCGCAGCTTTTTGCATCGGTACGGAGAAATCGTCGTCAAACCGCTGGCCGCGCGCGGTGGCGAAGGGATCTTTTATCTGCACGGTGAAGACCGCAACCTGGGCTCGATCCTCGAAACGATCACTGCGCGCGGCACGCATTTCGTCATGGCGCAGCAGTACCTGCCGGCGATCCGTCAGGGTGACAAGCGCCTCCTTTTGGTGGATGGAGTGGCCGTACCCGGCGCCATGTTGCGCGTCCCTGCGGCGGATGACTTCCGCGGTAACCTCGTGGCGGGTGCGCAGGCGGTGGCTGCCGAGCTCAGTCCCGCCGAGCAGGAGCTCTGCGCCGAGATCGGACCCGTACTGCGAGAGATGGGTCTGCTCTTTGTCGGCATCGATGTGATTGGTGAGCGTCTCACCGAAATCAACGTGACGAGTCCGACCGGCGCGCGGGAAATTCGCCGCTTTTTTGGCATCGACGCGACGGACCGGCTATGGACCCGGATCGAACAGGGTCGCTGATACTGCCCTTTGCTGGGCAAAACGCGGTATCATAACAGCATGGAATTCTCATCGCTCAAAAATCATCTCTTGATTGCCATGCCCAGCTTGCACGACGGCCTCTTCGACCGTAGTGTCATTGTCGTCTGTGAGCACAATGCGGAAGGGGCGATGGGGGTAGTCATCAATCGCATCCTCGATATCAACATGGCCGACGCCCTCAAGGCCATCGACATTCGGCCATCGGAAGAAATGATCCACCGTCCAGTCTACTGGGGTGGGCCGGTCAGCCCGCAGCACGGCTTCATTCTCCATCAGCCCCGGGCGACTGGGAATCTTCCCTGCCGGTGAGCGATACCCTGGCGCTGACCAGCTCTCCTGACATCCTCGCGGCCATCGCCGAGCACTGTGGGCCGGAGCAGTATCTGCTGACCCTGGGCTACGCCGGTTGGGGCGAAGGACAACTGGAGAAAGAAATCCGCGAGAATTCCTGGCTGCACGGCCCGGTCGATCCGCGCGTGTTATTTCAGCTCCCCGCTGGCGAGCGTTGGCAGGAGGCGGCACGGGTACTCGGTATCGACATGCGTCTTTTGAGTGGCGCGGTGGGTCATGCCTGACGCTGGGCCTTGGCTCGGTATCGACTACGGCAGCAAACGGATCGGTGTCGCCTTTTTCGGGGAAGCCGGCCTCGGCGCACAACCTCTGGCCACCGTCCGCAACGGTGCGGGCGGGCCGGATTGGAGCGCGCTGGAGCGTTTGATCATGGACTGGCAACCGCAAGCCGTAGTCATCGGCTTGCCGTTGCAGGCAGATGGCAGCGAGGGCCAGACCGCCGCTGCGGCACGGCATTTTGCGCAGGCACTCGCGCAGCGTCATCCCCTGCCGCAGTACTGGATTGATGAGCGACTCAGCAGCCATGCGGCCGAGACGCAGATGTGCGAGCGCGATCTTTCCCGCACGGAACGCGACCGGCTGCGCGACCAGCTCGCTGCCTGTGCCATCCTGGAGAGCTTTTACGAGGAAGAACGATGGCATCGACCTGGGATCTGAGCACTCTCATCGATTCCTTGCAGCGCGATCTGCAGGCCCGCATCGACCCACAGAACTGCGTGATGGTGGGGATCTACACTGGCGGCGTCTGGATTGCGCGGGAACTGCACCGGCGTCTGGGGATTTCCGCCCCCCTGGGGGAGTTGGACATTTCCTTTTATCGAGACGACTTCAGTCGAGTAGGTCTGCATCCCGAGGTCAAGGCCTCGCGTATCCCGTTCTCCGTTGATGGTACCCATTTGATCCTGGTCGATGATGTTCTCTACACCGGTCGCACGATTCGCGCAGCGCTGAACGAGATCTTCGATTATGGACGTCCAGACCGGATCACTCTGGCAGTCCTCGTCGATCGGGGGCTGCGGGAATTACCCATCTGCGCCGATGTCGCCGCCCTGCGTTTGCGCAGCAACCCCTCCGATTACATCAAGCTGCGCGGGCCGAGCCCGCTGTCGCTGGAGTTTCTCCCCGGTGCGGAGGTGGCACCAGCATGATGCCCTGGCGCATGGGGGAAGGCGATCCGCAGCGGGATGCAGAGGGACGTCTGCGCAACCTACTGGGGATCGAGGGGCTGCGCGAAGGGGAGGTTCTCGAAATTCTCGATAGTGCGGAGTCCTTTCTGGGAATCGGCGAGCGCACGGTCAAGAAAATCCCTATCCTCCGGGGGCGTACCGTGGTGAATCTCTTTTATGAGAACAGCACGCGTACCCGCAGCACCTTCGAGCTGGCTGCCAAGCGCCTGTCGGCAGACGTGCTGAATATTGCCGTGGCGAGCAGCAGCGCCAGCAAGGGCGAATCCTTACTCGATACCGTCGACAATCTGCTAGCCATGCAGGTGGATGGCTTCATCCTGCGCCATCCAGAGGCCGGGGCCGCACACCTCCTCGCCCGTCATCTGGGCGAGCACGCCTGGGTAGTGAATGCTGGCGACGGCCAACATGCCCATCCTACCCAGGCCCTGCTCGATGTCTTTACGATTCGTCATCTGGTGGGCCCGATCGCGGAGCGGGTGGTGGTGATTTTGGGAGATATTCTACATTCCCGGGTGGCCCGCGCCCTCATTCATGCCCTCTCCATTCTCGGTTGCCCGCAGATTCGCGCAGTTGGTCCACGCACCCTCGTCCCGCCGGAACTGCAGAACCTCGGTGTGCATGTGTTTCATGAGCTGGAGCCGGCCCTGGCTGGTGCCAATGTCGTGTACGCGTTGCGCATGCAGCGCGAGCGTATGGACAGTCAGCGTCTACCCAGCCTCGAGGAATATCATCGCCGCTTCGGCCTGACCGCTGCGCGCCTGCGTCTGGCGGACGACAATGCGGTGGTGTTGCATCCGGGGCCGATGAATCGCGGCGTTGAGCTCAGTGCCGAAGTGGCGGATGGTCCGCAGGCCATCATTCTGGAGCAGGTTACCCATGGTCTGGCCCTGCGCATGGCCGTCCTTGCCCGCCTCGCCGGAGGCAATCCATGAGCTTGCGTCGACGGATTCGTAACCTGCGGCTGATTGATCCGGTCAGCGGCAAGGATCACCAGGGTGATCTTGCCCTGGCGGCGGGAAAAATCCTTGCGGTGGGCGAGATCCCCGGCGACTTCCAGGCGGACGAGGAACTCGATGGTAGCGGGCTCATCGCCTGCCCAGCCTTCATTGAAACGCAGTTTCAGGCCCATACCCCGGGGTCGGGGCTGCATGGTGACCTGCGCAGTGAATTGAACGCGGCAGCGGCCGGCGGTTTTGGCAGTGTCGTATTGGATCCGGATTCCGATCCCATTGCCGACCAGCCCGGCGTCCTCTGCGAACAGCGAGCGGCAGTGGAGGCCGTCGACCTGCTCCGCGTCTATCTGAGCGGCGCCTTGACCAGGGATTTGCGGGGGGAGAGCCTGAGCGAGATGGCGGCCCTTGCCGAGGCCGGGGCGCAAATCTTCAGCCAGGGACGACGATCCGTGGCCGATAGCCAACGTCTGCGCTTGGCCCTGAGCTATGCTGCAGACTTCGGACGCAGGGTCTTTCTCTGGCCAGAAGACGAAAGTCTCGCCGCCGGTGGCGTCATGGACGAAGGTCCTCTGAGCCTGCGCCTGGGACTCGCTGGGCGCCCGCAAGCAGCTGAGGAGATTGGCGTCGAGCGGGATTTGCGCGTTGCGGGTCTGGCGGGTGCGGCGGTGCATTTTCCGAGTCTCAGCTCAGCGGCGGCCATTGCTCGGGTTGCCGAGGCACGGCGCGGCGGGCAGGCGGTAAGCTGCGGCGTCAGCCTCCACCATCTGCTGCTGAGTGTCGAAGATATCGGTTATTTCAATAGCCACAGCAAGATCCTGCCGCCATTGCGCAATCAGAAAAACCGGGCTGATCTGCTGCATGCTTTGGCAAATGGGTCGATTCAGTGTCTCACGAGCCAGCACCTGCCGTGGGGCCGCGAAACGGAAGGGCAGACCTTTGCGCAAGCGCCTTTTGGCATCGCTGCAGCGGAGTGGACCCTGCCTCTTGCCCTACGCCTGGTCGAAGAGGGGATCTTGGACCTGCTGCAGCTGGTTCGTCTGTTCACAACCGGTCCTGCGGCTGTCCTCGGCCTTCCACCGCCATCCCTGGCGCCGGGCGCAACTGCCGATCTGTGCCTCTTCGATTCCACGGCCGAGCTGCGGCCAAGCCTCGCGGGCTTCAGCCGCGCCCGCAATCATCCCTACGCGGGTTGGTCGCTGCGCGGGCAGGTCCGTTACCTCTTTGTCGATGGACGGCTGCGTTACTGCCGCGCCACCGGATGAAACGACCCAATTCTCTCTCCTGGCTGACGGTGTTTGGCTTCGGACTGGCCATCGTGCCGTTGGTTCTGGTGATCGTAAGCATCACCCTGACCATCTCCCGCTTTGCGGAGGAAGGACAGAGTAGCATCCTGCGTGCGGTCGCCCTGAGTGACAGCGCCAACCGCATGGCCAATGCGGTCCGCTCCATGGAGCGCTACGGCCTGCAATACACGGTGTTGCAGGATTCGGCGCTGCTCGTACTCTTTCAGCAAAGTTTTGAGGAGTATCAACAGGTTAGCAAGCGTTTTGCCGCCGCAGGCCCGAGTGTGACCGATCAAAAGCGTTTGCATCGCCTAGATGAAAATCTTGCCAAGGCCCGCCGCGCCTTGCCTCTGGCAGCCCTCGAGGGTGGGCGGGGCAGTCTGGATCAGAATTTTAGTACTGCCAGTCGCGAAATGCAGCAGCTTCAGGAAGATGTCAATGATGGTATCAGCGCGCAGGTCAAGCATCTGGGCGACCGGGCCCTGCAGATCAAGCGGCTGACACTCTACGAGGTGTTGCTCGCGCTGCCGTTGACCATCGTCGTGGCCATCTTCTTCATCATCCTCATCACCCGCCCCATCAAGCGGCTCGATCGCGCGATCTCCGGTCTCGGGGACGGCGACCTCGCCAGTCCCATCCAAGTGAACGGTCCCAACGACATCGCCGCGCTCGGAGACCGACTGGAGTGGCTGCGACAACACCTGCAGGAGCTGGAGGCGACGAAAATCCACTTCCTCCGGCAGCTTTCGCATGAGCTGAAGACTCCACTCACCGCTATCCGCGAAGGCTCGGAACTACTCCAGGAGGACCTCGGGCAGGGCCTGGCCGCCGAGCAGCGCGAGATCGTCGACATCGTCCGCGACAACAGCCTGCGCCTGCAGCGCCTCATCGAAGATCTCTTGCGTTTCAGCGTTGCCGAGGGGCCCGCGGTGAGCGCCGGCATGCGCCATCCGATTCCGCTGCACGAGGTCATCGAAGAGCTGTTGCAAAGCTACAAGCCGTTGCTACGCAGCAAGGCTATGCGCGTAGAGCAGCAGATTGCCGAAGTCTGGACGGCGGCGCACCGCGACCGGATCCGCACCATCTGCGATAATCTGCTGTCCAATGCCGTGAAGTTCTCACCGCAAGGGTCTACCATACGGGTGCGTCTGTGGCAGGATGGCGAAGATGCAGTGCTCGACGTCATCGATTCCGGCCCCGGGGTGGCGCCCAAAGAGCGCGACAAAATTTTTGATATTCTATACCGCGGCAGCGCCAGCGAATCGGGAAAGATCGAAGGCAGCGGACTAGGTTTGGCGATTACCAGGGAATATGTTTTGAGTTATGGGGAAGTCTTGAGATTCTTGATGGTGAGGGGCAAGGAGCACATTTTCAAGTTCGTCTTCCCAGTATTCAGCATGACGCTTTTAGCCCTGAGTCTGAGCGGCTGCGCCGAGATGCCGGTGAGCAAGCCCGCACCCCATAGCGTCGTCCTTCAGCCCGACCAGATCATCGTCTCGCGCGCCGCCTATCAGGAGCTGCAGGACCGGGCAGCACAAGCGCAGAGTCAAGCGGCAGCGACGGCGGCCTGCGTTTCCGCGCAAAGCCGTATCGCCGGTTTGCAGAAGGAACTCGCGGACTTGCGCGCCGGAGATCCGAGTTATCAAAATCTACAAAATAAGATCAACGACCTGCAGAGCCGCCTCAACCAATCCCAACAACGGGAAGGGGAGTTGCGGAAAAAGCTCAACGAATTGATACAAATCGAAAAAAATTCCCGTATGGTGGGAGGGCGATGAATTGGCCAAGCAAGCGAAAATCTTACTGGTAGACGACGACGCAGATTTGCTGCGACTCCTGTCGTTGCGCATGAAAAGCGCAGGTTACCAGATCAGTACCGCGGCCAATGGGCGGGAGGCCCTTTCGCAGTTGGCGGTCGAACATCCGGCCCTGGTCATCACCGATCTGAAAATGGATGAAATGGATGGGATGGCGTTGCTCGATGCGATTCGCCGCGACTATCCTACCCTGCCGGTCATCATTCTGACGGCCCACGGCTCGATCCCCGATGCCTTGCTGGCCGCCAATCAAGGGGTCTTCGCCTTCCTTACCAAGCCCTTTGACGGCAAGGAGCTCATGGCCGAGGTCGAACGCGCCTTTCAGTTGACCGCCGCTGCCCCCCAGGGAAAGCGCGGCAAGGAGGCCGCAGGCTGGGAGCGTATCCTGACCCGCAGCGCCAAAATGCAGGCGCTGCTCGATCAGGCGCGCCTGGTGGCGGCGGCGGATGCCAGTGTTTTCATTCATGGTGCCAGCGGCACTGGCAAGGAGCTCCTGGCCCAAGCCATTCATCAGGCGAGTCCTCGACGTGATCGCCCGTTCGTGGCCGTCAATTGCGGGGCATTTCCCGAGCAGCTCCTGGAATCCGAACTCTTTGGCCACAAAAAGGGCGCATTTACCGGGGCTGCCAGCAATCATGTGGGCCTGTTCCAGGCAGCGGATGGTGGCACCCTTTTTCTCGATGAAATCGGTGACATGCCGCTTGCCTTGCAGGTCAAGCTCCTGCGCGCTTTGCAGGAGCGGCAGATCCGCCCGGTGGGTGCGACGGAGACCATTCCGGTGGATGTCCGGGTGATCTCCGCCAGCCACCGCGATCTGGAGCGGGAAATGGCTGAGCGGCGTTTCCGCGACGATCTTTATTACCGGTTGTGCGTGGTTACCCTGGAGCTGCCAGCACTGGCGGAACGTGCCGAGGATATCCCGCTGCTCGCGGAGCATTTCCTGCGCGAGGCGGCGACGCGCAACCGCAAAGACGTGCGGGGCATCGCGCCCGAGGCCATGGAGTTGTTGGTTACCGCTCCCTGGCCTGGAAACGTTCGCCAGTTGGCCAATGTCATCGAACAGGCCGTAGTATTGTCTACTACGCCACGCATCGGTGCGCCCCTGATTCGCCACGCCCTGCGCGACCGCGATGGCGAAGTGGTCCCACTCGCTGATGCCAAGGGCCGTTTCGAGATGAACTATCTGATTCAGCTCATGCGCATGACCCGCGGCAACGTCAGCCAGGCCGCACAGCTCGCGCAACGCAACCGCACGGAGTTCTATCGTTTGTTGCGCCGCTATCATCTCGACCCGGCGACCTTCAAGGAGGACGAGGAAGAGAGCCCGGAAACGTGATTCAGGAAACGGGGGAATAGTCTATGCCCATGGTCAATATTCTTGCCTATCTGGAAGTGCTGATTGCCTTGCTGATCCTGGTGTTCCTGGTAGTCACGTTTTTTTATCTTATCGCTCCGCAGGGGTTGGATGCCTTTTTACGGCGGGTGGGTGTACATCGGGGTATTGGCGCCTTGAATGCCCGCAATGTATTTGCGGCACTGCGCCAGCTGGGAATCCTGCTCTTCGTGCTGGGGGTCATTACCCTGGCGATGATTCTCTTTCGCGCCTGGCCGCGAGGCTGGTTGATTCCGGCCATCCAGGAGCTGGTGATGGCGGTGGTGCTGTTTTTCGTTGGTCATCTCGGTGCCAAAGGGCAGGCATCCAAGTAATGGTCGAGGGCTCCAGCACCCCAATCTCTGCGGACTCGGACCTGCAGCGCGGCGAGTTCTTCGCAGCGATCGAAGAAGCCTCACGCCGGGCATTTGTGGAGCTGTGTCGGGAGCCGGAGGTTGCGGCGTATGTCGCCACTCTGGACAGTAGTGTGCTGGAACACATGCAGGCGGCGCAACACCGCCACTTCGCGCGCTTGTTACTGGAAGAGGATCCCGCGGCATGTGAGGAGCTCAGTCGGAAACTGGGCGCAGTTCACCATCGCTTGGGCCTGCCTGCCGATTGGTTGGTGATGGCCAGCGAACTGTTTTCGGCACAGCTGCGACGCGCCCTCGCGGCCTTTGCATCGCCGATGCCAGAGCTGGAGCAGCGCATCAGTCGACGTTTGGCCAGCGACCTGGTCATACAATTGCGCAGCATGCGACAGTTGGAATCGGACGAAGAGCTGGTCATCGAAAAAATCGACATTCTGTTGCTCAGCGAGCCGGATGAGAAACAGTTGCTGCAGCGCATACTCAATAAAATCGTACTGTTGCCCGGTGTGGACGGTGCATGGATCGGCAAACCCCATGGCGGAGAACTGCAGCCTATCGCCGTTGCCGGCGCGCAGATGGCTAGCTACCTCGAGCAGGTCCAGATCCGCGTCGACGCAGGACCGACCGCCCGGGGTCCCATGGGGCGAGCCTGGAGTACCGGGCAGCCGGTGGCCGTCGACGATCTGGAGACAGATCCTCTGTTTCTACCGTGGCGGGAGACCGTGCACGGCACTGGTGCCTGGCGCAGCACTATCGCCTGTCCGGTAGAGGTCGCGGGCAATCTCGAGGCGCTATTTGGTGTATACAGCCGCACGCCACGGTATTTCTCCGCGCCCTCCCGTCGACGCACCCTGATGCGTCTCACTCGGATGCTCGGCATTGCACTCGAAAAACAGGACCAACACGAGCGTCTGGAACGCAGCAACCGACTGTACCAGACCTTTCTGAGTCAGGGAGACATCATCATGCGCTCCCGTTCCGCCGCTACGATTTTGCGTCAGACCTGTCATCGTCTGGTGGAAAATGGTCTATTCAGCACCGCTTTTGTCGTGCAACCGGATAGCCATGGCTATTTTGCACCGATCAGCGCCGCTGGCAAAAACAGCGATAAACTGACTCGGGCGCGGGTGCATGTCGATCAACGGGAGCCCGCGTCGCTCCTCGCGACGGCTTGGCGGGAAAGGCGCATGCAATACCACAACCACTATCTTGAGGATCCGAAATATCAGAGCCTTGCCGGCCTGGTTGCGGAATTCGGCTGGAACAGTCTGGCGGTCATTCCCATCCAACACCAAGGGGATCTCTGGGCACTTCTGTGTGTGGCCAGTGCCCAGCAGGGATATTTTGACCATACGCTATTGTCGGCTTTGGCGCGCACGGCCAAGATCCTGGGGTTTGGCCTGGACGAATTGGCGTTGAAAAATCAGATCGAAGCGGAGCGAGAAGAGCAGAGCTGGCGCGCCATGCATGATTCACTGACCGAACTCCCGAATCGTGCCGCGTATCTGGCAGAACTGCCCAAGGCCCTGGCGCGCACTGGGGAATGCCTGTTGGCAGTGTGTATGATGGATCTCGATGATTTCAAGCCAGTGAATGACCAGTACGGGCATGCGGCGGGGGATCTGGTGTTGCAAGTGGTGGCCCGGCGCCTACGTGCTGCCATCCGCGAGGACGATCTGGTGGCACGCTTTGGCGGCGATGAGTTTGCACTATTGTTGGGGAAGCTGGCTTCCTTGGACGTGCTGGAGTGCGTCCTGAACCGGGTCCAGAGCGCAATTCGGGAAAAAATCGTCCTTGCCGACGGCAGCGAAGTGCAAGTCGGTAGCAGTTTGGGCGTCACCCTCTATCCTCTCGACGATGCGCCTGAGGAGATCCTGCTACGACATGCCGACCAGGCTCTTTATGCGGCGAAAAGTGAGAAAGGCGACCTTGGCAAAGCCTTCTATCTCTATGATGGTAGTGATGGCATAGTGCTTCTCCCGGAGCCCTCCACGGTCCACGGGGATGCCGATCATCAGTCTGACAAGCCGTCGGCTGCTGGCGCCTCATCACGGAATTCCAATGCGGCAGAGTTCAAGCAATAGCGCAGCCCGGTAGGTGCTGGCCCGTCGTTGAAGACGTGCCCCAGATGGCTGTCACAACGGGCGCAACGAATTTCCGTACGGATCATGCCATGGCTCGTGTCGCGCAGCTCGCGGATGTGGTCGCCCGCAAACGGGGCATAGAAACTCGGCCAGCCGGTTCCTGAATCAAATTTTTCCCGGGAACGAAAGAGTGGCAGATGACACAACGCGCAGACAAAGACACCCGGACGTTTCTCATCCAACAATCCACCGCAAAATGGCGGTTCAGTACCATGCTCAAAGAGGACGTGGCGCACTTCGGCCGAGAGATGGCGAGCGCGTAGGGCGCGCTCTGCCGCACTGATTGGGGTAAGATCATAACCTGTCGACGAAATCTTCATGACTTCCTCCGATATTGCGGGAACAGGCTTGCCAAGGCCTGGATTTTGGGCTGTGCGACGGCGCAGATATAGGGTTGATCGGGGTTACGGCGGGCATAGTCCTGGTGGTACTCCTCGGCTGGATAAAATGCGTCGAGGGCGTGCAGCTCGGTAACGATTGGTTGCGAAAAACAACCGCTCTTTTCCAGCTGGGCGATATAGGCGCGCACCATATCGGCCTGGGCATCGTTGAGAAAAAATATGGCGGAGCGATACTGACGGCCGATGTCGTTGCCCTGGCCATCGCGCTGTGTGGGGTCGTGGGCCACGCCAAAAAACACCTGCAGTATTTGCCCGAAGTGCAGCTGTTGTGGGTCGTAGCGCAACTCTATCGCTTCTGCGTGATCCGTGGCGCCACTGCAGACCGCGCGATAATTGGCATCCTTTTCTTGGCCACCAGCATAGCCAGAAACCACCGACCGTACCCCGGCCAGTTCCCGGTACACTCCTTCCACACACCAAAAACAGCCACCAGCCAAGACGACTCTGGCGGGCACGTCCGCCTCTGGATCCTGCCAATCGGGAAGCGGGAGTACATTCGTTGGCATCCGAAACCTCCTGACAAGTGCTGGATGATGCCGGCAAGATAGACCTTCTTGCTTGGCCGCCGCAAGGGCACCAACCCGTCGAATACCGTCGGTTGACCCTAGCGGGGTGATCAACGCATAATTCGTGGCCCCGGGGGTGTAGCTCAGTCGGTAGAGCAGCGGCCTTTTAAGCCGTGGGTCATGGGTTCGAATCCCATCGCTCCCACCATCTCTTCAGGTTGGCCCTCTCTCTGTGGCGCTGCCCCATGCTTGGTTTGCCAGAATGCCACGAATACCATTCTGAGCGAGCGGAGCGACGCCTGGATTCTGATCCCTTGCAAAGCGCAGGATATGCTCTAATCTCCCCATCACGGGGCGGCGTGTCTGCCAGCCTGGAGAACGACGGGCGTTTCCAATTTTCGGCTTTCCGCCATCAGCATGGTAGGCGCACAGGAAGCAGGAACTGCTTGCCTGGAAAGAGGGTGGATCACAATTTGGAGGGTTGGATGGAGTTGTTAGAGTGTGCCCAGCAGGACCCGCAGTTACAGGCTTTCATCGCAATAGCCGGGATTACTGCAGAGGATCTTTGCTTGTTGCAGCAGGCAGCGCCAAAAATCGTTCCGGTCGTTCCCGAGGTGGTGGAGTCGCTGCAGGCCAATTTGTTGCAGCAGGAGCAAATTGCCGCCAAGCTCGGCCAGGCTTACGGCAACTACGCAGCGCACCTTGGCCAGTGGTTGACGAATCTTTTTTCGGGTCCGCATGATGCTGGCTTCCTCCGGCAACAAGAGGAATTGGGCAAACAAAATGTACAACATAAAATTCCTCCACTGTACAACGCCTTTATCATGAGCTTTTTGCGCGCGGCATTGCCGCATTCCTTTGGTAAGAATGCCATTGCCCGAGAGTTTCCGGATGGCGCGCTGACCGCGGCTACCCTTCGTCTTCTCGATTTCTGTCAATATCTTACGGACCGGGCATATACCACCCGTTTGCTGGAGGTTACCGGCATCTCAAAATCTCTCCTTGATCGTTTGATGACCGCATGACGACGGTATGACCGAAGAATCAGACAACAGCGCCGCAAACCTGGACCTCGTAGCCCGCCAGGCCATTCTCGATGGCAAGGGCAACGTGCAGGCCTACGAATTGTTGGCGCGGGAAGAGTATAGCCCAACCGAAGATCCATTTCTGGCTTCGGCACAGGTTCTGGTAAAGGTGTTTTCGGTCTACCAACTGGAGCAGCTTCTCGACGGGAAAAGGGCCTTCATCAACTTCACCAATAGTTTGTTTGACGAAAAAACCCTGGAATTGTTTCCCTGTGAGCGCGTCGTTCCGGAGTTCACAATTACCGAAGTACCAAAGCGCGAGTTTCTGGAAAAAATACAGTACTTGAAGAAAGCTGGCTTTCGCATTGCTCTCGACAGGTTTTCTGGAAAGGCGTGGGAAGTTCCGCTGTTACCCTGGATGAATTATGTAAAAATTGATGTCAGCGAGATTGCTGCGGCGGATATGGATAATTTACTGAAACTGGTTCGCGCGCAGAAATACGCTACCCGCATGCCGCTGCTCATTGCTACCCGTGTTGAGACGCGAGAACAGGCGGCCAACTGTTTTGGCGCTGGTTTCGACTGGAGTCAGGGATACTTTTTCATGCGGCCGCAGGTCGTCGCCCATCGTCATGTCGGCAATGATCAAAGAAATCTCTTTCAGCTGTTAAATTTGCTTTCTGGAGATGGGCCGATTGACGAGATTGAGGAGGGGTTTCGTCGCGATCCCACCTTGTCGGTGCAATTGTTGCGCTATCTCAATTCCGCAGGCATGCGCCGTAGTCGCGAAATCGATAGCATCCGGCAAGCCTTGCTCGTCTTGGGACGGGTTCCCCTGCAACGCTGGCTGACGCTGCTGATGTTCACCAGTCAGGGGCCCCGCAAGCACTCCCTGCTGGCAATGGCCAGCAGCCGTGCGCGCCTTGCGGAATTGCTGCGCCAGGAGAGTGTACATCTGGAGCAATCACCGGAGGCTTTGCACCGCTCATTTCTGGTGGGCATGCTGTCGCTCGTTGATGCCCTGTTCGACCAGCCGCTGACGGACATCTTGAAAGAACTGAAATTGCACTCCTCGGTCACTATGGCCTTGTTGGAGCGTGACGGTGAGGACGGCGTCCTGCTGCAGCTTCTCGAGAGTATAGAGCGGGGAGATTACCCGGCGATACAACAGTGGGCGACTCGCGCGGGAGTTCCAGTGGAGAGCGTCAATCGCTTGGCCCTGGAGGCCATGGCGTGGGCTGCGGCGCTGCCGCGTTAGAGAAAATTCCAGGTTCTGATGATGCGCAAATTCTGTGGTGGCTGTTGCCAGGCGGGGGGCAAGGGGGGAACGGCGCTGCGCTGATCAGGATTTCCCGTACAGCTTCAGCAAGGATCTGATTTTGCTCGCCCTGCACTACCTCTATGCGCAGTAATTCCCCGGAAGGTGATATCGTCACGGCGACCACGATCTTGCCGGTGGGGAGTTTTTGTTGGGTGAGTTGGGCTTTGGCCATGTCGACGATATGTTTTTGCCAGAGCAAGAGATAGTCGGCGAGCTCCCGCTGTTTGAGCGCCATTGGCGGGGTCTCTGCCCGCTCTTGGCTGCTGGGTAACCCTGGTCCTTGCGCCAGACTCGGGATATCGCTGGCTGGATGGAACTGGTTGTGCTGTGGCAGGGGAGTCAGGGTGATTTCCACCCGCGAGTCATGCGCTCGCTGTGCATTCTGGTTGGCTTGTTGTTCGGGCAAGAGAGCTACCCAAAAAAGCAGGAGGAGGGATCCGATGACCGCAGTTGCGGCAAGTAGCCAGGGGAAGAGTTGATCGAGGTCCTCTGCTTTGGGGACGAGTACTCGAGCCAGGTACAGTATCGTGCGAATGAGCAACACCCGTAGCCAGAACGAGAGCAATGCCAGTGATTCTCGGGGTCCGGATCGACGGCGACGGGAAGCGGCTGGAGTCACCGGAGCCAGTCACAAACCTCCACGGCCGAGTAGGTGATGATACCATCGGCGCCCGCGCGTTTGATGGCGAGCAGGGACTCCAACACCGAATTCTGCAGATCCAGGTATCCGGCTTGGGCGGCGGCGCGCAACATGCTGTATTCCCCCGAAACCTGATAGGCGAAAACGGGAAAGTCACAACGTTCCCGTACATCGCGGATGAGGTCCAGATAGGCCATGGCCGGTTTGACCATGACCATGTCGGCCCCCTCTTCCAGATCCAGCGCCAACTCGCGAAAGGCCTCGCGGCGATTGGCTGGGTCCATCTGATAGGCGCGGCGATCCCCAAAACTGGGGGCGCTGTCGGCGGCATCGCGGAAGGGGCCGTAAAACGCGCTGGCGTATTTGATGGCGTAGGAAAGTATCGCGACATTTTCGTGGCGAGCGGCATCCAATGCCTCACGAATCGCCAGCACCATGCCATCCACCATCCCCGAAGGGGCGATGACATCCACCCCCGCCTCGGCGTAGGAGAGGGCTTGCTGCTGCAGATTTTCCAGGGTGGCATTGTCGTCACGATCACCGTGCGCGTCGAGCACGCCACAGTGGCCGTGATCGGTGTATTCGCAAAAGCAGGCGTCGGCAATCACCAGCAGGCTTGGAAAACGTTCCTTGATGGCGCGGCTGGCGCGCTGCACCAGTCCTTCAGCAGCCCAGGAAGCGCTGCCCCTCGCGTCCTTGGCCTGGGCCTCCAACACACCAAAAAGCAGTACCCCCGGAATGCCACGATCCACGGCATCGCCACAGAGCCGTAACGCCGAGTCGATGCTATGGCGAAACACTCCAGGCATGCTGGAGATTTCGCTGCGAATCGCGTCGCCCTCTACGAGAAAGATCGGCAACAGAAAATCACCGGGATGCAGATGGGTTTCGCGCAACAGGGCGCGCATGGCTGCCTGGCGGCGCAAGCGGCGCGGCTGATGGCGGGAGGAATGGAGTTTCATGCGCTTTTCTCCTGCTGGCTCGCCCACTCCTCCAAAGCCGCGACCAAGCCGGCGTTGCTTGCCTCCGCTGCCACCCAGGGGGAGGGCAGGCCTTTACTGGTGATGGCTTCTGCCGTCAGCGGGCTAATGGCGATGATGGGGGTCTTCTTCAGCCAGCGTTGCCCGAGTCCGCCGACCATCTGGTAAAAATTGTGAAAGATTTCCGGGCTGGTGACGGTGACCGCATCGAGTTCGCCCCGCGCCCACGCGTGCAGCAGAGGCGTCGGGTTTGCCCCCGGAACGACACGGCGGTAGCAGAAGATTTTCTCCACCGTGGCGCCACGGTCCTCGAGGGTCTGCTCGATCAATTCGCGGCCCTGATCGCCGGCAAAGAGAGCGAAGCATTGCCCCGCCACCTTCTGCCACTCCGGGCTTTCCAAAAGACTTTCCGAGCCTGCGCGCTTGGGTGCCAGGGCTACCTCGATGCCAAACTCGGCAATAGCCTTGGCGCTCTCCCGGCCGACGGCGGCAACCCGGACTGACGCAGGCCACGTATGTTGCCCCCGACTCTGCCATCGACTCAAGGCAAAGTGCACAGCATTGCGGCTGGTAAACACCGCCCAATCGAAAGAATCGAGTTGGTCTAGGGCCGCATCCAGGGAATGCCAGGTCTCTGGCGCATCGATCTGTAACGCCGGGAAGGCGATGGGGCGCGCGCCACGGCGTTGCAGCTCCGCAATCAATTCGGCGGACTGTTCCCTCGGCCGGGTGACGACGATGCCTTTGTTCTGCAGGATACCGCTCATGTTGCTTGTAACTCCTTGATGATCTTGCCCGCCCCCTGGCGCAGAAGGTCCTCTGCAACCCTTTCGCCCAGGGCGACGGGATCGCTGGCGGATGCCTGCGCGCGCAACAGACGCAGTCCGTCCAGGCTCGCCACGCGACCTTCGAGCGTTAGTGTACCTTCTTCCCAACGAGCGAGGGCCGCCACCGGAAGGCGACAGTCGCCGCCCAAGCTACGGTTCATCGCCCGTTCTGCGCGGACACAAAGACTGGTTTCCAGGTGCGCAAGGGGCAGTACCAAGGATCGGGTCTTTTCGTCATCGGCGCGGATCTCGATGCCAATTGCCCCTTGTCCCACCGCTGGCAAGGAATCCTCCACCGCAAAGAAGCTGCGGATGCGTTCCTCCATCCCTAAGCGCTTGAGCCCGGCAGCGGCAAGAATGATCGCGTCGTAGTCGCCGCGGTCGAGCTTGGCCAGGCGGGTAGCGACATTGCCGCGCAGATCCTCGATGTGCAGGTCAGGGCGGCGGTGGAGCAGCTGCGCTCGCCGCCGCAGGCTCGAACTTCCCATCCGCGCGCCTTTGGGAAGCGCCATCTCATTCTCGTACTGCGTGGCGACAAAGGCGTCGCGCACATCCTCCCGCTCCAGGATCACGGCCAACTCGAGACCTTCGGGCTGCAGTGCGGGTACATCCTTCATGGAATGGACAGCGAGATCGACTTCTCCTGCGAGCAGCGCACTCTCGATTTCTTTGACGAACAGACCCTTGCCGCCCAACTGATGCAAGGGCGCTGCCAGCTCGCGGTCGCCCGTCGTGGTCATCGGTACGAGGTCTACGGAGAGGAAGGGATCCTGGGCCAGCAAGGCCCCGCGCACGTGCTCTGCCTGCCAGAGTGCGAGAGGGCTGGCGCGAGTGCCGATACGCAATGGGTCCATGCCAAGTTTCGTCGATTTCCGGAAAACGTCCCTCACCATAGCAGTGCCACTTCTCCTGTCAAGCACGTGGGCCGGAACGATTGCTGAAATTCCAGCGCCTGCGATACAATCAGCATTATTCCTTTGGAGAAAAATCATGCAGCTTCGCAGTGTCGTCGTCGTGTTCGGCCTTTCTTTCCTGGCGCTGTCGGGTTGCGCACGCAACGTCGGCAGTGGTGCCCCCACTGCAGTCACGCCCGTGGCACCTGTGAGTTCGGTCGCCACCAATGGCTACAATGGCCAGGGAGTGGGTTCTCAGGATCTCAACACCAATGGCCCCATTGGCGGTAGCAACCGCGGCCTGACGGCGGCAGAATTGGCGGCATTGCCCAGCCATTTACGTGTTCACTTCCCCTTCGACAGCGACAGGATGGACGCCAACGGCCAGGCCATTGCTGCCGAAAACGCCCAGTTCATGATGAATCATGCCCACGTGCAGGTGCGCCTGGAGGGCAATACCGACGACCGTGGTACGCAGGAGTACAACCTGGCCTTAGGCGAACGACGTGCGGAAACTGTCAAGCGCTATCTAGAGTCTCAGGGGGTGAGCGCTGCCCGTATCAGCACGGTCAGCTTTGGCAAGGATAACCCCCTCTGCACCCAGAATGATCAAGCATGTTGGGCACGTAACCGACGCGTCGACTTTGTATACAGTGGGGGGTACAACGGCTGATCTGGAGGTCGTTTTCGATGAAGGATAAGTGGACTGCAGCAATGGCAGGCGTGCTTCTGGTCGTGAGTTCTCCGGCCTGGGCAGAATCCCAGGGGCAGCAGATTCTGCAGCTACAGCAGCAGGTGGCGGTGATGCAGGGCGAAATCCAAAGCCTGATCGCCGTGCAAAAGGCGAGTCGCGGCAGTCAGTCCGCCCTCGGTGATCTCCTCAATCGCTCGCAGCAGATGCAACAGGAAATCCGAGAGCTGCGCGGCGAGCTGGAGAGTAAAACCCACGCCCTCTCTGTTGCTCAACAGGAAACCAATGACAAGCTGGCGGCGTTGTCTGCTGCTGTGGCCAGTAGTGGTGCTGCCACGGCGGTTACCGCGAGTAGTACGAGTGCGGCGTTGTTGAATCAGGCGCCGAGCAGTGCCATTGCTGCCGAGGCGAGCAGCGCGGCCAGTTCACCCGTACAGGGACTGGGCCAGGCTGATTACCAGCGTGCATTTGATCTGTTGCGCTCAGGGAAATACGGTACGGCGGCGACCGCATTGCAGGATTTCATTCATAAATATCCGCAGAGCAGCCTCGTGGTAGATGCCTATTACTGGCTTGGGCAGGCACAGTATGTACTCGGTCAGAATGATGCCGCCATCAAAAGTCTCAGCGCCGCTGCACAGCACACCCAGAGCAGCAAAGCGCCTGATGCCCTCCTGCGTATGGGGCAGATCTATCAGGCGATAGGTCAGCCGACCAAGGCGAGAGCCACCTTCAACCGGATTCTGAAGCAGTTCCCCAACACCCCGGCGGCGCAAAAGGCGCAAACTCAGCTGCAGGCCAGCGGTCAGTAACCATGGCGCGGCTGCGCGTCACGGAAATTTTTCATAGCCTGCAGGGGGAAACCAGTGCCACGGGGCGCCCGGCGACCTTCGTTCGCCTTACGGGCTGCCCACTGCGCTGCCAGTATTGTGACAGCGCCTACGCCTTTCATGGGGGCGAATGGATGGAGCTCGAAGCGATCCTCGCCCGGGTGGAGGAGCGTGCGCAGCAACTGGTCGTGGTGACTGGGGGCGAACCCCTTGCCCAGGCCGGGGTGCATGACCTGCTCCATAGACTCTGTGATGCTGGGCGTGAGGTCTATCTGGAGACCAGTGGGGCTCTTTCGGTCCGCGACGTCGATCCACGGGTGGTCAAGATTCTCGACATCAAGACGCCGGGCTCGGCGGAAAGCGAAAAAAATCATTGGCAGAATCTGCAGTACCTGAGCGCCCGGGACCAGGTAAAGTTCGTCCTCTGTGACCGCGCGGATTACGAATGGGCTCGGGACTTTGTGCGAGAGCATCCCTTGCCGGTTGCAGAATGGCTCTTTTCTCCCAGTTATGGCGCGCTGGATCTGCGCGAGTTGGCGGAGTGGATACTGGCGGACCGCTTACCGGTGCGTTTGCAGATACAACTGCACAAATGGATCTGGGGCGACATTCCTGGCCACTAGCGGAGGAGGCATGACGGCTAACGAAGCGATTCTGTTGCTTTCTGGGGGGCTCGACTCGGCTACCGTGGCAGGTTTTTTGCGCCGCGATGGTCGTACCGTCCACGCCTTGTCTTTCGATTACGGGCAACGCCATCAAAGCGAACTGGATTACGCTCGCGCCGTGGCCCGAGCCATGGGGGTTGCCAGTCATCGGATTCTCAAGATCGACCTCGGTGGCCTGGGCGGTTCGGCCCTCACCGATGCCGCCCTGGCGGTGCCGGAGACCGGTCTTGGCGAAGGGATTCCGATCACCTACGTGCCGGCGCGCAACACTGTATTCCTCTCCTACGCCTTGGCCCTAGCGGAAGTTCTGGGGGTGGCGGACATCTACGTCGGGGTCAACAGTCAGGACTACAGTGGCTACCCCGATTGCCGACCTGCCTTCATCGATGCCTTCAATCGTCTTGCGGCGGTGGCGACCAAGCTCGGTGTGGAGGGAGCAGCGCCGCAGATCCACGCACCGCTGCAGCAGATGCGCAAGGCAGAGATCATCCGCGCCGGACTCGACGCTGGCGTCGACTACAGTATCACCCGTTCCTGTTATCAGCTCGATGCGGCAGGACGCTCGTGCGGCCGTTGTGACGCCTGTCGCCTGCGCCTGGCGGCCTTTGCCGAACTCGGAATTGCGGATCCGGCCCCGTACCGCTAAAAACGCAGCTCACCAATCGCCAGAGCCAGCAGCGCCAGCCCAAGAAGCACGAAAATCCCCCCACTCCACTGTTGTAGGCGTCTACTGGCGATGGGGCCGCGCAGCCACCGCGCAAGGCGGGCACCCGCAGCGGAGTAGACGACATACCAACTGAATTCAATTACGGCAAAGCTGAGAACCAGCTCGGCAAATTGTAGCTGCAGATTCCCCTGGTAGCGCATGAATTGCGGTACCAGGGCAAGGGTAAAAAGGATGGCCTTGGGATTGCTCATGGCTACCAGAAACCCGGTGCGGTACAGGACTCCCGCCGAATGCCTTCGGCTTTCTGGCTCTGCGGCAGATCTCTGCGTTTCTGCCGGTATGCTGCTGCTGCTCCCAGCCTGCCGCCAGGCCGAGATGCCGAGATACAGCAAATACAACGCTCCGATGACGCGCACGAGAGTAAAGAGCCGAGGCCAGCTTTGCAGAAACAGGCCAAGGCCGCCCACGGAAACCAACATCATCAGCAACAATGCAGAAAAGCAGCCAAACATGGTAGCGACTGAACGCCCCAAGCCGTGGATCGCGCCGTGACTCATCAGCAGGAGCATGTTGGGTCCTGGGATTCCAGAAATGACCAGGACCGTCAGTACGTAGAGAAACCACAGGTGCAGGCTCATCGGGGTCGCGGGACCAAGAAGGAGACTGCCCGACGCTTATCGTCTTCAGTGCGACCAAGCGGGCTGGCTGTCCTCGCCCGCACCGTGCAGTATGGCCAGGGTGCGACCGTCGACACTGGCTTCTGCCAGAACCTTACGGCCGCCGCGGTGGGTGCCATAGATCACCATTTCGCCATTGTCGGCAAAGCTTGGGTGGTCACAGTTGCCCTGGGCATCGAGGACCTTCAGGTCGCCGCCCGAGGCGTTCATCACCGCCAGAGCATAAACGCCATCGGTACGGTGGATGAAGGCGATGCGCTGGCCATTGGGGGAGAAAGCCGGGCTCGCATTGTAGTTGCCGCTATAGCTGATACGGTGTTGGCCGCCACCTTGGGCGTTCATGACAAAGATCTGCGGACCGCCGTCTCGGTCCGACACGAAGGCGATTTGCCCACCATTGGGAGACCAGCTGGGGGAAGTGTTGATACTGCCGCCGTGGGTCAATTGTTGCCGCTGTCCAGTACTCAGGTCGACGGTGAAGATATTGGTCTCGCCACCTTCCGAGCGGGCGTAGGCGAGTTCTTCTCCGTTGGGGGAGAAGCTGGGCGCACTGACGATCTGACCTCCCGGAGCGATGGCCTGACGCCTGCCGGTGGCGAGATCCTGCACGAAGATGGTCGCCCGCGAATTTACATACGTTACATAAGCCAGACGCTGGTTGTTCGGGGACCATACCGGAGAGAGCAAGGGCATGCGTCCCTGTACCACCACATGCGGATTCCAGCCGTCCGACTCTGCCACGATCAGAGAATATTCAGGCCCGACCTGGCGCACGTAGGCGATGCGGCTGGCAAAAGGTCCGGGTTTTCCGGTGAATGCCTGATAGATCACGTCGGCTACGTGATGCGCGGTCATGTGCAGTTCTGCCGGGGAACAGGTGAAGCGTTTGGCGGCGAGCTCCTGCCCGGTGGCGACGTTGTAGACGTAAACGGTGACCGTGTAACCCGCTGCGCTTTTTTCCACCGCGCCGACGGCGAGACCAGTGGCACCGATGCCGGTCCAAGCGCTGGACTGCACCGCACCTGGAGTCTGCGGGTCACTCGGATAGCTGGCGGGGCTGAGAACCCGGAATAGGCCGCTGTGGCTGAGGTCGGCCCGTACCACGTCAGCTACAGTCGGCTGCCCGGCAATGCCAGGGCCGAACGAGGGAATGGCAATCGGCAAGGCCGTGGAGACGCTCTTGGTCACCTGCACGGTCAGGGCCGCCTCGCTGGGCAAAACGAAAGCGAGGGCTAACAGTCCCAGGAAAAATACGATGACGCTCTTACGCATGGTTGAGATCCTCGGCGTTGAATCGGATGACGACGCTTTTGTAGGCGCTGTAGGGTAGACCAATGGGAGGGACAAAAGGTGCCGCAGCTTCGACGGCGCGAATCACTGCCTGATCAAAGGCTGGATTGCCGCTGCCGCTGACCACGCGCGGCTGACCGATGATCGCGCCCGTTGGCGTCAGTTCGATGGCCACCTCACAGTTCAAGGATGCGGCAAAGGTGGTATCCCAGGCGCGGTATACTCGACGCTGGATTTTCTGGCCAAAGAGGGCGGCCAGGCGCTGATCTTCGGCGGCCTGCTGTGCCTTTGCTGCCGCCAGATTGGCCTCGGCCTGCGCCTTTGCCTGGGCCTCCAATTGCTGCTGAAGGGCCTTGGCCCGCGCCGCTTGGGCAGCCTTGGCCGCTTCCTCGGCCAGTTGCTTCTTCAGCGCCGCAGCGCGGGCCGCTGCCGCCTTCTCTGCCGCAGCTTTCTTGGCTGCTTCTTGGGCTGCCTCCTTGGCCGCCCGTTCCTCTGCTGCTTTTTGCGCCGCAGCTTTCTCCGCCGCCGCTTTTTGTGCGGCGGCCCGTCGGGCGGCTAGTTCCTCCGCGTGTCTTTCCGCTGCGGCCCGCTCCGCCGCGAGCTTGGCGGCAGCTTCTCGCGCCTGCTTTGCAAGCTGACTGGGCGAGGGTTCGGCAGGCTGCGGCGCTGGCTTTGGCTCAGGCTTAGGCATGGGCTTTGGCGCTGGGGCAGGCTTTGGCATCGGTCGTGGCGCTGGCTGGGGAGCTGGTGCGGGGACGGGTGCAGGCTTTACCGCTGGTGCGGGGGCCGGGCTTGGTAAAGTGCTCTCCAGGGTCGCCTGCATGGCAGCATGCCCGGCGGCCGGGATATTGACATGGAAGGTCCAGAACAAGGCCACCAGGACCGCCACATTGAGGACGACGGCCAGCAGTAACGGCAGGATGCGGGGTTGCTCGTTCAATGCCGTTCCGGTCGGGTAAGTAGGCCCACGTGAGAAATGCCCGCCTGCTGCAGGGCCGCCATGACCGCCATTACCTTGCCGTAGTCCGCATGGGCATCGCCACCCACCAGCACCTGCAGCTGCGCTGGATTACCGGCGCCGATCTTCTCTATGGAGTTCGCCAGGTTCTGCAGTTGCGGGCTCAGGTGTTGATCCTTGTACTGGAGATCGAGCTTGCCATCCTTGGCTACCGAGATGACGACAGGCGGGGTTTTATCCGGAACTGGTTTGCTCACGCCTTTGGGCAGATTGACGTTGACGCCCTGGGTCAAGAGCGGTGCCGAGAGCATGAAAATCACCAGGAGGACCAGCGATACGTCGATGTAGGGCACGACGTTCATCTCGGCCAGCAGACGACGGCGCTTTCGGCTTCTCATGCTTTGCTCTCGGGTAGCTGGCGATGCAGGATGTTGGTGAACTCGTCCATGAAGACTTCATAATGCGCGTCGAGTTCATCCAATCGATGCACGAAGCGGTTATAGAAAAAGGTCGCCGGAATGGCCGCGAACAGACCCGCGAGCGTTGCGATCAGCGCCTCGGCGACCGGTGGTGCCACCGCTGCCAAGGTTGCTTGTTGTGCCATACCGATGTTCATGAAGGTGGTCATGATGCCCCAGACCGTGCCCAGCAGTCCGACGAAGGGGGCCACGGAAGAGATTGAAGCGAGCAGGGGCAGGTTGCTCTCCAGCTGGCCAATCTCGCGGATCTGGGCACCGCGCATGGCACGCCGAGCGGCATCCAAGGCATCGGCAGCGTGCCCCTTACGCTGTCGCTGAAATTCTTCGTAGCCGGCGCAGAAAATACTTCCGGCGCCCATTTCCAACTGTGGATTGTTGCTCACATTCTGGTAGATCTGGGCCATTTCGCCGCCGCTCCAAAAGCGTTTCTCGAAGCGTTTCAGGGCCCGATGTGCGCTGGAGAACACCATCCCTTTCTGAAAGATGACGAACCACGACACAACGGATGCGATCAGCAATAAGAGTAGGATACCTTGCACGACGGGGCTGGCGTGCAGGATCAGGTGGCTGAGAGATAGATGCTGGGCTGAGGCAGTGGTGTCCATGAGGTCTCGTGTTCAGGGATGGTTGGGGAAGAAGGCACGCAGCACGTGCCCGGGTATGGGGTAGGGCGAAAATTGGTCGCTGCCAGGCAGGCGACTTCGACCTCGCCCAGACATAGCAGAATACCGGCACGTGCAACCCGCTGGGTAAAACGCATGCGCAACGGACGAACCTCGTCAATTTGGGTCTCGATCTCCAGCAGGTCGTTGAAGCGGGCCGGGGCGCGGAAGTCGAGGCGCGCGCGGCGCACGGCAAAAATCACACCCTCTTTCTGTTCCAACTGGTCCAGCTCCAGGCCCCTATCGCGTAACATTTCCGTGCGGGCGCGCTCCATAAAGCGCAAATAATTGGCATGATACACCACGCCGCCGTGATCCGTATCTTCATAATATACGCGCACGGCAAAGTGGCCTTGTGGCGGGGAGCTAGCCGGCATCGAAGAGGCTCCCGGACTGCCCCGATTCCGGTCTTGGCAGTCCTAAGGCGAGGTAGCTCTGTGCAGTCGCACAACGGCCACGAGGCGTGCGAATCAAATAGCCGGATTGAATGAGAAAAGGTTCGAGCACATCCTCGATGGTGCCGCGATCCTCGCCCAGGGCAGCGGCCAGGCTCTCCACCCCCACCGGTCCCCCGCCAAAACGCTCGATGATGATGCCGAGCAGGCGGCGATCCTGGGGATCAAAGCCGTGCTCATCCACCTCCATCAGCTCCAGGGCGGCGCGGGCGGTGGCATGATCGATCGTGCCATTGCCGCGCACCTGGGCATAATCGCGCACCCGGCGCAGCAGTCGGTTGGCGATGCGCGGGGTGCCGCGGGCACGCGCGGCAATCTCGCGCACACCTTCAGCGGCGGCTGGCACTTGGAGAATGCCAGCCGAACGTGCGACGATGCGACTCAGCTCGTCGATGCTGTAAAACTCCAAATGAAAGCTGATACCAAAGCGGTCGCGCAGCGGCGAAGATAGGAGCCCGGCGCGGGTGGTGGCGCCGATCAGGGTAAAAGGAGGCAAACCGATCTTGATGGATCGTGCCGCCGGACCTTCGCCAATCAGGATGTCGAGCTCGAAATCTTCCAGGGCCGGGTAGAGGATTTCCTCCACCACCGGACTCAGGCGGTGGATCTCGTCCACAAAAAGAACATCATGGGGCTGCAAATTGGTGAGGATGGCGGCGAGATCGCCGGCTTTGTCGAGGATCGGGCCAGAGGTCACCTTGAGGCCGGCGCCCATCTCCTGGGCAATGATGTGTGCCAGCGTCGTCTTGCCAAGTCCCGGGGGGCCAAAGAGCAGGACGTGGTCCAGTGCCTCCTGCCGCTGCCGCGCCGCGTCGATGAACAGCGACAAGGACTCGCGCAGGCGTTCCTGCCCCAGATATTCCCGTAGCAGCCGTGGACGTAGGGCGTGATCGATCTTGTCCCCCGCTTGCTCGGTGGCACTCAAGTGGTCTCGGTTCATGGCGCTGGGAGTACTCATGGCTGACAAAGTTCCCGCTAGCGACGCGCAAGAATTTGTAAAGATTGACGAATCAGTTCTTCGATGGGGAGTTCTCCCGACAATCCATCGACTACCCGTTGCGCCTCAATGGCCTTGTAACCCAGGCTCTGCAGGGCGGCGATCGCCTCCTGTTTGGGATCGCTGGCCAGCGTGTCAGGCTCCAGGGTGGCGCCGCCGCCGGCGATCTTGTCCTGCAACTCAATGATCATGCGCTCGGCCGTTTTGGCCCCAATGCCGGGGATGGCGGTGAGCTGCCTTTTATCTCCCAGAAGCAATGCCTTGCGTAACTGCCCGACTTCCAGACCTGCGAGGCAGGCGAGGGCCACCTTGCCGCCAATGCCGTTGACCTTGATCAGCAGACGAAAGAGTTCGCGCTCGTCGAGGGTCAAGAAGCCATAAAGCAGCTGCGCGTCCTCGCGCACGACAAAATGCGTGAATACCTGTAACGGACTTCCCTCGGCGGGGAGCCGATAGAAACTGGACAGGGGCATCTCGATTTCGTAGCCCACCCCCGAGACATCGAGCCACAGCCAGGGTGGTCGGCGTTGCAGAATATTGCCGTGCAGACTGGTGATCATCGACCAACGACCTCGCGGGTCTGCCAAAAAAGTTGCGTGCCAGCACTGTGGGCGTGGCAGATGGCACAGGCCAGGGCATCGGCGGCGTCGGCCTGGATCGCCTCGTGCACGCCGAGGAGACGACGCACCATGTGCTCCACCTGGGTCTTGTCGGCGTGACCGGCGCCAACGGTCGCCTTTTTGATTTGCAGCGCCGTATATTCGGAAACCGGTAAATTATGCTCCAAGAGGGCGACCAGCGCCGCGCCGCGGGCCTGGCCGAGTTTCAGCGCGGAATCGGCATTGCGTGCGAGAAAGACCTGTTCTACGGCAGCGCTCTGGGGCGAAAAATCGCGAAGTACCTGCTGCAGACTTTGGTGGATAACGGCGATTCGCTGCAGAAATGCTTGCCCGGAGAGGTTGATGCAGCCGTGGGCGATATGGCGCAGACGCCCTGCGGAATCAGCCTCGATGATGCCGTAGCCGGTGCGCAGGGAGCCGGGGTCGATGCCGATGATACGCTGCATGGCTGCTGGGGGTTATTCGTCGCTGACCGCTTCTCAGGATGCCGCTGCCTCCAGCCGCGCCATCTCCTCTTCGCTCAGCTCGTAATTGGCGTAGACGTTCTGCACGTCGTCATTTTCCTCCAGAAACTCGATCAGGCGCAGGAGTTTCTCCGCCTCCTCGCCACGGACTTCGATCGTGTTCTCGGGGATCATGGTGATCTCGCTATCCTCGGGTTGCAGCCCGGCATCTGCCAGTGCCTGGGTCACTGCGTGCAGGTCGGTGGGCGCGGTATACACGGCGATCCGTTCCCCCTCATTGACCACATCTTCCGCCCCGGCCTCCAGGGCCGCCTCCAAAATACGGTCTTCGTCGGCATCGGCGGGGAAGGTGAGCAAAACCCGTTTTTTGAATTGGTAGGCCACCGAGCCTGCGGTGCCCATATTGCCCCCCCGCTTCGAGAAAATATGGCGAATCTCGGCCACCGTGCGCACCTTGTTGTCCGTCATCGTCTCCACCAGGATGGCGACACCACCGGGGCCGTAGCCTTCATAGGTGACCTCCTCGTAGTCCACGCCCTCCAGCTCTCCAGTGCCCCGCTTGACGGCGCGCTCCACGGTATCCTTGGCCATATTGGCCGCATAAGCCTTGTCGAGGGCCAGACGTAGCCGAGAGTTGCTGCCGGGGTCACCACCACCGGCGCGCGCCGCTACGGTGATTTCGCGAATGAGGCGGGTAAAGATCTTGCCTCGTTTGGCGTCTTTGAGTGCCTTCTTGAATTTGATGGTGGACCATTTGCTATGACCGGACATAAGCAACTCCTGAATCTTCACAACTCGCTGATAGCGCGCATGATAGCCCAAATGTCACGCAAACGTCATGCCAGGGTGGTGATGGCGCTGCGGGTCGCGCCGAGGATCTCGCCGGCATCGGCATCCGGATGAAAATGCAGGGGAACTCCGTAGCGCAGTACGGGATGCTGACGCCGCAGCCAGGTCTGCCAGTCAGAGGAGTACTGGCGCACGCCCAGGATGCGGGCGGGGACCACGGGTGCGGCGCTCTCGCGTACCAGCCAGGCCAAGCCCTTTTCCATCCCGCCGCGGGCGATGCCGCCTTCGGGAAAGATACCGAGAACCCGCCCGTTCTGCAGTAGCCGACGCGCCTGCAACAGCGCGCGTAGGTCGCGGCCGTCGCGGCGCACCGGGATACACGCGCTGAGGTCCAGCCAAGGGCGCAGCCAGCGCAGATCGTAGTATTCCTGTGCCACCAGAAAGGAAATCAAGCGCTGATTGCTGGCAATGAGCAGCAGGGGGTCAAGTACCGAGAGATGATTGCAGGCGATGATGGCGGCGCCGGACGCGGGAACCGTGCTGGCGTCCCAATGGCTGCCTTGGTACCTCCGCGCATAACAGACGATGCCACGATGTAGGGCACGTTGCAAAACCGTCCAGTTACCGATCTGGTCGGCGGCAGCCGCCAGCACCATCGTGCTCAGGACTGCTCCAGCATGCGTTGCAGGGCGATCCGTGCCTCTGCGGCGGTCTGCTCGGGCACGCGAATGACATTGCGCTCGCGACCGGCGACCAATTCCTCCAACGTCAGCGCCAACTGCTCGGGGTCGATGCGAAACATGGTTGAGCACATGCAGACCATGGGAGACATGAACTCCACGGTCTTCCCCTCGGGACGTACCTCCTCCGCCAGGCGGGTGACCAGATTGATCTCCGTGCCCACCAGCCACTCGCTGCCGGGTTCCGCGGCCTTCACGGTTTTCAGGATGAAATCCGTGGAACCGACAGCATCGGCCATAGAGCAGACCTCAAAGGCAGCCTCGGGGTGAGCAATGACCTTGCCGTGGGGATGCGCGGCGCGCCAGCGTTCGATATGAATGGGCTGGAACATCTGATGTACCGAGCAGTGCCCTTTCCAGAGCAGGATCTTTGCTTGACGAATCTCTTCCGCTGCAAGGCCACCCAGAGGGAGTTCGGGATCCCAGACCGGCATCTCGCGCAGGGGAATGCCCAATTGATGCCCAGTCCAGCGCCCCAGATGCTGATCGGGGAAAAAGAAGGCTTTGGGACGCTGGTGGAAGCCCCAGTCGAGAATTTTGCGCGCATTGGAGGAGGTACAGACCGTGCCACCATGCCGCCCACAGAAGGCCTTGATTTCGGCGCTCGAGTTGACATAGGTGACGGGCGTGATTTCCACCTCGGGATCCAGGACAGTGCGCAGCTCCTCCCAGGCGCGCTCTACCTGCTCGATATTTGCCATGTCGGCCATTGCGCAGCCTGCCTGTAGGTCGGGCAGGATGCTTTTCTGCTCGGGGCGGCTGAGGATATCGGCTACCTCGGCCATGAAGTGGACCCCGCAAAATACGATATGTTCGGCGTCCAGCTCGGCGGCTGCCCGCGACAGTTGCAGCGAATCGCCGTGAAAATCTGCGTGGCGATACACTTCCTCGCGCTGGTAGTGGTGTCCGAGAATGACGGCACGCGAGCCCAGCGCCGCCTTGGCGACGCGAATCCGGGTATCGAGTTCCGCCGCCTCGTTGCGTCCGCGAAATTGCACCGTGTCGACTGTCACTGCTATCCCCGTCCCGTCCACCCCGAATCCCTCAAGCTAAGAGGCCGCACGCCCGGCGTCAAGGTTGCCGAAGAGGCGAATGATGGCGTTGCGGTTGGTCCACGAGCCGCAGCGTTCCGCCGCTTCGGCGGGCGACAACCAGGCAAAGGCGCAATGCTCCTCTGGACGCAGGCGTGGCGGTGCCGTCCTTGCCAGGCAGAGGGTGAAGATTCGCTCTTCGTTCTCTTTCACCCCGGGCGCGTAGCGCTCCGACCAGGGCGGAACGATGGGAAAACGGTTACGCACGCCGGTGTCGATCAGGCCAGTGGCAGCAAAGCCGGTCTCTTCCCCAAGCTCCCGCTCCGCCGCCTGGCGCCAGTCCTCTCCCGGCTCCAGGCTGCCGGTGACCGACTGCCAAAAACCTTGAGGCCGCACCCGTTCCAGCAGCAACACCTGTGCCGTGGTATGAACGAGTATGAGTACCGACTTAGGGATTTTGTAGCCCATCTCCGACCCCCGGCCGCAGCCGGATGCCAAGCTCCTGTAACTGCCGATCTGCTACCGGGCTGGGTGCTGCGGTGAGCAGGCAACCGGCCTTTTGCGTCTTGGGGAAGGCGATGACGTCACGGATGGTGTCGCTGCCACTCATCAACATTACCAGGCGATCGAGCCCGAAGGCCATGCCGCCATGGGGTGGCGCACCAAAGCGCAACGCGTCGAGGAGGAAGGCGAATTTGTCCTGCGCCTCTTCGGGACCGATCCCCAGGGCAGAAAAAACTTCCTGCTGCACGTCATGGCGGTGGATACGGATACTGCCGCCGCCGATTTCATTGCCATTCAACACCAGGTCATAGGCACGCGCCAGAGCATGTTCGGGATCCCGGCGCAGGGCCTCGAGATCCGCCGACTGCGGGGCCGTGAAGGGATGATGGGTGGACGTCCAACGATTTTCCTTGTCGTCGTACTCGAACATCGGAAAGTCGGTGATCCAGACCGGTTTCCATCCTGCCTGCAGCAGCCCGAGATCCTCCCCGACCCGGTTGCGCAGATTGCCCAGGGCTTCGTTGACCACCTTGGCGCGGTCGGCGCCGAAGAAGAGGATGTCGCCATCCTCAGCCTTGCTACGCTGCAAAATCTCCTGTAGCACCTCTTCCGAGAGGAACTTGACGATGGGGGACTGCAAACCCGCTGTCCCCGCCGCACGATCGTTGACCTTGATCCAAGCCAAGCCTTTGGCGCCGTAGATGGCGACAAAGTCAGTATAAGCATCGATCTGCGTGCGACTGAGGCTAGCACCCCCGGGCACGCGCAGACAGGCCACGCGGCCGCGCGGCGCATCGGCAGCGGCGCGAAAAACCTTGAATTCGACACTGCGCATCAGATCGGTCAGCTCAGTCAGTTCCAGCGGATTGCGCAGGTCTGGGCGATCCACGCCAAAGCGCTGCATGGCCTCGGCGTAGGTCATATGGGGAAAGGGATCCGGCAATTCTGCCTGCAAGACATCCCGGAACAGGCCGCGAATCATGGGCTCGGCCAAGGCCATGACGTCCTTCTCTTCGACAAAGGAGAGCTCGATATCGATCTGTGTAAATTCTGGCTGCCGATCGGCGCGCAGGTCTTCGTCACGGAAGCACTTGGTGATCTGGTAGTAGCGATCGAATCCCGCCACCATCAACAACTGTTTGAAGAGTTGCGGGCTCTGTGGCAGGGCGAAGAATTCCCCGGGGTAGGTGCGCGAGGGTACCAGATAGTCGCGCGCGCCTTCAGGTGTAGAGCGCGTTAGCACCGGAGTTTCCACATCGATGCAGCCGGCTTCGTCGAGGTAACTACGCAGATAGCGGGTGACTCGATGGCGCAGACGCAAGTTCTGCAGCATCTGTGGTCGGCGGAGATCGAGGTAGCGATATTGCAGACGCAGATTTTCGCTGATGCCCTCTTCATCCAACGGAAAGGGCAAGGCATCGGCGCGGCTCAGAATTTCGATTTCGTCCGCCAGAACCTCTACCTTGCCACTCGCCAAATGTGGGTTTTCCGTCCCGGCAGGACGTGCGCGCACCTTGCCGGCAACGCGCAACACGAATTCCGAACGACAGCCTTCGGCGCTGGCAAACGCCGACGGGCGATCGGGATCGACCACCACCTGCACCAGACCCTCACGATCGCGCAGATCGAGAAAGATCACCCCGCCATGGTCGCGCCGCCGTTGCACCCAGGCGCAGAGGGTGACCGACTCGCCGATTTGTTGTTCCGTAACCTGGTGACAATAATGACTGCGCATGAGGGTGTATCCTGGCCAAAAAATTGAGGGCCCGAGAGGGCCCGCTAATGGTGTCGCTCCCGACGCTCTACGTCAATGACAAGCGCAGGCGCCGCCCGCACACGGCGGTGCCGCGTTGGCGCTGCTCTCCTCGCTCTTGGTCGTTTTGCTGGAACCCTTGAAATCCGTTGCATACCAGCCGTTGCCTTTGAGAGCAAAGCCGCCGGCGCTGAGTTGCCGCTCCAGTCCGGGCTTGCCGCAGGCCGGACAATCGACCAGACGCGGGTCGGACATTTTCTGCTCGGCGCTGAGCTGATGCCCGCATTCCTTGCATACATATTCGTAAGTTGGCATCGATACCACTCCTTCTCTTACCCCAATCGGCTTATTATAAGTATGTTCTCGCCCTTGCCAATACAAGGGAGTACCATCTGCTCGCCGCATTCTTTCTTACAGAGGTACACGGACTTGCTTAGTGCAGATATCCACGGCGCGTTGCGCACTCTGATCGCACTGTTGGCTATTCTGAACCCGATTGGCGCCGTGCCCATCTTCATTGCTCTCACCAACGATGAGACTCCGCAGCAGCGCCTGCAGACGGCGAAGATGGCGGCGCGAGCGGTAGCAGTGGTGCTGTTGGTTTCCGCCTTTCTGGGGGAATACATCCTGCATTTTTTTGGGATCAGCATCGCCGCTTTTCAGGTCGCAGGTGGGATGATTCTGATGTTGCTCGCGTTCAATATGCTGCAGGCCAAGTCTGGAGGGCGCTACAAACATACCCCGGAAGAGGCGGCAGAGGGGATGCAGAAAGAGGCGGTGGCGGTAGTACCGTTGGCTGTTCCTCTGCTCGCTGGACCGGGCACCATGGTCACCGTCATCATCGCGCACAATCGCAGCAATTCGTGGCTGGCCAGCGGTCTCCTGGTCGTCGATATTCTGATCATTAGTCTGGTGGCCTATGCGGCCCTGCGCCTTGCCGAACCCTTGAGCAACAGAATGGGGGTTACCGGGATCAATATCTCGACCCGGATTTTTGGTCTGATTCTCGCGGCGATTGCCGTCACCTTTCTCGCCAATGGATTGTCCACGCTTTTTCCGGGGCTACATGCCACCGCCATCTCATAAGTGAATCTAAATCGCCTATCAACCGCGGTTGTTGGTAAGAAAGCTACTGTTTTGCATACAATATAGAAGGGAACAGACTCGTCACCCGTTTCCCGACCCGGCTCACGCCGCGGCACATGCTGTTGTACAAGAATTAGAGGTACGAAGATTAACGCACGGTTACAAGAAAAAGATCTGCAACTTCAGGAGCTGTCTGCTCGCTACGACTGGCCCACGGTCGAATACGATGAATCTCTGACTGCCTCTGCAGCCATCCTCCGTCGCCTGAATGTCGATGCGCTGCGCGCGGAGTTGTGGTTACCCATCCGCTGGGATGCTGACGGTGCCGAGGTAATCGTTTGCAACCCGGAAGATCCGCAGCTCGCGGAGCATATCCGCGCGACCCTGGGGGTCGAAGAACTGCGGCTGCGTTTGGCCACCCCAGCCGATCTGATCCGTCTGATCGAAAACAGCGCCGATCTCAACGAACATTTTCCTGTTTCCGGTGGCCGCACCCCTCTAGCCAAGGTGCGCACCTATCTGGCGGGGCTGCGCACCCGCTATGCCGCACAGCGCACCCAGTTTGCCCGCAGCCGCACCGGATTGGCCCTAGCGCGTACGGGTCTCACCTTCATCAGTATTGCTGTCGCCTTTCTGCGCTTCTTTGGTGGCGGCGACCTTCTGCTTTTTGAGCTTCCCCTTCTCGTCATTGGCGTCGCTGCCATCGTCGATGGGATCCTCTGGTATCTGCCGGCACGCCAGGAATCGGTGCGGATCAAGGCCTATCCGCCCTATGCAGTCCCCGAGGAGTACAGCGCGTTGGAAGTCCGCATCGAGCATGGGGAGCTGCAGTTCGAGCGCAGCCCCACCGTCCCAACGGCGACGGCACTACGGCAGCATTGGGATGCCCTGTCGCCGGTGGAGAGGCGCCGTTTTCTCGCCAACGATCGGACGGATCTGGCGGAGGAACGCACCATCCTCGCCTACTTGCGGGTGCAAATGGCCAAGGCCCGCACTGGGCTCGCCTTTGCCCGCACCGGGGTGGCTTTTGCCGGTATCGGCATTGGCTTCGCCCGCAAATTCGCCCTGGGACCCTGGACCATTTTCGATGCGAGCCTCATCGTCATTGGCACCTTGATGTTGATCGAAGGCTTTCTCTGGTATCGACCTGGTCGCCATGCGGCCAACCGTGCCCTCGAGGCGGTTCGTAAGAATTGGGAGAGGGTCGGCCCCTGGGATACCATTTTCGCTTCCCGTTGCCTGTATGCCGGCGGCGGTGACCCCGTCGCTGAGGCCACTGGTGCCAATGCTGCTCCCGGCGTCTACGCCACCACTGGGCTGGCCCTCGAGCGCACCACCCTTGCCGACAAGCGCAATGCCATGTCGCGTTTGCGCACGATCATGGCGCGCTCGCGCACGGGTATGGCCTTCATGCGCACCGGCTTCAGCGTCATGACCGTGGGCGCCGGCCTCTTCGTCTATTTTCACTTTACCGGTCATGCCCACATCCTTTGGACTGTCTTTGACCTGAGCCTGGTGATCATTGGCCTCTACCTGATTGGCGATGGCCTGCGTTGGTACCTCCCTGCCGAAGCCATCAAGCGCCGTTCGCCTTTCGTCGATGGGAATTTTGAGATTGCCGATGCTGACTACAGTCTCCCCAAAAGCGCCTGGAAGCGCATTTTCTATCGCTATGACGACTGAATCCTCTTCCCCCTACCAGGGGCTGGTCGACGCTGCCGTCCTCGACGCCGCGACTCTGCACGTTGCCCAGCGCAGCGCTGCCCGTCGCGGCATTCATACCGAACGCATCCTGCTGCACGAGCTGGGGGTGTCGCGCTGCGCGCTTCTTGAGGCTCTGGCACGTTACTACGGCTGCGCCTTCCTCCAATACGACGAACGGCTGCCGGTGCCGACGGAGCTCTTTGCCGGTCTCGACCCCAAGCAACTGCGGACCCAAGGATGGTTTCCCGTGCGCAAAGTCGGGGAAACGGTGATCGTTGCTGCCGTCGATCCCAACGCTGCGGAAATGCGCAATGCGGTACGTAAGAGTGTGCCTGCGTCTGTCTATGAGTTTCGCGTTGCCCTGCGCGAGGATGTCTCCTGGTATATCCAGGATTATCTCCATGCCGAAGCGCCCCTGCTCATCGGTATCGAGCGCACAGGGCTTGCCTACTGGCGCAACACCATGGCGCACTGGCGTACCAAACTCGCCGCCCATCGTACTGCGCATGCGCGGGCCCGGACTTCCATGAAGCTGCTGCGCTGGGGGCTGGCCATGATCGCCTTGGCGAACGTCCTCACCCACCTGACCGCCAACGTCCTCTCGCCCTATCACCTGCCGATCCTGCTCGTAGGCATTCTGCTGGCGTTCATCGGCCTGGTCGATTACCTGCGGGTACGTAAAGCGCGCATGGATCTCCCCTGCAGCAAGGAGCTTTTCGACATCACCATCGAGAACATACGCTTTACCGAGCGCTATCATCTGCCAGAAGCGCCCATCCATGCCAAGGATGACAGTCCTCTCGCCAAGCTCGCTGCCGCCATTCCCAACCATTGCTCGGTGTTGCGGCCGGTGCCCGCAAGTAAGGAACGCACCCATCTCGCGCGGGAGCGCAACATCCTCGCGGCGCAGCGCACCATCGCCTCCAGTCAGCGGACCTCCTATGCCCGCGCCCGCACGGGGCTCTCGTTGATCCGCACCGGCGTGGCTTTCATCGGCCTTGGCATCGCCATCCACAAGTTGCTGGGAGAGAGCCCCTACAGTTTCACCGAGTACCTGCTCATGGGGGCGGGCGCCCTGATGCTGATTGATGGCCTGCTTTGGTATCTCCCGGCGCGGCGCCTCAAATATGGCCTAGGACGCGAACTTTCTCGCTAACAAAAAAGGTGGCCCAAAGCGCGGCCACCTCAAGCGGGCTGAGAAAGATTGTATTAGGGTTTTATGTAGTCAAAGCCATGGGATTCGAGCTGCATGATGCGCACGATCCCCGCCGGTACGATGACCACCGATGGATCGAGGGGCGGCAAGTGGCCGGTCTTTTTCTTGAAAGCCTCCATGCTGTTATGGCAGACGTCAAATTCCACCCCTTCGGCATTGATGGCGGCAATTCGATCGGCAATGGCCTTGTTTTTGGGTAGATACATTTTGATGCCGGGCCCGAAGGCGACCACCACGATCTGTACTTGCTCTTGCCCAAAGTAATTGAGCAGGTTCTGCGCATTGTTGAGAGTGAGGTTCCATCGCGCCGGGTCGGCTTGACTTACCTGCAACACCACCTTGGCCTTGGCAAAGGGGTGATCATGAATGAAGGTGGGCTTGTTGAAGTCGAAGTCGTGCAACATCGATACATTGGCCCAGGCCGGGAGACTGCTGCACAGCAGCAGCACCGGGACGCTGAGAAGAAGGAGAAAACGGCGAAAAATTGGCATAGGAAACCTCTCAGAAAGCGATCATGGCTTGTAAAGCGAAGACGTTATCGACGGAATTTGCCACACTCTCACTGGTCGCATTGGGATGCGGCACATCCAGGGTGCGGAAGTAATAACCCGCCATCAACTTGGTCAGCGGAGTGAAGTGATACTGCAAGCCCACGGCATAGGTCTTGAAGATGCGATTCTGTGCCGGATCATTGGGCAGGCGATTATAATAGTCATAGCGCAAATTGACCTCGATATGCTTGGTCAAAAACAAGCCGCCCTCCACCATGTATCCCCAGGCCTTGTTGCCAATTCCCGGGTACAGTTGGGTCTGGTACAAGGCTGCCTGTTTCAGGTCGGCCTTGTTGAAGGCAGCAGGTGCATCGATCCAGCCATTGCCGCGCATATATTCAAAGCGGAACTGCCGACCCCAGGGATGCATATATCCCTGGAGGTATTGCAAGTCGGCGCCGTAACGATTCATGTCATAATTGACGCCATCAAAACGTGGCACGGCGTGCTGGTACCAGATGCCGCCCTGAATGTCACTGCGAAATGGTCCCTTGCCGCCCAGAATGTACGCCTCTTGCAAGCGTACTGCTTCCATCGGCTCATTCGATTGGTTCCCAGCAGCGACGGTGCCATACATCCCGACCATGGCGCCGTAGGTGAATTCCCAGGCGCCATTGCGAAACCAGTCAAAAACCATGGCACCGGGATATCGGTATCCGTTAACCCCCAGTTTTTCTGTGCCGGGAATCAGGTAGCCGGCGGGGCTATCCTTGCTGACATAGGCAGAATTCAGCATGGGCTGGTTCATCAACTGGTTGATGACCGTTGCGCTAATGACATAGTTATAACTCATGAAGCCCTGCATGGCGCCTTCGCTACTTGGGGCGCGAATCAAACCCACCTCCACCCGGGCTCCGGGGATGTAACTGAAAGTGACGTGACCATCGATCAAACCCGGTTGATACCCGCCGCGCACGTGGGTAAAACCGTTATTGCCGAATTCGCCTGCGACAAAATAGGAGATATTCGGGTTCAGGTTCCCGCGAAACATGATGCGAGCGCGCAGAATCCCGGCGGTGGTGTTCTGACTGAAGTCTGGCCCAATCTGATTAATGTGGGGCACCTCGTGGAGCAGGCCATCTTCAGTACCGGGTTGCGCCCAGACTGTCGGCTCGATAAAGCCCGATACTCCAAACAACGGGGCCTTTGCCGGAGAGATGCCTTGCAGCTCGAACCAGTTGGCGGCCTCCGCCCCCGGGGCATACAAGAAGCCGGCAGCGAGCGCGGCGGATACGACTCCTGATAGCAGTAGCGGTTTCGTTCTGGTCATGTATCACCCCTATGATTATGAATGTGCGGCTTACTAAGCAAGGCACATGCCATTGCTCGTATTGTCTGGGAAACCAATCGTTAATGGACATTACGACTGATGGGATGGATATTTTTTAGCTGGTTTGCTGTGCCAAAATGCATTTTCCCTGTTCTCTCGGGAACACCAGAAATTTCCTATAAAATAATTTTCCAAGAGAGCGGTTCCGGGCGTTTCCGTAGCAAGAGAGCCTCGCCTGGCTTCGTCCAGGCCGGCAGCGATGCTACCATCGCCCGTGAATTTGGCAGATGGAAGGTAACATGGATCACGCGACAGCTTTAGGCCAATTGCAGCTCGGCGCAGCCGATATCCTGCCCGAGGGTGGTCTGGCCTCGCTATTGCAGCGAGCAGAAAATGAAAAACGGCCGCTACGGATCAAGCTGGGTATGGACCCAACGGCACCGGATCTCCACCTCGGTCACACGGTTCTGCTACACAAGGCACGCCAATTTCAGGATCTGGGGCACGACTTGCTGTTTCTCATTGGAGATTTTACCGCA